>CAXSFV010000009.1:94450-116407 GCA_964236795.1 uncultured Armatimonadales bacterium | reverse complement strand
GGGCTTTGGCGTCCATGTCGGCTTTGTCCTCGCTGATGCGCCAGTAGCGCAGGCCGAGCGACTTTTCGCCGGCCCGAACAAACTTCTTATGGAACTCCAAGTACCACGGGTCGCCGGGGTAGCCCTGCTCCCCGCTCCAGACCTGCTGGCCGGTGGCGGCGTCGCGCCCGAAGACGGCAAGCGTTGGGTGTTCTTTTTGGCCCGACGAGTCTACGAGATAAGGCCGGTAGGTCGTGTACGGCCTGTAGCTGACTTCAACGGTCTCTTTTTGGAACTGTCGGTACAGCTCTTTGAGCGGCCCGAACTTGTCGGCGTAGACGCCGAGCGCTTCGCCGCCGTGCAGCAGGCTGCCTTCGACAAAAAAGTAGCGGATGCCGTTTTCGGCGAGAAACTCATCAGTGCCTTTTCGCAAGATCGGCTCGTACTTGACATCGGGGACGGTGACTGACGGCGACCAGCGGTAGCGCGGGCGGTAGGCACATTCGGGCAGCCAGTAGCCGCGCGGCTGTTGCCCGAAGTGCCGCGCGTAAGCCTGGATGCCGGTCTTCACCTGCGCCTGAACACTCGTGTCCTGGGCCAGCAGCGCCGAGTAGCCGTGGGTCGCGCTGCTCGTGATGATCTCGATGTGTCCGGCGTCTTGAAGCGCACGGAACGCGCCGACGATGTCGCGCCCATAGACATTCTCGAAGTCCGAAAGCGCTTTGCCGTACCAGTCTTCCCAGTAGCGGGCCAAATACGCGAGATGGTAATTGCCTTCCTGCCGGAACTGCTCGCCGTTGGCTTGGGCGGCCTTGACCTTGCCGCGCAGGTAGCCTGAAAACTCGCTTTGAAAACTTTCGTCGGCAAGCTGCTCCACCAGCACCGGGGTCAGGCCGAGGGTGATTTTCGGCGAGATGCCTTCGGCGATCAGCTTATGGCAGGTATCGAGCAGGGGCAGATAGGTTTCAGCGGCGGCTTCCGCAAGCCAGTCCGTGCCGTGGGGCGAGCGCCCATGCGCGAGGACATAGGGGATATGCGAGTGCAGAACCAGGGAAAACGTGCCGAGTGGCTGTGTCATAGAAGCCGCCTTGCGAGACAGTCTGACGCGGGGCGCGTCTACTAATGCAGAATAGCATTTTTGGCGGGGGATTGTCAAACCGGGTACGGGCAGCGAGGGAGCATGGAAATGAGGTAAAGTAGAAAAGACGGCCCGTGCGAGGACCGTCTTTCCCAACTGGGCAGAAAGGAGGTGATTCCTATGTCCAGCAAATTGCGGCGGGCGTTCGTTCGAGTTCGACCCGTCGTTCAAACCATCGCGGCGGTTGTTAGCGCAATCGCTGCGATTTTGCGAATACTTAAAATCCTCGGATTTTAAGGCTCGCAGAGAAGAAGGGGGCCGCCGGCAAGCGGTTCCCTTCTTTTTGCTGTTGAGGCAGCAAAGCAGGCAAAAAAGGTACAGTAGGAAAGACAGCCGTCTATGGGCTGTCTTTCCTACAAGGACAGAAAGGAAGTATATCTCCCATGTCCAAGAAGCTGCGACGGGCTTTTGTCAAAGCTCGACCAATCGCGCAGACCATCGCAGCCGTTGTTTCGGCAATTGCTGCGATTTTGCGAATTCCTAAGAGCCTCGGCTTTTAAGGTTCGCTAAGAAGAAGGGGGCCGCTTGCAGGCGGTTCCCTTCTTTTTGCCGCCCTGCGGCAGCAAAGCATAAACAGTTTGGCACAAAAGCGGCGCGGCTGTCAAGATAGGTATCGGTAGACTAGATATAGTACATGAGGGCTTCGACGGCTTCGTCGGTGCGCTTCGGGTCGGGGCTGCCGCCTTCGGCGAGGACTTCAATGGACGTGCTTTCCAGGATGTCCCGGATGGAGTCGCGGACACGGCGCAGGACACGGGCCAGCTCCGACGAGTCTTGGGCACGGTCGTCGGCCCAGGCGGGAATCGGCATCAGCAGGCCCTCCAAATGGCGCAGGGCTTCGGCGAGTGACACGTCCGACGGCGCACGGTTCAGCCGGTAGCCGCCGTGCTGGCCGCGCTTGCTTTCGAGTATCCCAGCATGAGACAGCGGCAGAAGCACCTGCTCTAAGTACTTCTGCGACGTTTCGCACCGCAGCGCCAGCTCGCCGACCTGGCGGTAGCCGTTGCCGTCGCGCCAGTTCTGGATCAAATCGCCCAGCACCCGCAGGCCGTACTGGCTTTTCGTGGTTAATCGCATGGGGTTACGGCGGGCAGACTTTGCCGCCGCCGTCCGTGCCGGGGACCGTCGGGACTTCGCGCTCAATCGGGGCGCCGATCACCGACCCCCACTCGGTCCACGAGCCGTCGTAATTTTTGGCGTTCTCGAAGCCGAGCAGGTTATACAGCGCAAACCAGGTGTGCGACGATCGCTCGCCAATGCGGCAGTAGGCAATCACGTCGCGGCCTTCGGTGGCGCCTTTGCCGGCGTAAAACGCTTTCAACTCGTCGGCGGACTTAAACGTGCCGTCATCTTTGACCGCGTTCAGCCAGGGCGCGGACTGGGCGCCGGGAATATGGCCGCCGCGCTGGGCCGACTCGCTCATGCCGGGCGGCGCGATCACCTTGCCGGAGTATTCATCGGGCGAACGGACATCAATCAGGGTGACATTGGGGTCGCTGAGTTTTTGCAGGACTTCGTCCCGGAACGCCCGCAGCTCCCAGTTCGGCTCGGACGCCGTATAGGCCGCCGGGGTCGGCGCGGGAACGTCTGTCACCAGCTCGCGGCCTTCGGCGATCCACTTTTTGCGCCCGCCGTTAATCAATTTCAGCTTCGCCCGGTCATGGCCGTAGATGAGAAATAGCCAGTAGCCGAAGGTCGCAAACCAGTTGTTGTTGTCGCCGTACAGGACCAGCGTGTCGGTGTTCGAAATGCCGGACTTCGACAGCAGGGCTTCCCACTGTGCCTGGTCCGGGACATCGCGCCGCAGCGTGTCTTCCAGCTCTGTTTGCCAGTTGAAGCCGAGAGCGCCCGGCAGATGCCCCTGCGCGTAGGCGTCGGTGTCTACGTCAATCTCAATCAGCTTGAATGCGCCGGAATTCAGCGCCGCCGCGACTTCCTCGGTCTCGATCAGCGCTTCGGGGTGCGCGTAATTGTCTGCCATTGCCGTCTCCTCTGAGTGGGTAATATCCTAGTATGCTTGCGCTTCGTCAATGCCGATGAAGCCGACCCCGACGCCGAACGCTTTCCAGAACGCCACGCTGTCGTCAATCTGCTTGTCGGTCCCAGTCAGCTCCAGCATGATGTAGCCCCCAGTCTGCGGCTCAATCTGCGCCCGGCGAATATCGGCGACAACGCCGAAGTTCTTGATCGCCTGGGCCAGCAGCGGCTGGTCTACGCGGTCCACAGGGAAAGTGAGATTCAGGCGCACTTTTTGGGTCTCGTCGGCGGTTGTCATAGTGATCATTCTCTTTGCGAAATCTGCTTTGGCGAGATTGTCTAGTGATTGACTGGACAAATGGGTTTTGATTGGGAGCATTCTACCCGGCGTAAAGAGAGAGTGTCAAGAGGAACAAAAGCGAGGAAACGAGGGAATGAATTCCTCTTGCTGAATATGAACGTCCTTCGGACGAAAGAGCTGTACATATTTAGCTTCCGCTCTTTCGTCCGAAGGACGTTATCCTAGCGAGAGGAATTTATTCCCTCACTTCCCTCGCTCAACGTCTAATACTTCGGCACACTCGGATCAACATCCTCCGACCAGGCCAGAATGCCGCCTTGCAGGTTCTGCAATTTCTTGAACCCGGCCTGCTTGAAGATCTGCAAGGCTTCCGACGACCGCTTGCCGGACTTGCACTGCAAGACGATCTCTTCCGACGTGTCGAACTCATGCAGGCGCTCTTTGACCGTGCCGAGCGGGACCAGCTTCGAGCCGGGGATATGCCCGATAGCGTACTCATACGGCTCCCGGACATCTATCAGCGTGAAAGGGTCGCCGCGCTCGAACTTTTCTTGAAGCTGGGTCGCCGTAATTTCCTCGCCCGTGGTTAGCGCCGGGCCTTCGTCGCCGCGCCCCACCCCGCAGAACTCATCGTAGTCAATCAGGTGCGTGAGGGTCGGATGCTCGCCGCAGATCGGGCAGGCCGGGTCTTTGCGGACTTTGAATTCTCTAAAGGACATTTTGAGCGCGTTGAACATGAGCAGCCGCCCGATTAAAGTATGGCCTTCGCTCAGAATTAATTTTACGACTTCGATGGCCTGAATAACGCCGACGATGCCGGGCAGGACGCCCAGCACGCCGCCTTCGGCGCAGCTTGGGACGAGGCCGGGCGGGGGTGGTTCCGGGTACTGGCAGCGGTAGCAGGGACCGTCTTTGGCGAAAAAGACGGACGCTTGGCCCTCGAAACGGAAGATGGAGCCGTAGACATTCGGCTTGCCGAGCAGGACGCAGGCGTCGTTGACTAAATACCGCGTCTGAAAATTGTCGGTGCCGTCGGCGATGACATCGTAGTCTTTCAGGATGTCCAGCGCATTTTCCGATGTCAGCATGACCTCGTGCTTGATAATATGGACATACGGGTTGATCTCTTTCAGCGTCTGCTCCGCACTGTCAATCTTCGGCTTGCCGACGGAACTCTCCCGATGCACGATCTGGCGCTGCAAGTTGGTCACGTCCACCGTATCGAAATCCACCAGCCCAATCGTGCCGACGCCCGCCGCCGCCAAATACATCGTCAGGGGTGCGCCGAGGCCGCCGGTGCCGATGCACAGCACTTTGGCCGCTTTCAGCCGCTTCTGCCCTTCCATCGTCACTTCCGGCATGATGAGGTGGCGCGAATAACGCAGCACTTCGTCGTTTGACAGCGTCTCCGCGCTCGGATCGCCTGCCAGATGAAACGACGGCGCTCCGCCGGTCCCGACCGCGTCCAGCCCGCCCGCGATGCTCGGCACGATGGTCAGCACATCGCCGTCCTGGACCGGCGTTGCGCCGCCCGACAAATGCCGGCTGTCCTCGTCATTGACGTAGACATTGACGAACGCCCTCAGCGTCCCGTCGTCGTTAAACAAATGCTTCTTGATGTCGGGATAATTCTCCGTCAGGTGCATGAGGGCATGGTCCACAGTCGCGCCGCCGACTTCGATTTCCTCTTTGTTCATCGTGTACCGCTGCATCGGGGTCGGCACGAGTATTGTCACGGACATCTAGCTTATCTCCTCAGTGATCGCAATTTCGTCTTCGGTAAACGCTCGGTGGTCTTCGGCGAGCCGCCAAGACCGCATTTCCTGCGGCTGGCCCGCCAAGACCGACACGATGACGTAACAGTACCCCGGCCAGGCATGTTCCCGGTCAAACTCCGACGGCTTGGCCGGCGCGTCCGGGTGGCTGTGGTAGAACCCCACCACGCCAAAGCCCTCCGCCCGCGCCGCCCGGTCGGCCTTGACCAAGTCGCCGGGGTCAATCTCGAACCGATTGCGCGGCGAATCGTCCCGCAGGTTCGCCGCCGAAACCGTGCGGCTTACGGCGACGGCCTCACCGTCCGCCCGGCCTATCAGAAACCCGCAGCACTCGTGCGGATAATCTTTCGCGGCATGAGCGCGGATCGCTTGGTCATGCTGTGTTGTCAGTTGAAGCGGCATAATGTGTAACTTGCAAGCCTCTCGAAGCCACGGAATAAATTCCGAGGCTAAAAGAGAACAGTGTCGCGGCGACACAAGACAATCCTGACGGTCTACTCTGCCGTCGCCTCGACAGTGTTTTTCTGAGCCTCGGAACTTATTCCGTGGCTCAAAAGAAGTCCCGCAGAAAGCAGATACGCGGCGGCAGGAGCCGAGACAGCAGCGCGTACTGCGCTTCATCAGCGGCCGACAGGCGTTCGGCAGCTCGCAGCCTGTCAAGCGACGGCTGGCCCCAATACGCCTGCGAAAGTGTCTGGATGTCCACTGTAACGCCCGGCGCGTCGGGTGTCGGCGCGACTGTAACTCGGCCTGCGTCCACTGTGACGGCAAATGTTTGGTTGTTCCAGTCACACTGCTCATCGCCCACTTGCAGGACAATTTTACCTGACAAGTCTGCTTCCAGGGGCAGAGTCGTCAGCGCCACTTGGACATCCACGATGCGGCCCATGAACAGCGGCTTGATCTTTGTTTCCAAATCCCAGTGCATCAGATGAAGCGCTAAAGGGTCGTCCATCGGGGCGCTGAGGCTGACTTTTTCGACTTGGACGCCGTAGTAGTGCAGCACGGAGAGCAGGCCCCTGTACGCGGCAGGTGTGTTGGCGACAAAGTCGCCGACCTGCCCGGTGTCGCCGTCTTGTGGGTACAGAAACGTCAAATAGCCTTCCGGCTGGCCTGTTTTCGGGTCACAATAAACCTGAACATAGGTGGTGCGATTGCCGTTGCCGCTGTAGTCCAGAGTGCGCTTCCACCAGTACGAGGCCGTGTCGCCGGGCGCGGTTTCTAAGCGCAGACCCATCCCGCAGTGACGCCGGGCGAACTGCTCGTACACGGGCCGAATCACGTCCAGCGCGTTTAAGCCTTCGTACATGGTCAGGCGTCTGCCTTCCGGCCCGGCCTTCAGCTCGGACGTTGGGACGGCATACTGCTTCTGCTCCCCCACCCAGTCCCAGCCGTGCCGCCGGTAAAACGAAAACGAGAAGGGGTACAGGCCGCTTAGGTACTGCCCGGCGTCCCGCATCGCCCGCAGCGACTCGCCCAGCAGCCGCCCGACATGGCCGCGCCCGCGCTGGTCCGCCGTGCAGGCCACCCCGCCGATCCCGCCCATCGGCGCCTCCGCCTCGCCCCAGGCCAGTGTCAGCGGATTGATGATCGCGCAGGCGACCAGACGCGGCCCATCAAAGACGCCGAGCCGCGTCTTCGCAACTTCCGGCTTGATCTCTTTCGGCGGCTCGGACCAGCTTCCCCGGCCAAACGCCTCTGCCATCAATTTCCCGATTGCCGGCGCGTCATCTGCGGTTAAAGTGCGAAGTTCCATAATTCTAAATCTTGTACGGTGTAGGACCATGCCATAAATGGCACGGCTACAGGGCGCAGACGCCACAAAACACCGCTTCGCGGGGTTAAGAACATTCCGCGCTGACATTTCCCAGTGCCACGAAGCGGTACTTCGTGGCGCTTCGCCCTGTAGCCGTGCCATTTATGGCATGGTCTTATGGCGGTTTTCCCTGCTAAATCTGCGGGTGCGGCTCGCCGGCGGGGTCTTCCCAGAAACGCTCGGACAAGTAGCGGTCAGCGCTGTCACAGAGAACCGTGACGATGACGCTGCCTTTGGGGGCGGTCTTCGCAACCTCCAGCGCACTGTGAACGTTGCCGCCGGCGGAGATGCCGACCAAAAGGCCCTCCTCGCGAGCCAGGCGCTTGACCATGACATACGCATCTTCGGTGCGGCATTCGATGTTCTCATCGGCGACCGTGGGGTCGTAGATCGGCGGGACGATGGCAGTTTCTAAGTGCTTGAGGCCCTCCAAGCCATTGAACGGCGAGTCGGGCTGCATAGAGATCAGCTTAATACCGGGGTTGACCGAGTGCAGGAAGCGGCCGGCTCCCATCATCGTGCCGGTCGTGCCGAGGCCGGCGACAAAGTGGGTGATCCGGCCCTCGGTCTGCGCCCAGATCTCCGGGCCGGTCGTCTTAAAGTGGGCCTGCCAGTTGGCAGGATTGCCGTACTGGTCGGGATAGAAGTACAAGTCGGGGTTCTCGGCGTATAGCTGCTTGACGACCCGAATCGCGCCGTCGGACTGCTCGGCGGGCGGGGTGTAGACAATCTCCGCGCCGTAGGCCGACAAGATTTTTTTGCGCTCCGGCGTGACGTTCTTCGGCAGGCACAGGCGCACTTTGTAGCCCCGCGCCGCGCCGATCATCGCGTAGGCAATGCCGGTGTTGCCCGAAGTGGCGTCCAGAATAATCTTGCCGGGGCGAAGCTGCCCGGACTTCTCGCCTTCCAAAATCATGTTCAGCGCGGGCCGGTCCTTCACCGAGCCGCCGGGATTGAAGAACTCAGCCTTGCCGTAAATCTCGACGCCGGGGACTTCGCGCTCTATCTTGCAGAGGCGGACCAGCGGCGTGTTGCCGATCAAATCTTCTAAACGATGGGCGGACGGCTCAGGCATTTTTCTTTTCCTAGTTTAGCATTTCCTAGTTTATTATTTCCTAGTAACTTACTGGGGATTATTATACCCGCAACTTGCGCTTACTCGGTTTGGGGGCAGGAAATGCAGGGAACACCGACACTGAGCAGTAATGGAAAGAGAAACCTATGGCAACCAGTTATTCCCAAGACCCCAACGGGCAAAAAGACCCAAACACTGACAGCGGCGCCGGCGCCGAAAACCAGCAAAAAGCGCAGGATGCCGTGGCAAAGAACGCCGCCGCCCGCCGCGCTCTGCCGTTTATCATTGCCGGCCTTGTTTTAGTAGCGCTGATTGCATTCGCCGCGACTAGCCATCTGCGTAAGAACAACGCAAACTCGGCGACCAGCAGCGACTCCAGCGGCGCGGCGTCCACTCAGGGCAGCGGTCCAGCGCCAAGCGGCGGCGCGAGTGCCGGCGGCGGCGGAACTGTCGGCTCGGAAGGTGGGGCGTCAGGCAGTAATGGCGGCGCAGGCCAGGCAGGCGGCAGCAGTCAAAGTGGAGGAAGCCAAAGCGGTGGTCAGGGCGGCCAAAGCGGCTCTGCAAGTGGTGGCTCTGCAAGCGGCGGCTCTGCAAGCAGCGGCGCCTCTGGCAGCGGCGTGTCGGCGACGCCCGGAACGTCCAGCCCATCGGCGACTTCCAGCCCAGCAGGAACCGCAACCACGGCAAGTCCCTCCGGCACAAGTTCGCCGGGCATGGGAACGGCAGGCAGCAGCAGCGCGGGTGCGGCAGGCAATGCCGCCGGAGCCAATGGGATTGGCGGAGCCGGGGCAGGTACGAGCGGCGCGGCGGGTTCCAACGCGGCAGGCGCGAATGGAGCTGGGGCAAATGGAGCCGGCGGTGCAAGCGGGGCCGGAGCCGGCGGTGCGAGCGGCAGTGGGGCCAGCGGAAGCGCAGGCGGTGCTGCCGGCGGAAGCGGAGCGGGCGGCGGAGCATCCGGTTCAGCAGGCGGTGCCGGCGGTGCGGGAGCAGGCGGCGCGGGTGGCGGGGGGGGCGGCTAACCGTTAGAAATCCAGAGCAAAGGCCCGCTGAGACAAGATCTCAGCGGGTCTTTTTTTCGCGTCGGGTTTTCTTCGGGTACAATGGAGAACATGAAAGTCACTGTTCTCGGCTGCGGCACTTCTCACGGCGTCCCGATGATCGGCTGCGACTGCGCGGTCTGTTCGTCGCCGGACCCGCGCAACAAGCGTTTGCGCCCGGCCATTTTAGTCACAGCGGGCGATGGCGCGAACATCTTGGTAGACACGCCGCCGGAGATGCGGCTGGCGTTTCTCGCAAACTCCGTCCGGCGTCTCGATGCCATTCTCTACACGCATTCCCACGCGGATCATATCTTCGGGCTTGACGACGTGCGGACGTTCAACTACCGTTCGGGCCTCCCGATGCCCGTCTACGCCGAAGCCGGCGTTTTGGATGACTTAAAGCGCATCTACAAATACATCTTTGTGGAAACGCAGGCGGGCGGCGGCAAGCCTCAAGTGTCGCTGTCCGAGGTCGCGCCCGGCGACGCGCTGACACTCCACGGCTTAGAAATACTCCCTCTGCGCGTCTGCCATGGTCGCCTGCCGATACTCGCGTACAAGTTCGGCCCGCGCTTTGCCTATGTCACCGATGTCAGCGAAATCCCTGCCGAAACCTGGCCGCATCTGCAAAACTTAGACCTCTTGATGCTGGACGCCGTCCGGCGCGAGCCGCACGAGACCCACTTCCACTTAGATGCCGCGCTGGAAACCATCGCCCTACTCCAGCCGAAGCGCACGCTTCTGACCCATCTGTCCCACGACTACGACTACGCTCTTACCAATGCCGATCTGCCGCCAGGCGTCGAGCTTGCCTTTGACAGTCAAGTGATAGACTTGTAGGGGCAGGGCTTGCCCCTGACCTTTTATGCCCTCCTGCTCCTTCTGGCAAAAATAAATGCGAATAATTTAGCAGTAATGCTTGACATTCCACCCGCAGTATGCTAAATTATTCGCATGAACAAAACTTCCAGCCTCAGCCGCCGCGAGCGGCAGATCATGGACATTGTGTACGAGAAGGGCCGGGCCGCCGCCGCCGAGGTGCAGGCCGCCCTGCCCGACCCGCCTTCCTATTCGTCGGTTCGCACCCTGCTCGGCATTTTGGAGACCAAAGGCCATTTAAAGCACGTCAAAGACGGCCCGCGCTATGTGTATCTCCCCACCCGCCCCCGCGTGAGTGCCGCCAAGACGGCGCTTCGGCAAGTGATGCAGACCTTCTTCGGCGGCTCCGTTGAGCAGACTGTCGCGACTCTGCTGTCCGTCTCCGATACTCCCCTGTCCGCCGAAGAGTCTGCCCGGCTTTCGGCGCTCATTGAGAATGCGAGGGAGTAACATGGCGAAACGCGCATTCACTCTGGTGGAGATCATTGTTGTTATTGCAATTTTAGCGCTGCTGATTGCCCTTCTATTACCTGTCTTCTTTCACGCCCGAAAGTCGGCGCGTAACACTGCTTGCCTCTCAAACCTGCGGCAGCTCGGCCTTGCGACTCAGGTTTACGAAAACGACTTCGACGGGCATCTGCCTGCCGAAGACCCACAAACCCTTGTCTACGACAGCGGCGCAGCGGCGCACACACACAACCCACTCGGCAAATACGGCATGACGCCGCCCCTGTTTCGCTGCCCCGAAGCCGGCAAGTGGTACGTCGCCGCAACCGACTACGACATTCGCTTTGTACTCATGCCGCTGTTTGCCCATCCTCCTGCTGGCATTGCCGGTGATAATCTGCGCCTCGAGCCGGAGCCGACGACGGTGCTTGCCTTCTGCCGCTGGCATCTCTCCGATGCCCAGAACATCAATTACGGTCAAAACCCGGATGGATCTCTGTTCTTTCGAAACACCGGATTCTTTAATGTCTTGCGGGCGGACGGCTCAGTCGCCAAAGTCAGCAGCAGCGAAGTTCAGCCAAAAGACTGGAGTTGGGTTCCGAGTCCAAACCCCTACCGGAAGGACTCAGACTTTTATCAGCTCTTTCCCGGCGAACCGTGGCCGCCTCGACTGACGCACGTTGACATGATGCCGGACTAGAAACACGGAAAACAGATGGAGAAAACGACATGGACATGAGAATGACAATTTATCCGTGGCTGCTCACGCCGCCTGCCACGTTGCTTTTCAAGAGCCTGCTGGTGTTCGCCGCCGCCGGACTGCTGCTTTTGATCCTACGCCGGGCGAGCGCCGCCGCCCGGCATTTGGTCTGCCTGCTGACGCTGGGCGCGGTTCTCGCACTGCCCTTCTTTTCCCTGTCGCTGCCAGTCTGGCACCTGCCGGTGCTGGCAACAAGGCAGGATGCGGAACCCACCCCGGTTCGTCCCACACCGATACGCAGTAATCCGCTTGCGGATACTCTTCCTGTTAAGGAGAGCGGAGAGTTAGGCCAAGCGCCCGCTCTAGCGCCGCACCCGGTTCCCACCGTCGCATCCTACGCCGCGTCCGCCACAGCCTCCTCGTCCTCCTCGTCCTCCTTAACAGGGAGGACCCCTGCGAAGCAAGGAGGTGGGTTCTTTCTTTACCTTCTCGGCCTGCTCCTCGCGTCCGCCCGCCCCCTGCTCGGCCTGTGGGGCATCAACCGCCTCAGCCGTGCCTGCACCGACATTGACGACGAGCCGGCGCTTACCGCCGTCAGCGACTGCGCTCGGCTTCTCGGTTTGCCCGCCCCACGCCTGTGCCGGGCCACCATTCTCGTGCCGATGACCTGGGGCTGGCGATGCCCGGTAATCGTCCTGCCGTCGGCCTCCGCCGATTGGCCGGACGCTCGCCTGCGCTCGGTGCTGCTGCACGAGATGGCCCATGTCAAGCGCCGTGACTGGCCCGGCCATCGTCTTGCCGACTTCGCCTGTGCCCTCCTCTGGTTCTACCCGCTGGTCTGGCTCACCGCCCGCCGCCTGCGGGCCGAGTCGGAACTAGCCTGCGACGACCTGGTTCTCGCCTCCGGCATCCCCGCCCCGGACTACGCCCGGCACTTGCTGGAAATCGCTAGCGCCCTGCCCCGCGTCGCCCCTCGTTCCGCCGCCATTGCGATGGCCCAAACTTCCCAAATTGAAAGCAGGATTGCTATGATCTTAGACAGCACCCGCCGCCGAACCCTGCCCCGCCGCGCCCTCATATTCAGCGTTGCCGTCACCGCCGCCGCGCTGGTTCCGCTGGCAATGCTGCGGCCTGCCGCGAAAGCGCAAACGACTCCGGCGGCGATGGACGCGGTTCAGCTTATCGGGATCGCAGGCGATTCCGCGCAGTCTGGAGCGGAATGGGATCAAAACGGAAATCCGCTGCCGGTAGGAACTTTTACGCCGCCGGCTCAAACTCGCGAAACGAAGATTTCTGCGCCCGCCGGCCAGAAAGCCTTATTTGTTGCTTTCCGCGTTCCTACGGCGCCTCGGCAGAGTTCGCGCATTGTTGTGAACAGTTCCAACGCGCCGCTGGGCCGTGTTGTGCTGACTGCTTTCAAGAATGGGAAGGTGAACACCGTCATAACAGCGAGCGGCTTGCAGATGCAGTTATTCGGCGGCCCTGTCGTCTACCTAGCCGGGTTTCCTGCCGCACTTACGAGCGCGGACTTTCAAGTCGGAATTGCCTCCGATACCGGGAGCGAAACGGTGGACTGCCCAAAAACAGTGGGGAAAGTACGCCTACATAAACCGGCGGGTGACGTGATCTTCACGCTTTTCCCACATCCGCAGGGCGGCGCAGTCTTTATGGTTTCTGACCACTTCCGCCGCACCAGTACGCTGAAGGCTGACAATTCCCTGCAAGCCGCCCTGCACGACAGCGAGAATTACGAGCGTTCTGTCTACACGCTGGACAAGTCCGGGAAAGTTCTCGCCAAGCTGCTCGTTACGCCGAACACTTGGCCGGACTCGCCCGACGCAATGACGCAGGACTATCGCTCAATAAAAACGCAGCAGACAGGGCATCTTTCAAGCGCCTTGCTGCGGCGTACCGCCTTGTTCCGATTAGTCGCCCGTCCCTACCAGTGGACGGAGTTTAAGAATGTCGCCTTGCAGCCGTCGGCCAGCCCAGCCGATGCGGCATCAGGGCCGGAGATGGCGACGGAGCGGCTGCACCGGATTTATGGGCTGCTGCAAACTTACCGCCGGACGCACGAGGGAGCGTTTCCTTCCATGCTCGGCGGGACAAATAGCATTCTGACTGATCTGGCAGTTCACCCTAAGCAATACGGCCTGCCGGATGCAGGCGCGAACGGAGGCAAGCAAGCCGGTGCCCTGTTCAGCCTGCCCGACACCACACAGATTGTCTACTTCCTGCACGACAAGCGGCCTGACGGCACCCCAGTCGGGACGGCGAAACAGGCGGGAACGCGGGACGTATTTGCGTATACGGGCCTCTATGTCAGCAATCATCCGCACGGGGCAACCGGGTATTACCTGGTCCTGTGGGATGACGGAACGGTGGACAAGATACCCGTGAGCAGCATCTTGACTGCTCCCTCCTACGACGTCATCGGTCCCCCCGGAGCCGCCCAGCAAGCCGCGCGGCAGGGATTGAAGCAGATTGCGTTTCCCGGTCAAGCGGGACTGCCGCAGAACTAAAATCGCAAAACAGCGCAGGCCATACGGCCTGCGCTTTTACGAGTTTTCTGCGCTTTTACGAGCTTAATGTGATTGCAGCAGGGTATTCAGCACAGGCAACGACGCAGCGAAGTGGCAGGCGGAATAGTGGCCAGGGGAAGCGCCGTCAAATGGGGCGAGCGGCGGCTCTTGTTCGGCGCAGATCGGGGCGGCGAAGGGGCAGCGGGTGCGGAAGCGGCAGCCGGAGGGAATGTCTATCGGCGAGGGAACGTCGCCTTCGACTTTTTCGGCGGCGATTTTGACGCCGTCGAGGCTCGGCACGGCGGCAAGCAGGGCGCGAGTGTACGGGTGGCGCGGGTTGTCGTACAGCTCGTCGGCGGGGGCCAGCTCGACGATTTTGCCTAAATACATGACGGCGACCCGGCGGGAAATGGACCGGACCGCGCCGAGATCATGGGCGACGAACAGCAGGGCGACATTGGTTTCGGCCTGCAAGCGGCGAAACAAGTTGAGGATTTGGGCGCGGATGGAGACGTCCAGCGCGGACACCGGCTCGTCGGCAACAATTAGCGCGGGGCGCAGGGACAGGGCGCGGGCAATGCCGACCCGCTGCCGCTGTCCGCCGGAGAACTCATGGGGGTACCGGGCGGCGGCTGTCTGGGGCAGGCCGACTTGATCCAGCAGCCGGGCAACTTCACTCCGCACTTCGCTTGCCGGCACGATTTGATGCACTCGCAACGGCTCTTCCAAAATCTGGCCGATGCTCATACGGGGATTGAGTGAGGCAAACGGGTCCTGAAAGACAATCTGCATCTCGCGCCTTGCCCGGCGCAGGGCTTCCGGCGGCAGGGACAGCAGGTTTTGGCCGTCAAACGTGACGGTTCCCGAAGTCGGCTCGATCAGCCGCAGAATGCAGCGGCCTAATGTAGATTTGCCGCAGCCGGACTCGCCGACGAGACCCAGCGTTTCCCCGGCGTCAAGCGAGAGGTTAACGCCGTCCACGGCGCGGACATAGTCGGTCGTCCGCGTCAAGGGGCCGGTAGAGCGGGAAATCGGAAAACGCTTGGTGAGATCAGAGACTTCGAGAAGAGGCATGGTAGCCGTATTGTACCTGATAGAAAGTCGAAGACTCCCCCCGCCCCCAATAATGGGAGAGCCAGCGTCAGGAGAAAGACACCTCTAATCTTTATCCTGCTCCCCCATTATTGGGGGCGGGGGGGCTTCTTACGCTTCTTCGGCAATCTTGCTCAGATTACGCATCAGCGTCAGCGCATCGGCATAGGGCCGCTGCCAGGTGTTGCGGCCAAAAATCAGGCCGGTCGCGCCGGCGGCGAACGACTGGCGGGCTTTCACAAGTAGCTGGTCGTCGGGTTCTTTTTCGCCGCCGGAGATCAGCACCAGCGTCTTGCCGGCGCTTTGGATGACTTTGGCGATGCCTTCTTCAGGTGAAAACTCCTCTGTATTGTAAGGCGCGGGGGAGGCCGGGGTGGGGCTGTGGGTCGGGAAGTTGATTTTCACGACATCCGCGCCCATTTCGGTGGCGACACGGGCGGCATAGTCAATCGCCCAGACGCTTTCTTTGCCGCCTTTGGCTTCCACCGCTTCGCCGCGCGGATAGGCCCAGATAATCGTCGGCATCCCGAATCGCTCGGCATCGCGCCGCACTTCCGCCCACTGGGCAAAGTCGCGGTCCTGCGCCGGAGAGCCGACATAGAGCGTATAACCGACCGCGTCTGCGCCGAGCGCAACGGCGTCTTCGACCGACGCATTGCACGACGAGAACGATTCGGCGTCCGACGGGATTTCGGTCTTGCCGTTCAGCTTGACAATCAGCGGCAGGCGTCCGGCATACGGCGTGCCATATTTCTGCGCGAGGCCGTACTGAAGCGCGATGCCTGAATAATTGCCTTCAATCGCCAGCTTAAACTGGAAGTTCGGATCGGCGGAGTTAGGGTTTACGAAAAAGTCGCGCGGGCCGTGTTCCAGCCCCTGATCAATCGGCAGCAGCAGCAAGGTTCCGTTGCCGGGACCATGCTCGTGCATGAGCCGGTGCAGGCGGACTTTCTTGCCGACCGAGAGATTGTCCATATCGTCCAAAGTTAATCGTTGTGCCATTGATGTATCCTTCGTCAGTGCAGGCGTCTAAGTAAACTCTCTTACGGCCCTGTTTTCCAACAAGCGGGCGCAGATTAAACTTGGACCATTAAATGGAACGCGGCCAAAGATGGCCCAGCCAGATGCCAAGACGAACCGCGCCGTAGCCGGCGGCGACGCTGCCGACTAAATTACCGAGCGCGGGCCAGGACACGCCGAGCGCCGCCGATTCGTACTCAAAGGTGGAAAATGTGGTGTAGGCTCCGATAAAGCCGGTGGTCACAGCCAGCCGCCAGTTCGGGTTCGTCAAGACTTGGCCCGCAATCAGCGTCGCTAAGAGACCCATCACAAATGATCCGGTGATATTGATGATAAATGTCGCCCAGGGAAATTGGGGGCCATAGCGGCTTGTGATCACGGTGCTGACGAGAAAACGGGAAATCGCGCCGAAGAAGCCGCCCGCGCCAACAACGAGGCACTGCTTGAGCAAAGAGTCCATGCGTCACCTTTACTGATGCGTCAGGCGGCTGACGGTGACAAACTGAAAGCCGCGATGCTTGGCTTCGGCAATAATCGCCGGAAGGGCCGACAAGGTTTCGGGGACGCCGTCGTGCAGCAGGATAATCCCGCCGTTTTCCAGATGCGCGAGCGTGCGCTTCTGAATGACGGAAGCCGCCGGATGGCTGAAGTCGCCGGGGTCATTTGTCCATAGCGTCGTAATAAAGCCGTGCCTCGACACTTCCCGGATCACTTCGCCGTTGTATTCGCCGCCGGGCGGGCGGAAAAAGCGAACCGGCGCCCCCGTGGCTTTTTGGAGTGCGGCATTGCAGCGCTGCACTTCATACGCGACCAGCTCCGGCGGGATGACCGTGAGGTTGACATGATCGTAGGTATGGTTCGCGACTTCGTTTCCTTCGGCGACTTCAAGCTGCGCCAGGCCGGGATACTTTTCCACCTGCTCGCCCACCAAGAAGAACGTCGCGGGGGTATGGGTCCGGCGCAGGATGTCCAGAAGCTGAAGCGTGTAGACCGGGTGCGGGCCGTCGTCGAAGGTCAGAGCGATGCGCGGGCGGCGCGTGTCTCCGCGCAGGAGCTTGTTGAATTTGTCGCCGAAATCCCGCGCATACCCATTCTTTGCCAGAAGAGCGCCGAAGGGCCGGGCGTTCTTGGGGAAGCTCGGCCCAGCATAAAACGACGGCGGCAGCAGCGATTTCGCAGACTGCTTCGGCGCGTCCGCCCGGACACAAAGCAGGCCTGAGACAGCAAAAGCTGCCAAAACAATGATACTCTGCCGTATCAAGACGCTTGCCCTGCCCCGGCATCTAAATCCACCTGATCCAGCGTTAAATCGCGCAGCACCAAGCCCGACAGCAGCTTGGGATAAAAAAATGTGGACTTCTGGGGCATAACATCGCCTGCAAGCGACACGGCGCGGATCTCTGCTACCGTCGGCCTGCCAAGCAGGAACGCTGCCTGGGCGCCGCCCTGCGCTACGGCGGAAACCGCTTCGGAGACCTCACGCGTGTACGAGACGTGCTCACCCGCCGTCACCATCTCGCGGCTGATGCCGAGGCAGCCGTCTAAAATGAGCGTTTCAAGCTGCGACACCGGCAGCAGGCTGACAGCGGCAGCGTCTGCGGGCGGCTCAGCGTTCAGCACGGCCACTTGCACCATGCCGGGCGGCAGGACGATCCCAAACGCGGTCTTTCCCACTTTGGCGTATTCAGCGATCTTGGCGTCAACGGTCTCCGGACTGCTTGGCGACAGGGTGAAATTCTCGGTCAGAGCCGATGTCAGCGCAGCCATTTGCTCCGGCGGCACGCCTCGGATCATTCGGTGCGTCGGCAGCACCAGCAGGCCCTCGTCTTCAAACGCCGTCAGCGTCACGAGAATAAAGTCGGCGGCAAGAAGCGCGTCACCCGAACTTACGGCGCGGGCCTCACGCTGGAAGTTCAGCGCCGTCTCATAGCGATGATGGCCGTCGGCGATGAAGACAGCTTTATCTGCCATGAGTTCCTGCAAAACCGCCTGCCCATCGCTGTCCGCCAGCCGCTCGATCTTGTGGGTTGAGCCTAAAAGACCGTCCACGCGCTCAATCACGGTCTCGCGGTCGTCATACTCTAAAATAAAGCTTCGCACGGCGCTGTCCGGGTCGGAGAACAAGCCATAAATAGACTCGAACTGGGCATGAGTCGCCCGCAAAAGCTCCAAACGATCCGCCTTTGGGGCCGACAGCGTTTTCTCGTGCGGCAGGACATTTCCCGAACTGTAGTCCTCAAGCTTCAGCAGGCAGACGAGGCCGAGGCGCTCCGGGACCGGCTGCCCGGTGGCGGGGTCGCTGAAGGTTTGGCGATACACATAGAAGGAGGGCGTGTCATCGGCAGCCAGAACGCCTGATGCCAGCCATTCCCGAAATAAACTCGCGGCTTGGTGATACTTGTCGTCTTCACGGCCCAAAATCAGCCGGACGACATTCGCCGGGTGCCGAGCATACAGCGCGTCCTGCTCGGCGGGCGAGATCACATCATACGGGGGCGCGGCCAGATTTTCCAGCTTTGCGCTTGCTTTCACGGGGTCGTAGTGGACGCCCCGAAACGGCAGAATATCAACCATAAACAGTTCTTTCTGGACAGACTTTAGCTGGGAAGCAGCGGCGAGGAGGCGGGCGGCTTGCCGCCGGTGTCGCCGGAAAGCCAGTCAGCGACTTCGGACACCGGCACTTTATGCTGCCAGCCGTCGTGCAGGTTTTTAAGCTGCACCGTGCCGAGCGCGACTTCATCATCGCCCAAAATCACGGCATAGCGGGCTTTCGCTTTGTCGGCGGCCCGCATCTGCGCCTTCATGCTGCGGGCGCCATACTCGGTCTCCGCCGCAATGCCGCGATGCCGCAGCTCCGACAGCAGCTTGATCCCGACCGGCTTTGCGGCGTCGCCGAGCGTCACGATATACGCGGTCGGCGCAGGCAGCGCCGGCATGTCTACGTTCAGCGCCTGCAAGGCGATCAAGGCCCGCTCGACGCCGAGGCCGAACCCGATGCCCGGCGTCGGCGGCCCGCCGATGGTCTCGACAAGCTGGTTGTAGCGACCCCCACCGCCGAGGGCATTCTGTGCGCCGAGATCGGGCGATTGGATTTCAAAGGCTGTTTTGGTGTAGTAATCAAAGCCGCGCACGAGAAATGGATCGTTCTCGTAATCCACCCCGGCATCGGCCAAATAGCCCATAACAGCGGCATGGTGAGCGCGTTCGTCTTCGGTCAGATAGGATGATAGGTGCGGTGCGTTTGCCAGTATTTCTAATTCGCGCGGGTTCTTGGTGTCCAGCATTCGGAGCGGGTTTGTCTGATACCGTCCTTGCCCTTCTGCGCTGAACTCGGACAAGTAGGGTTCAACGTAAGCTTTCAGGGCGACCAAATAGGCTGCGCGGGACCCGACTGAGCCGACGGAGTTCAGCTTCAGCGTGAGGCTGTTGATGCCGACACTGCGGAAAAATTCTAAAGCAAGCTGGATCACTTCGGCGTCAAGCGCGGGGTCGTCCGTGCCGAGCGCTTCGACCCCAAGCTGCTCGTGCTGACGGTAGCGGCCTTCCTGCGGGCGCTCATAACGGAAGTGCTGGGCGCAGTAATACAGCTTAACCACGCCGCCGCGCGTGTGCAGGGAGTTTTCGAGATACGCCCGCAGGACCGGGGCCGTGCTTTCGGGCCGCAGCGTCAGCGAGTCGCCGCCTTTAGTTTCAAACGTGTACATTTCTTTGGAAACAATGTCGGTTTCCTCACCGACCGAGCGCCGCAGCAGTTCCGTGGTCTCGAACATGGGCGTTCGGACCTCGCCGTAGCCGTAAACGCGGCACAAGGCGCGGAACTTATCTTCCAGATATTGGCGGCGTCCGCTGTCATCCGCCCATTTGGCAGCGTCCGGGATGAAGTCATGCGTGCCGCGCGGGCGTTGGTATTTCAGGGCCATAGTGATCTAGTGCAGAGAAAAGCAGAAACGTAAATTGCGATGCTGTGAAACGCGATGCCGTGAACGGCATCGCTGAGGGGCGAAGCGCCAAGCCGCCACCTTCGTGGCGGAAGATGTACCCTAATCTTGTGCCGCGAAGGCGGAACCTTAGCGTCCCCGCTCCCCAGCGAGGGCGTTCACGCCCTCGTTCCTACCTACACACTCGTCTTTATACCCTCGCTTCCCCGTCCACACTCTCCTCTAAATACTGCCCCATGCGCCGGAACTTCTCGTAACGCTCAGCCACCAGCACCGGGACAGACACAGACAGCAGTGGGGTCAGCGCGGACAAAAGCGCGGCTTTGACACTTTCGGCGGCTTCGGACCAGTCGCGGTGCGCCCCGCCGAGCGGCTCCGAGATGATCGTATCTATGATGCCAAGCTCGGACGCCCGCTGGGCCGTGAGGTTGAGCGCGGCAGCGGCATCGGCCCCGCGTGTCGGGTCGCGCCACAAAATCGCGGCAAAGCCTTCGGGGGGGATGACTGAGTAGACAGAATGTTCCAGCATCAGGACGCGGTCGGCGACGGCGATGCCGAGAGCGCCGCCGCTGCCGCCTTCGCCAATAATTACGGAGACGATGGGGACGGGTAGGGTTGCCATCTCAAACATCGAGCGGGCAATCGCTTCCGAGATGCCGTGGGCATCGGCGGCGATGTCGGCGGCGGCGGCGGCGGTGTCCACAAATGTGATGATGGGAACACTGAACTTTGCGGCCAGCGCCATGATACGCCCGGCTTTGCGAAAGCCTTCAGGCCGGGCCGAGCCGAAGTTGCGGAACTGCCGCTGTTTCAGGTCACGGCCTTTTTGATGGCCGATGACGGCGACGGGCAGCCCATCAAGCTTCGCAAAGCCTGCGACAATTGCGCCGTCATCGGCGCCTAAACGGTCGCCGTGCAGCTCCGTCCAGTCCTCGAAGATTGCCGAAACATAGTCCAGCGTGTAGGGCCTCTTGACGTGACGGGCCAGCAGCACCTTGTCCCAGGGCGTGAGATTGCCGAAGAAGTGCGTGAAAAGCGCCATCCGATGCTCTTCATATTCGGCGATCTGGTCGGGAAGCTCCGGCGTGTTCTGCGGGTTCGCCCGGTCGGCAACAATATGCCGCAGCTTTGACAGGTCGTTGTTCAGCTCCTCAATAGACTTCTCGAAGTCCAAAACGTTCATGTTAGCCATGCGTGTCCCCCGCTGCCGACGAAACAAGAAGCGGGGAGGCCGCGTGCGTGCCGTTGCCGTTCTGCGGCCTGGGCGCAGGAACAGAGGCGGCAGGCGCCGGGGTGAACAGCGAAAGCAGGGTGGACAGCGTTTGGGGCAGGTCGCGGCGCTGGACAACAGAGTCAATATGACCGTGGGCCATCTGCCACTCGGCGGTCTGGTAATCTTCCGGCGGCTTCTGCACAGTTGCCTGCGCGACCACACGCGCCCCGGCAAACCCGATCAGCGCCCCCGGCTCGGCCAGATGCACGTCGCCGAGCGAGGCATACGACGCCAGCACACCGGCCATTGTAGAGTCGGTCATCACGACAATGTAGGGAAGCCGCGCTTCGGCAAGACGCGCGGCGGCGGCTGCCGTTTTCGCCATCTGCATCAGCGACAGCAGCCCTTCCTGCATTCGGGCGCCGCCGCCGGTCGCGGTGAAGATGACCACAGGCAGGCGGCGCCTCACGCCCTCTTCCATCGCTCGCGCGACTTTCTCGCCATGGACCGATCCCATCGAGCCGGCCATGAAATGGAAGTCGGCGACGCCGAGAACTACCGGCGTACCGAGAATGCGGGCCAGGCCGACCCGGAAGCTGTCGCTGGCTCCGGTCGCGCCGACGGCTTTTTCCAGCTTCGCCTCATAGTCTTCAAACGGGAGCGGATTGGTGGAGCGAAGCTCGGTGAACAGCTCGGTCCACGCGCCGTCGTCGGCGGTGAACGCGACTCGCTCCAGGGCGGAAAGCTTGTGGTGGAAGCCGCAGACGGGGCAGACTTTGAGATTTTTCTCAAAGTCTTTGGTAAACAAAATCTCGCCGCACTTGACGCATTTAGTCGCGACGCCGTCCGGTACCTGGGCGGCGCTCTGAGCGGCGGGCGCGGACTGAAACTTGGATTTCCGGCGGAACCGGTCGGTCCATCCTTCGGGGGGCATAAAACATCCTCGCGTTGTCTTTGAGCTTGGTCTGGAAGAAACTTCTGAAAGGCTGCTGAGACCCCCCATTATACCTTCACAGACAGCAAAAGCACGAGGTTTGTTTCAAGC
>CAXSFV010000009.1:0-94350 GCA_964236795.1 uncultured Armatimonadales bacterium | reverse complement strand
AATTTATGCTTCAAGCAATTTATGCTTCAAGCAATTTATGCTTCAAGCAATTTATGCTTCAAGCAATTTATTGGGTGTCGGCCAGCCGGGTCCGCTTCGGGGCCGGCAGATGCCGACGGACGGAGAACGACCCGGCGGGATAAGAGGCGCGGTAAGCCGCAAAGGCCATCGGCATCATTGCTGCCTCAGCGCTGAACGGCGGCACTGCCGGTTCCGGTTCGGACGACCCGAACGCGACAATGGCACAGGCGGCAAGGGCCAGAAAATAACCTGCAAAAAGACGCACCGACATAACTGTTTCTCCTCGGACAAATACTGCTGACACTTTTACTGTCTCAGCAGAGTTAAAACAGATTGTCGGCGAGCAAGTTCCGAGGCAGGAGACGGCAGAACTACCAGGTTTCACCGAAAAGTCAAGAATTAAGAGTCAAGAAGAATTAAGAGTCAAGAAGAAACAGCAGAAAGAAGCGAGGAAGTATGTCCGGCACGCGGCAGGGTCCGAGGCTGGTAGCCGAGCGTGGAATGGCGTACCACAAGGTGGGCGGAAAAGACCTCGGACGCCGGGGCCGCGTCCGGGCTGGCGAGTCTCCGCAGAACCATCTCGCCGGCCGTCCGGCCGATGCCGCTGAAGTCCTGAGCCATCGTCGTCAGCCCCAGGTCATCCAGACCCGGCGGCACGACATCGTCGAAGCCGACCAAGGCGATGTCTTCGGGAACCCGCAAATCCAGCCGGCGCAGCTCGGCAACAATCGCGGGCGCCCAGTAATCCGCCAGCAAGAACACGGCGGTCGGCGCGGCCCGCTCGGTGAACAGCGATGCGATCTGCGCGGGGTCCAGGCGCTGCCCGCCGTCACGCAGTAGAATCAGGTTGCGCGGGTTAAACTCCAGCCCCGCATCTTCCAAAGCCTGCCGGTAGCCGCGCAGCCGGTCGGCGGCGGCTTCGGTGGTCTCCATTCGGGTCAGATGCGCGATCCGGGAGTGTCCCTGCGCGATGAGATGCCGGGTCGCTTCATAGGCGCCGCCATAGTTGTCAGTACCAATGAAGTCCAGCTCTATGCCCGGAACCCGCCGGTCAATCGCGACCACGGGCATTTCCCCGCGCAGGCGCTGGATCAGCTCGACGTTCGCCGGGCCGCCTTCATGCCACAAGACAACCCCGGCAAACCCACTTTCCTGGGCGTAGCGCAGGCACTCGGCTTCCTTCTCGGCGGCCTTCTGGTACGTCTCGGCGTAAGTGTCTAAAACAAGCGGATGGTATTCTTGGGCGGCCAGACTCTCATTGATGCCGTAGAACGTGTCAGTAAAAAGGGAGCCGCCGAAGCGGCGTCCGAGCAGCACTCCCACGAGATGCCCCTGCGCCCCGGCACGCGCCGCGCCCGGCTTGCGGATGGGCGGCAAGGCACGCGGGCGGACCGCATAGCCAAGCTCCGCCGCCGCCGCCAGCACATTTAAGCGCGTCCCTTCTGAAACAAAGATGCCGTTTTGCCGTTCGTTCAGCACGGTCGAGACCACGGACTGCGAGACTTTCGCCATTCCGGCGACATCTTTTAACGTAACCGACTTCAGGGACGGCATGGCACAACAAAGCTTTCCGGTCGGCAGCGCTGCACGACTTTATATAAAGATTTTCCCAGTGTACCCACCCCTAAGATTTTTTGTCAAGTGCCGCCGATTGTGGAGAAATGCGTGGGTGAGAAAAACCGCATTCTTGCTTGTTTCCACTGCTATTATCCCGGCGGCTGCGGCGCCGGCAGCTTGGCATGAAGCCGCGTCAGCATTTGGCTGACGGTCACAAACTGGAAGCCCTGCGCCCGCAGGCCGTCAATGATGGCAGGGAGGGCGGCGACGGTGGCGGGCGTGTCTTGATGGAGCAGAATAATCGCGCCTGGGGCAGTGCGGTTCAAGACCCGGTCTTTGATGAAGTCCGCTGACGTATCTTTGTCGTAATCTTTCGCGCCGACGGTCCATGACACCGTGACGTAGCCGAGCGCTTTGGTGACGCCGAGCATTTTGTTGTTGTACTGCACCCCCGGCGGACGCATCAAGTGGGTATGCCGGCCCGTTGCCGCAAAGATGTCGGCGTCGCACAGGCGCAGCTCATTTGCGATCTCGTGGGGCTTAAGCGCGGGCAGGTCCTGATGGTTGTAGGTATGGTTTGCCAGCTCAAAGCCGTCCGACGCCAAAAGACGCGCGACTTTGGGGTACTGCTTGACGCGCATTCCGACGAGAAAAAATGTCGCGGGGACGTGTTTAGCCTTGAGGATCGCGGCCACCTGCGGACCGTAAGCCGGGTCCGGGCCGTCGTCGAAGGTCAAGGCGACTTCGGGAACCGAGCCGTCGCCTTCCTGAAGCAGTGCGCTTTCGGTGTCGTAACGGTCCCGGCCCTGCCAGTGCCGCACCCATTCCACGGGGCTGAAAACCTTTCGGAGCGGGATTTTGCGGTGCGGGTCGAGCGCCCATCCGCCAAGCGCGGCGGCAAGCAGAAACACAGCGGCAAGGGCTGGGACAAACTTTCGGCGGCGAGCGTTCATGCTTCCATTATACGCCACTGCGGAAGCCCCTCCGCCCCAATTCTGGGGAGCAATGCAGAAGTTGAGGCGGGGGGGCCTCTTTTCCCGGCTTTAGCAGCCACAATTCAACGCAAGCTTGCAAGGAATGCCGATGGGTGCGTTAAGACTTGACGAAGCGGCAAGAAACGACTATAATAAAAGTAGGAAAATTGGCGGAAAAAAGATTGGCGTCTTTTTTCGACCAATTCTTTATCGTTTTTGCCGCACACCAGCGTGCCGAGGTCCAGTTCATGCCTGCCGGGGAAGACGCGCCCGCACACAAGCCGCCTGAAGAGAAGGCGTCCGAGGAGCCGGTGTACGTCATCTCGATTGCGGCGAAGCTCGCCGGGCTGCCGAGCTGGACGCTGCGGGTCTTGGACAAAGAGGGCATTGTCCGGCCGAGGCGAACACTGACAGACCGGCGGCTGTACTCGGACCGCGACATTGAACTGCTGGCCCGCATCCGGTACTTGACGGAAGAGCGCGGGGTCAACATGAACGGCGTCAAGCTCATTTTGGAAATGGAAGGCATCTCGCCGGAGCCGACCGAATAGCCAAGCATTTTCATAAAATCAAGCATCTTCACAGAATCGCGAACTCTCACAAAGGACACACCCACTTTTGATTTACCCATCCGCCGACACTATTGAAGACCGCGTCAAGAGCCGCTACTCGCTGGTGGTTCTTTCCGCCAAGCGTGCCAAGCAAATCAAAGAAGGAGCGCCGATTCTCATTGACACGGACTCCACCAACCCGCTGACCATTGCGCTGGAAGAAATCGCGGCAGGCAAAGTCACGGCCATTGAAGCCGATGGAGACATCGTCCCGGTGCCGGCCGGAACGCCCCGGCTGGATGACGGCGGTACGGCAAACGAAACAATCAGCGGGTAAGGCGACAACGGAGAAGGAAACATCATGCCGAAATCAGTCGGAATTGACCTGGGAACGACAAACTCCGTCGTTGCCGCCATTGACGAAACGGGAACCCCAGTCGTCATCACCCTTGCCGAAGGAAGCCGCCTCTGTCCTTCCGTCGTCGGCTTCTCGAAGACCGGAGAGCGTCTCATCGGCCAGCTTGCCAAGCGCCAGGCTGTGACAAACCCCGACCGGACCATTTCTTCGATTAAGCGCCAGATGGGCACCCGCTACCGGGCCGGCATTGACGGCGCGGAGTATTCCCCGGAAGAGATTTCCGGCATGATTCTCGCCAAGCTGCGCTCCGACGCCGAAGCGTACTTAGGCGATGTCGTCACGGAAGCAGTCATCACGGTCCCGGCCTATTTCTCCAACGCCCAGCGTGAGGCGACTAAAGCCGCCGGGCAGATCGCCGGCATTGATGTCGTGCGGATTGTCAACGAGCCGACGGCCGCCGCGCTTGCCTACGGCCAGGACAAAACCGGCGAGCAGACCATTCTCGTCTGGGACCTCGGCGGCGGCACCTTTGACGTTTCCATTTTGGAGCTGGACAACGGTGTCTTTGAAGTCCGCGCAACTTCGGGCGACACGCATCTCGGCGGCGACGACTGGGACATCCGCATTATTGACTGGATGACCACTGAGTTCAAAAAAGAAACCAACATTGATCTCACGAAAGACCGAATGGCGATGCAGCGCCTCAAAGAAGCCGCTGAAAAAGCCAAAATCGAGCTGTCCACGCTGCTGACGGCAAGCATTAATCTTCCCTTTATCTCGTCCACGCCCGAAGGCCCGGCCCATCTCGAGCTGACCATGACGCGGGCGCAGCTCGAAGACATCACCCAAGATTTGCTGGAGCGCATGATCGGCCCGACCGAGCAGGCCATGAAAGATGCGCGGCTGGAGCCGTCGGAGATCCAGCGCGTGCTGCTCGTCGGCGGCATGACCCGGATGCCGGTTGTTCAGGAGCGTGTCCGCACCATGTTCGGCCAGGAGCCGCACAAAGGGGTCAACCCGGACGAGATCGTCGCGATGGGCGCGGCGGTCCAGGCGGGCATCTTAAACCACCAGATCACCGACATTGTGCTGCTGGACGTGACTCCGCTTTCGATGGGCATTGAGACCCAGGGCGGCGTCTTCACCAAGCTGATCGAGCGCAACGCCACCATTCCGACTTCCGCCGCCCAGCTCTTCACGACTGCCGTGGACAACCAATCGGCGGTTGACATCCACGTCTTGCAGGGCGAGCGTGACTTTGCCGTGGACAATAAAACGCTCGGCAAGTTTCAGTTGACGGGTCTTCAGCAGGCCCCGCGCGGCGTCACCAAAATTGAAGTCATCTTTGACATTGACCAGAACGGCATTGTCCATGTGTCCGCCAAAGACACGGCGACGGGCAACATGCAGAAAGTGACGATTACAGCGTCGAGCGGCCTTGCCACCAACGAAGTCGAGCGCATGGTCGTCGAAGCCGAGCAGTACCGCAAGGCCGACGAAAAGCGGCGCGAAGAGCAGGAAACCAAGAACAAAGCCGACCAGCAGATTTACACCGCCATGCGGATCGCCGCCGACGCTCGCGGGGTCGTAGACCAGCGCCTAGTTGAAGCCGTGAACCAGGCCGCCGCCCACCTGACCGCCTCGGTCAACGCCTACGACACGCCGGGCGCAAAGCGCGGCATGGAAGAACTGAACACGTCTTTGATGGCCCTGTCCAGCGCCTTCTACGATGCCAAAGCCCACACCAACGGCAACGCGGCCTCGCCGCCCGCCGCGCCGGCTTATACCGCGCCGCCGCAGGCCGCTCCCGCCTCGGCGGCTGCGGAAGATCTCGGCCCGGAAACCTCCGCCCAGGCGTTCCCCGACCCGGACGCCGAGTTCCGCATTGACATGGACACGCTGCTCGAACAGGAAGAAACCGGAAAAGCGAGCAGCAACGAGTTCCGCGACGTGTAGGCATCGCAAAGGAGGATAGGTGATGAAGCAATCCTGCAAAGCCACATCGTTACTTCTTCTGTGGGAGTGCCTAAAAAACGTCCTTCTTTATTGGTTCGTGTTTTGCCTGGTAGACTATGTGCATCATGGGCATTATTCATGGAGCAATGACCTGATCCTAGCGGCTATTCTCGGCCCTATTATTCCACTGCTTCGCCGATGTTTTCTGGAACGCAACGGCGGCACTCGTAAAGCAAAGTATAGCGAATGATCGGCAAAGAACCATGCGTTAAAACGCACGGCTAAACGGCGCGGACGCCACGAAGTACCGCATCGCGGGACTAGGAACAGATCAATTCTGCTTTCGGTACTCTCTTAACCCCGCGAAGCGGGTGTTTGGTGGCGTCTTCGCCGTGTAGCCGTGTGTTTTAACACATGGTTCCTTTTCGGTATCAAGGAAACAGCAATGTGGAAAATCAGGTCAAGCGCGGCAAACGCCAGACTTTTAACTGCGAAGAAAATCAAACCGAACCTGTGGATAATCGCAGGATGTACCTATGGGCCTTGCTGTTTGTTTATCGGCATCTCCCGTATGCTCGGTCGTCCCTTCGGTCGCGACTTCGACAGTTATTTATGGATGGCACTTGGGACAATTTTGTTGATGGTCGGTCTTGGGATGCTTTATGCAAATCAGCAGCGGCTTGAGCGGCGGCTCGATGAACTTGAGCGGCTGAAAAGCTAAACTGCTGCGATTGTTGTATAGGGCCGGACTCCCGAATGGAAACTTTGCTGGTATAATCAGTGTTGTTTCTGTTTAAGGCGTTCGGCCCTTTTTCTTGTCTTCGCAATTTTGCTCGGAAACGGCTACTGTAATTTATGGCTACTAAACGTGATTATTATGAGGCGCTCGGCGTTCCCAAGACTGCCAGCGTCGCGGAAATTCGGTCGGCGTACCGGAAGCTCGCCGCCAAATACCATCCCGACGTGAACCCCGGCGACCATACCGCCGAAGATAAATTCAAAGAGATTAACGAGGCGAACGAGATTTTGTCGTCGCCTGAAAAGCGGCAGGTGTACGACCAGTACGGGCATGACGGCCCGCCGCAGGGCTTCGGCGGCGAAGGCGGCTTCGGCGACATCTTTGATATGTTCTTCGGCGCAGGCGGCGGGGGCGGACGCGGCGGGCAGGAACGCGCCCGGCAGCAGGCGACCCAGGGCAACGATCTTCGGTATGATCTCGAAATTACTCTGGAGGAAGCGGCCTTCGGCGTCTCTAAAACCCTGCGCTTGTCGCGGCTCGAAGGCTGCGATGTCTGCCACGGCGAGGGTGCAAAGGCCGGGTCTACGCCCCAGACCTGCCCGACCTGCTCCGGCTCCGGCCAGGTGCGCCATGTCCAGAACACCATTCTCGGCTCGTTCGCCAGCGTCGTCCCCTGCGCCCGCTGCCGGGGCGAAGGCCGGATCATTTCCGATCCCTGCCCCGCCTGCCGGGGTCAGGGACGCCTGCGCCAGACCGTCGAGCGCATGGTAGACATCCCCGCCGGCGTGGACTCCGGGGTCAGGCTGGTAGACCCCAGCCAGGGCGACGCGGGGCTGCGCGGCGGGATGCGCGGCGACCTGTATGTGGTCATTTTTGTCCAGGCCCACGCCCAGTTCACCCGGCGCGGCATGGACGTGATCTACGAAGCCCCCGTGAGCTTTGCCCAGGCATCGCTCGGCGATACGTTTGAGGTTCCCATCTTGGGGGGGACCGAGAAAATTACTATTCCCGAAGGCACCCAGCCGGGCGCGACGTTTCGCCTGCGCGGCAAGGGCCTGCCTGATGTGAACTCGCGGAACGGCGAGCGCGGCGAGCAGGTGGTCGCGATCAAAGTCAAAGTCCCGACCCGCCTGTCCGACGACCAGCGGCGGCTGATTAAAGAACTGGCGGCGGCGTCCGGCGAGACTCTGCACGCCGACGAGCGCGGCTTCTTCGGCAAGTTGAAGGGTACAATCTCGCACAAGTAACCTAGCTCCTTGCTTCGCAGGAGTCCTCCCCAAAGGGGAGGACTGGGAGTTTAAGACGCGCCTGCTACGGCGTCCGCTCTTTTCTCTTTGTCCTCCCCTTTGGGGAGGACCCCTGCGAAGCAAGGAGGTGGGTTCTGGAACAAAACCATGCGCTGGGCTGAAATCCAAATTGACACAGAACCAAATGCCGTAGACGCGGTCGGCGCGGCCCTGTACGCTGCCGGCTGCGGCGGCTTTGAGGTGCGAGAGACCGCGCAGCCGCCCGCTGTCGCCGGCTACCTGCCCGTAGATGACCGCTTGGAAGGGCGTCTGGAACAGCTTGGGGACGCGCTGGCAGCCTTGCCGGAGTTCGGCGTCACCGGCGCGGGAACCGAGCTGACCCTGCGGTATGTGGAAGAAGCCGACTGGGCGACGGCCTGGAAAGCCTACTACAAGCCCATGCGGATCGGCAAGCATCTTGTCATCACCCCGCCCTGGGAGACGCCGGAGCTAACCCCGGACGATCTGGCGATCATCGTTGACCCCGGCATGGCCTTCGGCACCGGCAGCCACCCGACGACCCAGCTTTGCCTGGTCGCCCTGGAAGAATGTGTGAAGCCGGGTATGAGGGTTGCTGATGTCGGCACCGGATCGGGCATTTTGGCGATTGCGGCGGCGAAGCTCGGCGCGTCCGTCGTCGCCGCCAATGACAACGACCCACTAGCCGTCAAAATCGCCGCCGAGAATGCCGCTGTCAACGGCGTCTCAGTCACCGTTGCAGAAACCCTCCCATCCAGCCCATATGCCGTCGTCGTCGCAAACATTTTAGCCGACGTGATCATCGGCATGGCCAACCAGCTTGCCGTCTGGACCCAGCCCGGCGGCACACTTATCGCGTCCGGCATCATAGAGACCCGCGAGGCCGATGTCCGGCAGGCCGTCCAAGCCGCCGGATTTGTATCTAAAGACACCCGGCATCAAGGCGAGTGGGTCGCACTGATTTTTGAGCGTCAGGCTGCCCAATGACACGATTTTTTGTGCGGCCGGACCAGATTGTCGGTGAGTTTGTCTACTTAGATGGTGATGACGCGCATCATCTGCGGGTGGTGCTGCACGCGCAGCCGGGGACGAAAATCGCAGTTCTGGACGGGTCGGGGCAGGAATGGCCGGCGGCGCTGACGGAACTGGGTAAGACAAAAGCAGCGGCGCAGCTTCGGGAGCCGTTTGAACCGAACACCGAGCCGAATGTCCAGATCACGGTGGCGCAGGCGCTGGCGAAAGTCGGCGAAAAGATGGAGCAGGTATGGCAGCGCGGCACGGAAATCGGCGTGTCGGGATTCTGGGCCTATAGCTCGGAGCGCAGCTTGACGCATCTGACGGGAGACCGGCAGGACAAGCGGCAGGTGCGGTGGGCGGCGATTGTGAAGACAGCGGCGGAGCAAGCGCACCGGGCGATCTTGCCGACCTTGACGGTCAGCGGCGACTTGCGGGAGGTGTTCGCGTCGGCTTCTGAGTATGACGCGGCATTTCTCGCCTATGAAGGCGAAACCGAGATGGGGCTGAAACGCGCGTTGCAGGACAGGAGCGAGGTACCCGCGCGAGTTCTTGTGATCGTCGGGCCGGAAGGCGGGTTCAGCGACACCGAAGTCAAAGCCGCCCGCAAGGCGGGCGTTCAAACGATCTCGCTGGGGCCGCGCGTTCTGCGAACGGAAACGGCAGCGCTGGTCTTGGCGTCGCAGATATTGTTTTATTGGGAGTGAGCCACTGTTTGTCGACATTCACAACCACATACTGCCCGGCGTGGACGATGGGGCGCTGAATATTGAAGAAGCCCTGCAAATGGCTCGTCTTGCGGTCGAGTCCGGCACGGATACCCTGGTCGCTACTCCTCACCGGGGCTGGTATTTGCGCCAGCCCTCGAAGCCCGACGTGATCCGGGCACATGTTGCTATGCTGCAAGAGTCGCTGAACCGCGCCCGCATTCCGCTGACGGTCCTGCCGGGCGTCGAGATCAAGATGGGCGCACGGATCGCCGCCGATCTGCTGAACGGCGATGTCGGCACCCTCGGCGACGGCCAGTGGGCCTTGATTGAGCCGCCGTTTGAGGGCATCCCGGCGGCTGGCCTGGACCAGCTCCAAAAAGTCCTGGAGGCCGGGTTCAAGATTGTCCTTGCCCACCCGGAGCGCTGCGCGTCGGTTCAAGCCAGCCTCTCGTTTCTCGAAGCCGCGTCGGAAATCGGCGTCGTCTTCCAAATCACCAGCGGCAGCGTTCTCGGCTATTTTGGTCCTAGGGCGCAGGCGACCGCCGAAGCGATTTTGGCCCACGCTGCCGACTGGCCGATGGTCATTGCGTCCGACACGCACGACCTGTCCGGCCGCCCCCCGAACCTTTTGGCCGAAGCCCGCAACGCTGCGGCGGCCATTGTCGGCGCAGACGAAGCGCAAAGAATGGTGGATGCCCGCCCCCGCGCGATGGTGACATAGGGGCATCTCACCCGGCAGCTTGTTGCCGGGTGAGGTTTCCCCTAAAACATTCTCCGCAAAAGTACGGGTTTGAGCCTAAAGTTTGCGCGTGATTCTGCCGATATGCAGAGTATGGACACTTCTCCACTTACGTCTTCTCCCATCACGGCGCTGTCGCAGGCGCTTGACCTCGGCTCGGCCCGGCTGCAAGCGATCTCTTCCAATCTCTCCAATGTCAACACGCCCGGCTTCAAGCGGCAGGACGCGACGTTTGCCGCGCTGCTGGACTCGGCTCAGGCGGACGGCGGCAGTGTGGCGCAGGCGACTCCCAATCCGCGTGACTTGACACCCGACGACGATCCGGGACAGACAGGACATCCGACGCTGACGACCCAGCAGAACGGCTCGATGCGGCTGGACGGCAACAACGTGGATATAGACGCCGAAACCAGCCGCATGGCGGCGGCGCAGATTTACTACGAAGGCGCGGCGCAGCTTCTGTCCGGCCAGTTTTCCAACTTGAAGTTTGTGATTGCGGGAGGCAAATAAATGGGTTACATGGACACGCTGGCAATCAGCGCCTCCGGCATGACCGCCGAGCGTTTAAGAATGGACGTGGTCGCAAACAACCTCGCGAATGTCAACACCACCCGCACCCCCACCGGTGGCCCGTTCCGGCGACAGCAGGTGACGTTTACCCCGGCGGGAACGTCGTTCGGCGAGACATTGGCGCATTTATCGGAGGCCGACAGTGACGGCGGCGGGGGCGACGCGGCAGGCGGCGTCCAGGTCTCCGGCATTGTCCCGGACACCCGCCCGTTCAAGCGCGTCTACGAGCCGGGCCACCCGGACGCCGACAAGCAGGGCTACGTCAGCCTGCCGAACGTGGACACCGTGACGGAGATGGTGGACATGATGAGCGCCACCCGCGCCTACGAAGCCAACGTCTCGGCTATCGGCGCGGTCAAGTCTATGGCGATGAAGGCTTTAGAGATTGGCCGCGCCTGACTACCACAAGTTCAACCCCATCATCTGCGCCGCCGCGTCGTAGCCGAAGTGGACGGCGGGAAGCGTCGGGTAGGTGATGTCGGTCAAGCGGTTGCCCGCGTCGTAGGCGTAGGAGATGACCTTCTTATCGGCCTTCGTGCGCGAGAGCGTGTTGCCGTTCGGGTCGTAGGCCACGCTCTCGCTGGTGCCGTCGGGATAGTAAGTCGCTAAAGGCTCATTCCTGGCGGTGTACGAATAGTACGTCGTGTGGGTGTTGCCGTCCGTCTTCGACGACAGCAGGCCCTTCTGCGAGGCGTTTGTGACGGGGTCAGTGCCGTCGTAAATGTACTTGACAATATCGTTGCGCCCGTTGGTGGTCTGGAGGAGCCGGTCGTTGGCATCGTAGACGTTCGTGACCGTGTGGTTGTCGGCGTCAGTGACGGTCAGGACGTTCCCGTTGGCGTCATAAATGGTATTGGTATGCGTTTTGTCCGGCGCGGTCACGGCGGTGACGCGCCCCCAGTTGTCGTAAGTGTAGGTTTGTTCGCGGCGGTGCTGCAAGATGCTGATACTAAAGCCTCAGTTGCTCGGCGGCGGGGGCCACACATCGTCTTTGTAATAACGTTGCGTGACTTCTACGGTCTCAACATCCTTCTTTACGTCATTGTTGTGTGATTTTTTAAAGAAGTAAAAAGCAACTAACCATAGAAGAGGCACAAAAAAGGTACAGAAGTTGCCTACCAGCTCTTGCGTTGAAACAAGACCGCTCCGGCGAGAAGACAGCAACACAACGCCAACTACAAAGGCGGGCCAGACCAGAAACCACAGAATACTCCATGACCAATGGTAGCGGCTTGTTTTAATGGATATGATTAATTGAACAAGCAGGTATAATCCTATCCCCCAACTGTAAAGATACAGTAAGGCTAGACCTAGTAGTGGAAAGAACAGTTCCAGTTTACATCCTATGCTTTCTGTCCGAAAATGACTACGGATAATTCAGATGAATTTTCTGATGAATCGTGCCGAATGGACCTCCACTTGGCAACTCAGTTGGAAGTGACATTGGCACCGAAGGTATCAATCCGGGGTCTGCGCTTTGGAAAGGAACGCTGTTCAACATACTTGATATATGATAAAACAAGGAATTGAAAGTTATGTCGTTGTATATATCAATCCCTTTATCTGAATTCGTTGGGTCGGTAAATCTCCATTCGAATGCCCCAAGTTGAGCTTGTGTACCGTTGCTGAACTGAGATAACGTGTTGAAAAATGCAGATACAGTATCAACACTTCCGTGGGTTTTTCCATCCCGTATTTGCAGTAACATAGTTACAAAACCTAGCGATTGCTCCATTTTCTTTGCTTGAGTGCTGGTAGGCCCATAATGTCTGTCAGAGCTACCTGTTCCATTAGCAAATTGATACCCAACGCCAAGCCCTAAAGCCCAGCCGGAATTGTCTGCGCCTGCACCATCAGAAATAGTGAAACTATACTGATACTGTCCATGAGAAGATACGTCAAAAGTCTGCCCTGGATCAGCCCCATTAAGAAGGGCAAATGCTTCTACCTCTGCACGATCGCTGGAGTTTATGTCGCCGGGAAGAGACCCACCTGCCCAATACAAACCAGACGGGTCAGTTTTGCTAACCGGGTTGTTCCTAACATAGCGATACCAATTCGCACCCTCTCCAACCGGGTCCTGCGAGATAAACCTGCCGGTGCGGCTGTCGTAGTAGCGATGCCCCATCAAGACAAGCCCCGTGTCCGCGTCACTCTGGCACCCGTTCTCCCCGCCATACCCGAACCCCGACGGGTTGCTGCCCCCAATGCCGTACCCCGCGCCAAACCCGAAGCCCGACGTGTCCTGGTAGAACGTCTGCTGCCCGCTTCCGTTGTCCTGGAACCACAAGTTCCCCAGCAGGTCATACGCCCCGTAGCTGCTCACGCCCCCACGGTTCTCCGACAGCCCCGGCGTGAACGTCGCGTGGCCGTCATTCAGAACGGGAGAACCCGCAGAAGCGCCGTCGCAGACGTAGGAGTAGCTGCCGGTGCTGTCGGTCTTGCCCACCCGCAGACCCAGGCCGTTGTAGGTGAACGTGTCAGTGTGGCCCTCCGGCTGGGCTGCATCTAACAATCCATGAAGACTTCACTAACGCTAGTTATGAAAATCAGTGTAGTCAAGAACGAAGTCCCTGAACTGAATGGCAATTTCAATCCCGCTTGAGAACAACATCCGGTGCTCGAACGAACCGTCTTTCAATATCTCCACTTCATCAAATCCGTGAGTGCCGTAGCCGCCGCTAAACAATCCCTGCAAATCAGGAGTGACTGAGCTTGTCATCTTTGACACTCCTTTATATTGAAGCCGAAATGTTCTTAAACCCACAACTGTTCCCTCAATCCATCTTCCGTCGAGATGAAGTTCCAATTGTTGTTCTTGAATCGAAAGTTCGATCTTTTGTATCTCACTATCACTAAGCCAAACATTTTCGTCCCTTGATGTTAAAGTTCGAAGACCTTTTGGAAGAGCTGAATGAATACTATCAAGGTAAGCGTTGTAGGCTTTGGCATCTCCATCTTCAAAGAGAGGCTCATCCCATTTATCCCAGAAGAAATATTTCATATTTACCTCGTTCAAGCCCCGCCCTGCGGATGCGCGTACATATCTGCTTGTTTGGGGTCAAAATAGATTATTGGGATGTCGAGCGTCAAGTCATCCAAAGCTGCTTCTATAGCATCCGCTGCCATGCCTGCTCGCTGAAGAAATGTTTTTATAATCGGCCTATACGCTGACTTTAACTTCTTGGGAATCTGCTTCAACAATTCTCTCCCTTTATGCAGACCTGTTCGTAGTTTCCCTTCATGATTAATGTTGATTTCGTCACCCTTTGGGTTCCCATCAGGATAGATGTGCATATCAGGATCAGGCTGTTCGCGCATGTGGTATTCAAAATTAGACTTTCCATCTGGCCCCGGACGAAGCATACCTCCTGCACCCATGTTTAGTCCCCCACCCATGCCATTGCCGAAACTGCTCCCATTCCCGCTAGGAATCTCTACAACATGGGAACCGATCTGATACCCCGTGCCATCTGCACCAGTCCACTGAATGCCGCCACTGCTGCTATACTTGTAGTCTCCCCCGCTGTAGTTGCCACTGGTATACATCATCCAAAACAAGTCAGTTTTGCTGAGGCTTTCAAGGCCGCTAGGATCAATCTCGTTCGTCGGATTGTTCCCGGCATAAGCGTACCAGTTGTCCCCGTCGCCTGCCGGGTCCTGGCTGATGAACCGCCCGATGCGGCTGTCGTAGTAGCGATGCCCCATCAAGACAAGCCCCGTGTCCGCGTCACTCTGGCACCCGTTCTCCCCGCCATACCCGAACCCCGACGGGTTGCTGCCCCCAATGCCGTACCCCGCGCCAAACCCGAAGCCCGACGTGTCCTGGTAGAACGTCTGCTGCCCGCTTCCGTTGTCCTGGAACCACAAGTTCCCCAGCAGGTCATACGCCCCGTAGCTGCTCACGCCCCCACGGTTCTCCGACAGCCCCGGCGTGAACGTCGCGTGGCCGTCATTCAGAACGGGAGAACCCGCAGAAGCGCCGTCGCAGACGTAGGAGTAGCTGCCGGTGCTGTCCGTTTTGCCCACCCGCAGACCCAGGCCGTTGTATACCTAAGAAGGCATTACTTCGTATAGGTGAACGTGTCGGTGATGCTGCCCGGCGTCGTCACGCTTGTCAGCCGGTCCTCGTCGTCCCAGGTGTAGGTCGTGCGCTGGCCGCCGAGGGTGCGCGTCAGCAGGTTCCCGTTCAGGTCGTAGCCGTCGGTCTCGCCGGTCCCCGACACCAGCTTGTCGTGGGCGTCGTAGCCGAACGACTGCGACTGCGCCCCGCTCCCTGCCTGCGTCAAGCGGTTGCCGTTGTGGTCGTAGGTATTTACCTTCGAGGTCGCCTTGAACGGGGCCGAGCCGGTTCCGGTCACGCCCGTCGTCAGCAGGTCTTCCTTGCTGTCCTGTGTGTAGGTATTGGCCGTCGTGTTGCCGAGCGCATCCATCGACTGCACGACTTTGTTCTTGGCATCGTAAGTGCTGCTAGAATAGTTCAGCGGGTCCGTGCGGGTCGACGTGCTGCTGTTGTTGCTGAAATGCGAACTGAAGGTCGAAGGATTGCCACGCTTATCCACGGTCTTGCTGGGAATGTTGTTGTAGTCGTAAGACGTGGAGACGGAATAGTTCAGCGCGTCTGTGACCGACGTGAGGAAGCTTTCGCTTTGGTTGAACTGACGGCACGGCACGTTACGTTCCAGCCTGACGGATTGCCGGAAACGCCCGGCCCTTCCACATCCCAAACGGCGCTTGGGCCGGGGTCCACCGCGCCATAAGAAGCCGGAAAAGCGGTGGTGGCTCCGGGATAAGCCGGCGGGGATTGGGCAAAAGCGGCAGATCCGAAGAGGCTCAAGGCCAGACACACCAGCAATGCACTCAGTCTGTTACCGGCTGGGCGCGAAAAAGAGGGCGCACGACAGGTCTCCCGGCGGCATTCTTAGCTTGTAACCATTATAACACACATTATTCCAGTTCCGCGTAGTTATCGAAATGTTTGAAAGTTCCCCTCGTAAAAAAACCTGTTAATCCCCGAAAGTTCTGTGGAACAATCCGCACGTCACACTTTTAGCCGCACTCTGAAAAGGAACTTCCCCGATGACTCTTTCTTCTTTGCCTGCCATTTCTTCCAGCGGCCTGTTCGCGACACCGAAAACGGATGCTTCAGCGGATGCTTCGGCGGAGACGGTGGTGTCCGGGCCGTCGTTCGGGCAGATGCTGCAAGGCGCACTCGGCCAGGTCAGCGGGTTGCAGGACCACGCGGGGCAGATGGCGACGGCGTTTGCTCAGGGCAAGACCGGCGACATTCATAGCGTGATGATTGCATCCGAGCAGGCGACAATGGCGCTTCAGCTCACAACGCAGATCCGCAACAAGGCCGTGGACGCCTATCAGGAAGTCATGCGGATGAGTATGTAGTCGTTTGGACTAGGCGGAAGGGACTCAGCGTTGGCAGTATTTAGGGCAGTGTGGGACAGTCTTCGGAACTGGTGGGTGACGGCTACCCCCGTCACCCGCGCGATGGCGACCGGCATGGTGATCTTTCTCGGCATCGGCCTTGCGGTCGCCGGGTCGCTCGCGACTTCGCCGGATTACCAGCCCATCTACCACGCGGTCAGCGGCAAGGACGCGGCGGCGATGGAAACGGTGTTGCACGGTCACGGGATTGAGATGCGCTACGACGACAAAGACCAGACCGTCTCGGTTCCCGCCAAAGACGAAAGCAACGCCACCATGTATGTCGCGGCGGCGGGCATTCTGTCGTCGGACAGCGTCGCCGACGGCACCGAAACCGAAGACGTTCCCATCAGCCCAATGGACTCCCCGGACGTTGTCACCCAGAAGCAGAACACGGCCAAAGAAGTCGCCATGGACCGCAAGCTGATGCGCCTCGATCCCATTTCGTCCGCCGCCGTCTCGATTTCCGCGGGGACGGCGACCACGCTGTTCGGCAGCGACACCGCCCCGACCGCAAGCGTCATCTTGACCCTGAAGCCCGGCCAGTCGCTCAGTCCCCTGCAAGTCAAAGGCGTCATCAATTTAGTTGCCCATGCCGTCACCGGCTTGACGCCGGATAACGTCACCCTGACCGACCAGACCGGAATGCCGCTCGGCCACGCCGACAACACCGGCGATCCGGGCCTGCCCGGCGGCGAGGACGCGAAAGCCAGCGAAATTGCCCGCAAAGACATTCAGGATCTGCTGGACCGGACGGTCGGCCTGCACAAAGCGATTGTCACGGTCCATGCCGAGTTGAACTTGGACCAGACCTCCACCGACTCCATCCAGCACACGCCCCAGCCGGGCCAAAAAGTGGGGCTGCCGGTGAGTGTCCGCACCAAAGAAGAGGACTATTCCGGCGGCGCAGGTGCAGCTCCGGTCGGCGGCGTCGCCGGTGCCGGCTCGAATCTGAACGTGCCGAGCTACAACACGAACGGCGGCGGGAGCGGCGGCGGCAAGTACGCAAACACGGACACGACGACCAACTACGACAATGATGTCACGCACACCGAAACCAAAGTTGCGCCGGGTTCCATTAAAAAAGAGACCGTCACAGCGCTGGTGGACACCAGTGTCCCCGCCGACACGGTCGCCAAGCTCAAAGACTCCATCGCCACGGCCATCGGCGCGACCCCCGGCGACACGTCCCGCTTTGTCACCGTCCAGCAGTTCGCGTTTGATACCAGCGCCCAGAAGCTGGAAGCGTCCCAGATGCAGTCGCTGGCCTCCCAGCAGCTTTACGCCAACATCGCCCGCGCTTTAGCAGTCGCTGTGGTCGCCGTTGTCCTGTTGGTTCTGCTGACCCGCACCGGGCGGCGTCCGGTGGCCCAGCCGCAGCTTGCGCTGGCCGGCGGCGGCGCGAACATCGGCCACTTGGGAGAAGCCCCCGATGACGAACTGGCCGCGCTTCTCGACCGCAACGGCTCACGCAGCGCCGGCAGCGGCCAGCTTTACGACAGCCAGGGGGACAGCGGGCAGATGACGGAACGGCCCTTGACGGTGGAGGACATTCTTTCCGAGATGCCTGAGCCGGAACGTCCGCGCCGACGCCCGCGCGTCCAGTCCATTGAAGAGCAGCAGGACATGAAGATGGAGAGCATACGCACAATGGTGGACGCGCACCCCGAAAGCGTCGCGCTGCTGCTGAAAGGCTGGATGGCCGATGACATGAAGGTCTCGGCGTAGCCGTAGAGATGGAACACCCAAAAGAGAGGGCGAGCACAAGGTTCGCCCCTACGGGGTCGGAGAAAATGCAGGGCGCGAACCTTGTGTTCGCCCACCTTGAAGACGTTCGCTCATCTTGACGAGATTACCTCAGAAAGCACAACGCAATGGCACTTCGCCCGCAGCCGATGACCAACCGCAAAAAAGCCGCCATTCTTTTGGTCGCGCTCGGCCCGGAAACATCCGGCCACCTGTTCCAGCACTTGACCCAGGATGAGATTGACCAGCTTGCGGTGGAAGTCGCCCGGATGGGCCGGGTCCCGGCCACGCTAAGGGAAAGCGTGATTGAAGAGTTCCATGAGCTGTGCGTCGCTCAGGAGTTCATCGCCGAAGGCGGCATGGACGCGGCCCGCGAGATGCTCCAAACGGCGTTCGGCGAGGAAAAAGCCGCCCTGATTGTGGGCCGGGTCATGCAGGCCCTACAAGTGATGCCGTTTGACTTTCTGAAGAAAGCCGATGCGTCCCAGATCACCGCCTTTATCCAGAACGAGCATCCGCAGACCATCGCGCTGATTATTGCCTACTTGCAGCCTGCCCAGGCCGCCGCGATCCTGTCCGGGCTGCCCCAAGACCTGCGGGCCGATGTCGCCCGCCGCCTGGCAACACTCGACAAGACCCCGCCGGAAGTCATTCGCGAAGTGGAAAGCGTCCTGCAAAAGAAGCTGTCGTCGGTCGTGACGACGGACTTCAGCCATGCCGGCGGCGTCAAGTCCCTGGTGGAAGTGCTGAACTATGTGGACCGCTCGACCGAAAAGACGATTATCGAGTCGCTGTCGGAAAACAACCCGGAGATTGCCGAAGAAGTCAAAAAGAATATGTTTGTCTTTGAGGACATCATACTTTTGGACGACCGGGCCATTCAGATGGTGCTGAAAGAAGTGGATACGAAAGAGCTGGCCGTGGCGCTGAAAGGCGTCAACGAGAACACGGCGATTCGCATCTTCAAGAACATGTCCGAGCGGGCCGCCGCGATGATGAAGGAAGAAATGGAGTTCATGGGGCCGGTGCGCTTGAAAGCTGTCGAAGAAAGCCAGCAGCGGATCGTCAGCATTATCCGCAAGCTGGAAGACGCCGGGGAAATCATTGTCGCACGCGGCGGCGGCGAGGAAATGATTGCGTAGTATTGAGAACGGGAAAAGAGCGAGGGAGTAAACTCCTCTCGCTGAACAGCGTCCTTCGGACGACGAGTTGTATACGTTCGGCTTCTTTCGTCCGAAGGACGCTATCTCAGCGAGAGGAGTTTACTCCCTCGCACTCTCCCAAATGCTTATGACTTCCTGGCTGGACACACTCGAACCTTTTGCGGCGGCTCCCCTGCCGCGCTTTACCGAACACGCCCCGCAGGCCGCAGGCGTTCCGGTGCCCGACGCCGCCGATCTCTGCGCCGAGGCCGAGACTGCCCTGCAATCGGCCCGCGCCGAAGCGGCGGAGCTGATTGAAGACGCCCAAACGCAAGCGGAAGCGCTGCGCGAAGCCGCTTGGCAGGAAGGCTTCCACGCAGGCGGCGCCGAAGCCCGCGCCGCTGTCGAAGCCGAACTGCGGGCGGAATGGGCGAAGCGTCAGGATGCCCTGCGCCAAGAACTCGACGCGGTGGCCTCAGACATTGGAGAAGCCCGCGCCAAGCTGTGGCAAAACCAAGAAACTGAGATGGTCGCGCTTGCTTTAGACATCGCGAGACAGGTCATCAAGACGGAAGTTGCTCAGCCGGCGGTGGTTCAGGCCGTGCTGGCAAATGCGCTGCGGCGGATTACCGACAAAGACAATGTTCGGGTGCGGGTGTCGGTTTCGGATGCCCCGCGCGTCAAAGAAGCCCGCGAAGACCTGATGGAGATTGTAGATGGCCTGCGGTTTATCGAGATTGTGGAAGACCGGCGGGTCGGCGACGGCGGCTGCGTGATCGAGACCAACGCCGGGACGATTGACGCCAAGATTGAAACGCAGATCGCCGAAGTCGCCCGCGCTTTGGGAATAAGTGAAAATGAGTGAAAGAACCCCCACCCCCGTCAGAACGGAAGAGGGGAGGCAGATTTCTCCTTCCGTCTCCCCTCTCCCGCTTGCGGGGGTGGGGCCGGGGGTGGGGGCATCCATTGACCTCGCCAAGTACCGATCCCTTGTTCAGCGCCTCGACACTGTCCGCGCCAACGGCTTAGTCACGCAGGTCATCGGGCTGGTGGTGGAAAGTATCGGGCCGGCGGCGCAGATCGGGGAAGTTTGCGAGATACGCAGCGGCGGGCGCAATACAAAGGCTGTTAAGGCCGAAGTGGTCGGCTTCAAGTCGAACCGGGTGCTGCTGATGCCGCTCGGCGAGATGACCGGCATCAAGCCCGGTTCGGAGGTGATTGCGACCGGGGACATGCCGCAGGTGACGGCGGGCGAGTTTCTTTTAGGCCGGGTCCTAGACGGCCTCGGCGCACCCGCCGACGGGCTAGGGCCGGTGGCGGGCCTCGGCGCGAAGTCGTACCCGATCAACGCCGCCCCGCCGGATGCGATGACCCGGCGGCGGATTACGGAGCCGGTGACGCTCGGCATTCGGGCGATTGACGGGCTGCTGACGGTCGGTAAAGGCCAGCGCATGGGCATCTTCGCCGGGTCGGGCGTCGGCAAAAGCACAATTTTGGGCATGATCGCCCGGAACACGTCCGCCGATGTCAATGTCATCTGCCTGGTCGGCGAGCGGGGCCGGGAAGTCCGCGAGTTTATTGAGAACGATCTCGGCACCGAGGGCTTGAAGCGGTCGGTGCTGGTCATCGCGACCGGCGACCAGCCGCCTTTGGTCCGCCTGAAAGCCCCGCTGGTCGCCACGGCAATCGCCGAGTATTTCCGGGACCAGGGCCGGGACGTACTGCTGATGATGGACTCCGTGACACGCCTGGCGATGGCCCAGCGCGAAGTCGGCCTTGCAGTCGGCGAGCCGCCGGCGACGCGCGGCTATCCGCCGAGCGTTTTTGCCCTCCTGCCGAAGATTCTAGAGCGGTCGGGAACAAGCGACAAAGGCACAATCACCGCCCTCTACACAGTGCTGGTGGAAGGCGACGACGAAAACGAGCCGATTGCTGACACCGTCCGGGGCATCTTAGACGGCCACATCTGGCTCTCGCGGGACCTCGCTGCACGGGGCCATTATCCGGCGATTGAAGTCGGGCGCAGCGTCTCGCGCGTCATGTCCCAGGTGACTTCGGGCGAGCAGCGGGCGGCGGCGTCTCGTCTGCGCGAGACTTTGGCGACGTTCAAAGAAGCCGAAGATTTGATCAACATCGGCGCGTATGCCGAGGGCAGCAACCCGCGCATTGACGCCGCCCGGCGGCTGATTGAGCCGGTGCGGGCGTTTCTGCGCCAGGGCGTTTATGAGCAGGCTGCGATGGCCGACACGGTTGAAGCACTCGGAGAAATCTTTACGGAGAGCAACAACGCATGAAGCACTTTCGATTTCGGCTGCAGGCAGTCTTGGAGCAGCGGGCGCGGCGGGAAACGCAGGCGAAGCAGACCTATGCGGAGTCGCAGGCGGCCCTCACCCGCGCGGAGCGGCTGCTGGGAGAAATGCGCGAAGTCCGACAGGCGCTTCTCGCCGAGTTGTGCCGCCGCAGGGTCGAAGCCGCCGCTGGCGGGGCATTCGATGCGTTCGAGACCAAAATGTACCAGGACTACATGCAGATCATCACCCAGTCACTTCAAGAGCAGGAAAGCGATGTCAAGGCGCTGGCGGCGTCCTGTGAGGCGCATAAACTGCATTTGATCGGCACGTCCCAGGACCGGCAGGCGCTGGCGACCATTCACGACCGCCACAAAACGGCCCACGCCCAGGCCGCCCTGCGTGCCGAGCAGGCGGTCATGGACGAACTGGCGACAACACGTTTTTCTCACCAGCAGCGGTCTTAGAAAGTAATCACTTATGGCAGACGAAATCGGGGCAATTACCGCCCGCATCAGCGAAATCCAGCAGCGCATCAGCGCCCTCAGCCCTCAGCCCGCCGCGCCTCCACCGGCGAACGTGCCGGTGTTCGCAAAGACGCTGGCAGCGGCGCAAACGCCGCCCGGCGCGCCCCCCGCCACGAACACGATTCTTCCGAACAATGTCTCCGGCGTTGCCGCTCCTCCGGCGTCGCTCGGTCCCCTGCCCGTCTCGCCGTCAGATGTCAATGTTGTTCCGATTGCTCCCGCGTCTGCGCCGGGGAATTATCAAACGCTGATTGAGAAGTATGCGGCCCAAAACAACGTGCAGCCGAGTCTGATCAAAGCCGTCATCCAGACTGAGTCCGGCGGCAACCCGCACTCGGTGTCCGGCGCCGGCGCGATGGGCCTGATGCAGCTTATGCCGGAGAACGTCAAAGAGGCCGGCATTACCGACCCGTTCGACCCGGAGCAGAACATCGCCGCCGGGACCAAGCAGCTCGCGGGCCTCTTGTCCCAGTACCACGGCGACTTAGACCTCGCACTGGCGGGCTACAATGCCGGACCGGGCAATGTCCGCAAGTACGGCGGCGTCCCGCCGTTTACTGAAACCCGCAATTACATCCAGCGGGTTCGTGCCGCAATGGCGAAATAAACGAAACGCTCATGAAAATCGCATTCCCCGTACTCGGCCTGCTGGCTCTTCTGGGCATTGCCTACGCGCTGGCCTTCTTCGGGATTATCCCCGTGCAGAAGATGGCAGGCCACTCGCCGGGTCTCGCCCACGCGCTTGCTGCACTGCATCTCGCGAAGGCCAAAAAGCCCGTCTTGACGAGTAAGACCGCTTCCATTCCAGCGGCCGTTAGCCCGGAACAGGAAGCGCTGAACACGCAGAAGAAGCAGATCGCCGACGCTAAAGCCGCGCTTGACAAACAGCAGGCCGAATTTGAAGCGCAGCAAACCGCGTCCGCCGCGCCCGCCGCGTCATCCACAGCCTCGGCGGCAGCCGTCCCCAGCAGCGCGAGCAAGCTCAACGACATTTATGCCGCCATGTCCCCTGACGACCTGCTGACCATCTTTGCCAAGCTGCCCGACCTGGACGTGGTCCGCGCCCTCACCAATTTAGACGAGAAGAAAGCCGGCAAAGTCCTCGCCGGCCTGCCCCCCGCCCGCGCCGCCCGTCTTTCCGAAGAAATGTCCCACCCGGCAGTGTCTCATCCGGCGGCTGTGGCATCCCTCTAAAAACCGCTGTTCAGCTCCCAAGCGCGAGCAGGAGCATAGCGGTTGCCATCGTGTTTTGGAGGAAGTGGCCGAGCATGGACGGCACCAGCGACTTGCGGGTCTCGGCCATCCACGCAAAGACGCCGCCGAGAACGGCCAGCGGGATCATCTCACCGAGGCCGACGGGGTGGACGAAGCCGAAGATCAGGCCGGTCAGAATGATCGCAGGCCAGACGCCGACTTTGAGCTTAGCGGCGTTGTAGAAGACGCCCCGGAACAGGAACTCTTCGCAGAGCGGCGCGGCGAGGGTTGCCAGACCTACCAAAAGAAGCTGCACCCAGATGGTCCCGGCGTTGGCGAGCAGCGGGATAGCGGGGTTTGAGGGAGTCGGTCCCGGTACCGCCGAGCCGAGCCGGCTGCCGAGCAGCAGCAGCGGCAGAGCAATCGCATAGCCCCCTACCCCGTATAGCAGGTTCCAGCCGAAGCGGTGCGTGTTGAAGCCCAGCTCTTCCGTCACCGACGCGCGTTTCTTTGCGGCAATCAGCAGCAGCACAGCGACCGGGATGGCCGCGCCGAGCAGGTACGCGACAAACTCTAAGACGACCACTGCCGCGACCCGGTCACTTGACGGCAGCGCGGCCAGATGCTGCCGGTACGATGCCAGCAGTCCCCGGAAGTAAAAGACGTGGTGAACGCCGACGCCGCCGAGCAGCCAGCCGAGGATCTGCGGCATCAAGAGGTACAGCGCGAAGACACCCAGGAGGTCACCTGCCCGCAGGCGGCGCTCATTGAGGGGAATGGTTTCGCGCAGGGTCGGCCAGAAGCCGGGCGGCGGCGCAGGGTTGTCCGACGTCGGTTTCGGTCCTAACGCATGGGCAAGCAGCGCAAGCAGCAGGCCGACCCCGACCAGGCCCAGCAGGAACCACAGCACGAACATGATGACGAGCGGACCAAGAGTCGCCAGCGCCTGCGACCGGGCTGTTCCCGAATAATGCCGGGCCAAACGGGAGTTGCCCTGCGAGCCGTACAGCACGGACAGCGCCGGCCCCAGCCACCAGCGGATGTTCGGCGTCGCCCGGAGCAGCGCGGCATCGGCGGCGGTCTGCGTCGGAGACAGATGTGGCCCCCGCGCAGCATCCGCCCACAGCCGCCCTTCGGCGAGATAACGCTGCGTCTCGAACGGGGTCAGGCCGGTCAGCGACGCGGGCGTAAACGCTTTCGCAGGGTCCAGGCCGTTCTTGCCCGCTCCTAAAAGCGGACGGTGCAGCAGCGCCCGCAGGATAATCACCCGCCGCGCCGCGCCGGGCGATTGCGAGCCGGCTTGCAGCGTTTCCGCCGCCTTTAGGGCTTCGCGCAACGCCGCCGGGTCCGGGTCAGCGGCGGGCCGTGCCAGCGCTGCAATGTACGCCGTTTTCGCTTCCCAGTTCGCCGTCAGCGTCGCCGCCATCGTTTTCTCATCCACCTGCCCAGTCAGGGACGGCAGATGGCCGCTGCGCCCGGCGGCAAGGTCGCCGTGCAGCTCAACCACACGCAGGACCAGAAACAAGCCGAGCAGGACGACAACCCAGACCGGCAGGCGGTCGCGCGTATCCGGCGGCGGCAGGGACGCAGTAGTCATTGGGGGTATCCGCCTGCCCGTGCCTGCCGCCGCTTCCTTTCGGCTTCCGCCAGCAGGCGGTCCACCGACAGGCCGTGCGGGAACCTAGCCCGCGTCTGCTGCCAGGTCTCGACGGCGGCGTCCCACTGCCCCGCTTCCTCGTAGGAGTGCGCCAGCATTTTCCAGACGTTCAAATCGGCGTCCCGCTGCTGCACGGCATGGCGGAACGCCTGCGCTGCCGCCGAATAATTGTGCTTGGTGCTGAAGTAGAAAAACCCTAAATTGCGGTACGCATACTCGGAACGCGAATTGTTACGGACGCCCAGCATGTAGTACGCTTCGGCATCCTGTGTACGTCCGAGGCTCTCCATCAGCCAGCCGCCATTAGAGTAGGCTTCCAGAAACTGCGGGTCGGCTTCGGTGATAATCCGGTCGAGTGCAATAATGCGCGGATAATCGCCGCCATGCCAGTACCTGTCGGTCTGATCCCAAAGCTTATCTACGACACTCGATACAATGCCGCTTGCTTGAATCTGCTGCTGCACGGCGGTCGGGGCAGCCTGGGCGGTGAGGCCGGGGAGGCAAAGTAGAAGAAGGACAGCGGGGAAATAGGGGAATAGTTTTGTCATAAAATAGCTTGGTTTCAAGAAGCGCCGGCACTGGAAGTGCCGGTAAATCATCTGCGCTGCTACTTCCCCGGCAGATGCACCCGGCGCAGGGCAGCCCGAAATTCCGCTTTGTATTTTTCCTGGTCGCTCGATAAGTGCAGCTCTTCCGTGCGCTGCGTCTCTAAATTGGCCTGGTCCACCATCAGCGACAGAAACTGCAAAAAGCCCTGTAGTTCGCCCGCGTAGCGGTGCAAAAAGACGATCCGCAGGGCGTCGCCCTCCACCCGCACCGGCGGCTTCAGTGTATACGGGGTCTGGTGGTATACCTGCTCGAACTCGCCGGTCCAGACTTCGCCGGGCGCCGACGACAGCTTGACCCCGAACTCAATCGCTTCCCGGTTGTCTTCAATCGAGACCAGCGTATCCGGGTCAATCTCTTTAAGCAAAATCGCCGGAGAAAACGTCCCGTTCAATCAAGACCTCCTTCCACCAGCACGCACCGGCAGGGGCTGGCTTCCAGTCCCGCGAACTTCGGCGGCAGGGCGATCAAAAGATATTCCCCCGCCGAGATTTTGTCCAGCATCAAGGACTCGACCACGACAACGCCTGCCCCCAGCAAAATTCGGTGCGTTTCGGTGTTGACCGACCCGTAGGGGCCGATGGAAATGTAGTCAATCCCGACCAAACGAACCTCATGGTGGATTAGCCATTCCGCGCCGCTTGGCGCAAGGCCCGTATAGTCTTGGTGAAAGACATCGTCATGCAGCCGCCGGAAGCGTGTGTTGTCTGTTTTCAGCAGCACCCGCTCGGTGCCGGGCGGGATATTGGCGTGTTCCAAATCCGCCGCCGTGATCGGGCTGCGCCCGTAAATCTTAACGACTTCCGCCGGACCGACCAGCACATTGAGGTCTACGGTCTCGACCGCTAGGCCGCCCGGCACGAAATGCAGCGGCGTTTCGAGATGCGTCCCCGTGTGCGCCCCCACCTTCAGCACCGACAAGTTGCAGCTGGCGCCGTTTGCGTCAAGCGCCGAGACACTCTGCACCGAAAACCGCCGCTCCGCGCCGCCGCCGGTAATGGTCTTCGGTGTCACCGTCAGCGAAATATCGTGAATGATCATTCAGCCCTAAAGTCCTAACCTAAAGTCCTAAATCCAGCGTCCCAGCCGCCGGTTCCGTCTTATCTTCTGCCTCTAGTGTACCCGAACTCCCCATTCCTGAACGATGCTTCGCCATGTCTACGCAGTCATTGGCTTTAAACGTCACGCCCTCGGCTTCCAGCAAAGCCCGCTGCCGCTGCGCCCACGCTGCCGAGCGCTTCGCAATCCGCAGGTAGCCGTCGCTCCCAACCACCCGCTGCCAGGGCGCTTCGTCCTCGTCGGCAATTTGGTTCATCGCCCACCCCGCCTCCCGCGCCGAGCAGCCGACCTCATCTCCCACCTGCCCGTAAGACATCACCTGCCCCGCCGGGATCAGCCGCACCCGGTCCCGCACCAATTTCACCAGCGTTTCATCTTCCATAATTTTTTAAGGCAACAAGCCTCTTTCAATACTACTAAATACTTTTGCCGCTCTGATTTCCCCCAGCGACCGTACTCGCTTTCGGCAGGCGTCAGACCACATTCCGTATCCGTGCAGTCATGGTACTCGAAGCTTATGTCGGGCAAAGAAGTGTCTTTGCAATCGTAGACCCGAATACCAACCCTGTACTTCACCGTTCGGCAGCCCTTTTCGACAAACCTGGCTGCAATTTCCTCAACAAGACGGGTCGCGGCGTCCAGGCCAATAATAGTTTCCGGCTGACGCACAACTAGGCCACTCCTCTTCTTGTGAGGCAGATGGCAATGCACATTGCTTCGATTTGACATCTCGTTTACCGCGCAGGCTTGTTCAGCTCGCTCTCGACTGCCGCGATCACGTCGGGGGAAAGAGGATCGTGGCCGGCGGGGAAGCGGCCTACAACTTGGCCGTTTCTGCTGACCAGAAACTTGGCGAAGTTCCATTCGATGTCGCCGCCGAACTGCGGGTTAGTCTGCTTTGACGTGAGGAACGCATACAGCGGGGCTTGGTTTGGAGCTTTGACGCTGAGCTTGGAAAAGAGGTCAAACGACGTTTGGTATTTCTGGGTGCAGAACTGGCGGATTTCAGCGTTGGAACCCGGCTCCTGCTGGGCGAAGTCGTTGGCGGGGAACGCAAGAATGCGGAGGCCCTTGCTTTGATACTTCTCATAAAGAGCTTCCAGCGCCTTGTACTGGGGAGTGTTGCCGCAGAGCGACGCGGTGTTGACGATCAGGACCACTTTGCCAATGTATTTTGCCAGCGGCACCGGCTTTCCGGCGATGTCGGGGACGGTGTAGCTAAGGACGCCTTTTGGGGCAGCAGACTTCGGCGCGGCGGGCTTTGCCTGCGCGGGAACGGCAGCAAGGGGAAGCACGGCGGCAAGGGAAAGCAAGGCAAAGCTCAGCCGGAGAAGTTTCATAGACGCCTGTTCGCCGCCGCCGGCCTCTTTTCCTGCTCAATTTTTCCTGCAAGGCCGCCGAGGGGTACGGCAGAGAAAGAAACAGCCCGGCGCTCAAAAAGAGTGCCGGGCGGGAAAAGAAGCGGGACGGAAACTCAGCGGTCTACGCTGCCGCGCCGCGCTTGCGGGCTTTGACGGCGAGGGCGCCGAGGCCGAGGGCAACGAGCGCAAGCACGCCAATCTGCGACGGCTCCGGAGCAGCGGAGGGCGTCGTGCCGAGTCCGCCGAAGTAGGCTTGCAGGGTAGCCCCACCTTGTCCGCCCTGGTATTCGTGGTTGAAGTACACCACCTCCACTGAATGCTGGCCGGCGGTCAGCGCTTCGGAGGCGGAACTGTTGACGTAGGAGTGAATGCCGTCGTCGTTTACGATTTCTTTGCCGTCAACGAACAGCGCCGAGCCGTCATCCGAACCTAAAGCAAACGTGTAGGAGTTTGCCGCCGCCACATTGACGAAGCCCTTGATATCGAAGATGCCGTCGCTCAGATTGGTGACGGTCCCGACATAAGAACCACCGTCGGACTTCAGGAAGCTGGTGACGGAGGCAAGGTCCTCGCTGCCGTAACCGGGATTCTGAAGCAGCGACTCGGTCGAAGTGAAGGTGCCGGTCGCGGCGTTGCTCGCGATGAACTGCTGTGCGGCGGCGACGGAGGTGATGCTTTGAGACGCATCGTGGTAGAACGTGCCGGTCAGGGTGGACTGGGCGGCGGCGGGATGCGCGGCGAAAGCGGCCGGACCGAGGGCAGCAAGCGTAAAGAGCGCTTTGCGCGTGGTTGACAAATGCGTGTCCTTTCGTAACGCAGCGAGAAGCTGCTTGGGGTCGGTACTGCTGAGATAAATGCCCGGCGATTTAAATAATGTAGATGTCTTATCCTACAACAGCAGTATACAGGCTTGTCTGCCTGCTGTCAAGAGTGAAAGCCTGCACAATGAATGTAAGAAACCTTACGACAGATATCCTGCCGTTCTCCGTGCAGACACGGCTTCTCACGCTGCAAAATTCATGCCAAGTATGCCTGCTTTTGCGAATAAACACAAAAAAGCCGGGCGCATTTCGCACCCGGCTTCCGTTTCTGCTTCCGTGAAAACTATTCTTCTTCGTCTAAAAATCGCTCGGCGTCCATCGCCGCCTGGCAGCCGGAGCCGGCGGCGGTAATGGCCTGCTTGTAGACCGTGTCCTGGACATCGCCGGCGGCAAAAACGCCCGGAATGTTCGTCACCGGACGGCCCGGCTCGGTGACGATGTAGCCCTGGTCATCCATTTCTAAATGCCCTTCAAAGAGCTTGGTGTTCGGTGAGTGGCCGATGGCGATAAAGATGCCATCGGTCGGGAAGAACGACTCTTCGTCGGTCTTTAAGTTATGCAGAGTCAGGCCCGTCACTTTGCCGAGTTCCGGGTCGTGGATGGCCTTGACGGCGGAGTTCCAGACAAACTCGATCTTCGGGTTGTCAAACGCCCGCTTTTGCATGATCTGCGAGCCGCGCAGAGTATCCCGGCGGTGGATAATCGTCACTTTGGATGCCATACGGGTCAAGTAATTCGCTTCTTCGAGCGCTGTGTCCCCGCCGCCGACCACCACCACTTCGCGGCCCCGGAAGAAAAAGCCGTCGCAGGTCGCGCAGGCCGAGACGCCTTTGCCGTAAAGTGCCGTCTCGGTCGGCAGGCCAAGCCACTTCGCCGATGCGCCGGTGGTCACAATGGCAGTTTTGGCCCAGAACTCTTTGTCATCATCGGTCTTGATATGGAACGGGCGCTGAGAGAAGTCTACCGAGGCCACGTTCTCGGTCAAAAACTCCGCTCCAACCCGTTCCGCTTGCTGGCGCATCTGGTCCATCAGGTCCGGCCCCATGATGCCGTGAGCGAAGCCGGGAAAGTTTTCCACATCCGACGTAATCATAAGCTGCCCGCCCGGCAGGTTCGGGGCGCCGCCTTCAATCACCAACGGGTTTAGGTTCGCCCGCGCCGCGTAGATCGCCGCCGTCAGTCCGGCTGGCCCGGAGCCGATGATGACCACGTTGCGCGGCTCGTTCGGGTTTGCCACGCTTGGGCCTACAGTGGAAATATCGGGGGTAGTAGTCACGAGAAAGCCTCTTCTAGTTCCGGTCAGGGTTAAATGGTGCGATTTATATTAGCACAAGTATACAACCAAAACAAACGCGCAGGGGCGGGAGTTCCCTTGACAGGCACTTCCGCCGTGTGCTATCGTGTCCCCATGCGTCTCCCCGCTGTGATCGCCTCGCGGCGGCTGCTGTCCGTTGTCCTGCTTTCTTTGCTTCCCCTGCCGGCGGTTTGGCTCGGCATGTACAAACTCGACAGCATTTTGTGGACGTTCGCGCTGTACCACGGTCTCTGCCTGCTGCCGGCCGCGATGTGGGGGCGCAGCCTCTGGCGCGGCGCCCTGCGCTGGCCGACGGGGCGGCAGTGGGCGGCGCTTGCCGTCGCCATCGCCGTCGTGCTGCCGCTCACGCTGTTTGTTTACGGGAAGATCGGCCGGATGCTTTTGGACAGCCCGGAAGGGCTGCGCTCAGTCGTGACCGAGCGCGGCTTTCAGATGGCCTGGCTGCTGCCGTTCGGCGTGTATTTTGTCGCCGTCAACGCCACGCTGGAAGAACTGTTCTGGCGTGGGGTTGTGCTGAACGAGCTGCGCGGGACGGGGGACACGATTTGGACACTGGGCGCGATTTGGACGGCGTTTACATTCGCCGCCTGGCATTATTTGGTGCTGCGCCTGCTGCTGCGGCCCGGCTGGGCGGAAGCGACCGTGCTGGGCGTTCTGGCCGCCGGCATCTTTTTTGCCTGGCTGTACCGGAAAACGCACTCCATCATTGTCCCGATTTTATGGCATGGGCTGCTGTTTGATTTTGCGCTGGTGGTCGTCTTCCGCGCTGTTTTGCGCGGGTAAAAGCAGAAAGGAAAAAAGATGGAAGCAAAAGTCTTGATGACGAAAGTCTTGGTAACGGGCGCGGCCGGCAACGCCGGGCAGGCCACCTGCCGCCTTTTAACCGAAGCAGGATACACACTGCGAATGGCCGATGTCGGACCTCCCGCGCCGGAAGACCAGAAATTGGGCGAGTTCGTCCGCTGCGACACGCGCACAGTTACGGACGTACAGAGCGCGGTCGCCGGGTGCGACGCCGTTATTCACCTGGCGGCTTGGCACTGCGCCCATCAGCCGCCGGTCAGCGATGATACCATTTTCGCTGTCAACGTGGACGGCACGTTTAACGTGCTGGAAGCCTGCCGCCGCGAGGGGATTAGGGCCTTTGTCTTCGCGTCGTCCATGGCCTACGGCCTCGGCGGCGTGTACGGCGCGACCAAAGTGCTGGGCGAGAACTTATGTCAGATGTACCATGAGATGACCGGCGCGTCGGTGGCGATGCTCCGCTACCACGACTTTGTGCCGAAGCCGTATTTGGAGTTCGGCGCAATGCTGCTGCGGAACGGCGTGGACCGGCGGGACGTGGCCGCGTCCAATCTGGCTGCGCTTCAAGCCGCGCTGGATCAGCGCTTCGGACTGTTCCGCACCGTCGTCCACACGGCGCACGGGATGCCGCCGGAAGTCGGCGCAAACTTTCGCACGCTCGGCCCGGCCTGGGCCGAAACCCAGGTTCCGGGGTCCGAGACGCTGCTGGCCAAGTATCAGCTTTCCCTGCCGGAAAGCGTGGAGCAGCACGACCTGTCGGAAGCCGCACAGAAGATGGACTGGACGCCTAAAATCGGCTTTCGGGAGTTCTTGCAGGATTTGTCCGCACGGGACACACGCGGCGAAGATGTCCGCGCCCTCTGGGCGCCGGGGCAGATTCCACACAGTTAGGAAGCCCTCACCCTCGGCAGCGGGGTGAAGGGAGGGGCTGGGGGTGGGGGCTTCCTACCACCCAACCCGGTGGTACGCCTGCAAATAGACATCTCCGCCGCCGAGGGCTGACGGGGTCCAATACTTGCCGTAGGGCAGGCCGTTGTTGCGCCGCCAGTTCAGAGCGAGCGTCCAGTCGGGGGCAGCGACGTAGCGGACGCCGAGGGTGACTTGGCGGCCCCCGGCATCATCGCTGCCGGGCTTCAAACGCTCCAAGCGCCCGACGAGGCTCCACTTTTCGTGCTGCGGCAGGCGGTAGTAAGCGTCTAAATACCAGCCGGTCATTTGATCGCCGGTGAGCGTCCCAAACAAATACTCGCCGCGTACTAAAAGCTGCGCTTTCGTATAGCGCAGGTCCAAGCCGTTCAGATGCACCGGCTGCATTAGGGAAGAAGTCGGACCGTTCTGCATGGAGCCGTCCCACCGGCTGAAGCCGAAAATTGCTGTCCCGGCGTAGGTCTGCACCCGTGCCGCCGCGCCTCGGATGCGGCCTGTGTTGTCCCAAATCTCGGTTCCGCGCCCGCTGAAGCCCGCCGCTTCCACCTGCACGCTCGGCGGGCCGCCGCTCCATACAACGCCCGGCACCCCCCAGTCTACCGAATGGTACGCATAGTCGCCGCGTGTCAGCGGGTAGTCAATCAGGCCCGATGCGTAGGTCTCGCGCGGATCGTAAATCCCAAACGGCAGGCGCACGATCCCTGCGGCTGCCGTTCCCGCTATGCCGCCCCACTCTTTTTCCGCCGACGCCTGCTGCACCCCGTAGAGGCCGTACCGATGGGTTCCGTAAAGCTGAAGGTGGACACCAGGCGCGATCGTCGTGTTTGTTCGTAGCGCGGCCGTGTAGAGCTTCGTCCCCGATGACCCGGACGCCGCAATCCGGCCTCGTAAATCTAAATCAAGCTCGTTGATGCTGGGCGCCGTCTGGGCGCGTGCGATACCGGCGAAGCTCCAAAGCGCCAGCACGACGAGCGCCAGCTTAAACAATCTCTTCATACCGCTCATTATCGGCATTTGGTCGGCGTCCGCGAGAGTGGCGGTGAAGACATCTTTAAAAGCCCAGCACATTTGCCGATAACAAAGGCATGAAGACTTTTCCTGCCTGCCTATCGGCTCTTCTTGTTTTGATCGGCGCGGCTCACGCTGCCCCAGCCTCGGCGGGCGCCGTCAGCGGCACCGTCACCGACGGACGCGGCGCGGCGCGGGGCGCAGTCGTCTACCTGTCCGGGACGGCCGCCGCCCCGCCGCTTTCCAGCGCCTCGGTAGACCAGCGCGATAAAATGTTCACGCCCCATGTGTCTGTGGTGACGCGCGGGACGACCGTGCGCTTCCCGAACGACGACACCGTGTTTCACAACGTCTTTGCCTACTTTCAAGCCAAAAAGTTTGATCTCGGCATGTACCCGCGCGGGACGACCAAGAAAGTGACTTTTGACAAGACCGGCCTTGTGATCATCCTGTGCAATGTCCACTCGTACATGAGCGCCTACATCATGGTCGTGGACACGCCGTATTATGCCGTGTCCGACGGCTCCGGCCACTTTCGGCTGCCGAATGTGCCGCCGGGCAGCTACACCCTGCACGGCTGGCACGAAAGCGGCGCGACGCTAACGCAGACCGTGAGGGTCGGCAGCGGCCCACAGGCGCTCTCGCTGGCTTTGGCCCGGAAGTAGTCTTGCATGCACCTGAGCCTTCGCACCAAAATCCTGCTCTTGATCGCCGGGACCGCCGTCGGGCTGGTCTCGGTCATCCTGCTGGCGTTCACGCTGCTGATCTCGCGGGAGATGAACCGGGGCGTGGAGGCCGATGTCCGGGCGACTGGGGGAGTTCTCGCCCAGCTTCTGCGGGAGCGCTCAGCGACCCTGCTGTCGCAGGCCGAAATTGTCGCCGACGACCCGCCGCTGCAAGCAGCCCTCGGCACCGGCGACCCGGCAACAGTGCTGGATAAAGTGAAGGATTATGAGAAGAAGCTCGGCGTCGAGGCGGTCATTGTGACCGACCGGGATGGCTCGGTGCTGGCCGATATTGACAGCGAAGCCCCTGTCCACTCGGCTCTTGCCCATGATCCTGGTATCGCCGCTGCGCTGAACAATCAAGCCTGGTCGGGCATTACGTTCCGCCACGGTCAGCTCATGCTTGCCGTCTCGGTCCCAGTGCGGATCGGCGGCATTGTCTACGGTACGCTGACGCTGTACCGGCCGATTGACGCGGCGGTCGCCGGCAGCCTGCATGAGTCGCTTGGAGCCGAGATCGCATTTTTGGACAAAGGCCAGGTTGTCGGGGCTTCGTGTTTCCTGCCCGCTTTTCTGCCCGCTCCGCATGTTCCGACCGTGGTCATTCTCGGCGGCAGACAGTTTTTCGCCTTGTATGCCCCCATGCCGACCACTAATCCGAACGACGAAATGGGTTTCGAGACGCTGCGCCCCTACAGCGCGGCGATGCGGCTGTATCATCGCTGTTTAATTGTCTTCCTCGCGGCGTCTCTGGTCACTCTCCTGCTTGCCCTCACGGGCGGGGCGTGGACCGCTCGCAGCCTCACCCGCCCGCTCGACGGCGTCGTGCAGGCCGCCGAGACTCTGCGCCGGGGGGACTGGCCGGAGCGGTTCGAGATCAGCCGCAGCGACGAGATCGGCCTGCTCCAGACCGTCTTTAATGAAATGACGGCCTCGCTCCGAAGCAGCCAGGAGCGGCTTCTGGCACTCCTTGATACCGATCTCCTGACGGGGCTGGACAACCACCGGCGCTTTCAGGAGCGCTTGGAGCAGGAAGCAGGCCGGTGCGCCGGGTCCGGCGAGAGCTTGTCTTTGATGCTTTTTGATTTAGACCATTTCAGTGCCTACAACCAGCAGCACGGCCACGCCGCCGGGGATAAAGCCGTGCAGGACACGGCCCGAACGCTGCAATCCCTGCTGCCCGCCTTCGCGGTCGCTTCCCGCTACGGCGGCGAAGAATTCGCCGTTCTACTGCCCCAGTGCCGTCTGGCGCAGGCGGAAGAAATCGCGGAACAGATACGCGCGGCTGTGAAAAGCTTCCATTCCGGCCTGACCCTCAGCGCCGGATGCGCCGAGTTCGGGACTCATTCCGCCGAAGGAGCCGGCCTCGTGCTGGCCGCCGAGCTTGCCGTCTCCCGCGCCAAGCAGCTTGGGCGCAACCGGGTCTGCCGCTTCGATACGCTGCCGGGCGCGGATACCAACGCCGATCCATACCAATTACACCGCTTCTTGAAGGATGAAAGTTTGTCCACTATTCAAGCTCTGGCTGCGGCGGTAGACGCTAAAGACGCCTACACGCAAGGCCATTCGTCGCGCGTCTCCCGCTACGCGGTCGCGCTGGCCCAGTCCATCGGCCTGTCTGATGCCGAAGTAGATTTAGTACATATTACCGGCACACTGCACGATGTCGGCAAGATCGGCGTTCCCGACGCCATTCTGAAGAAACCGTCGCAGCTCGACGCCGAAGAACAACGGATCATGGAAACGCACCCGGCCCTCGGCGAAGTGATCATCCGCAAAGCGCCTCAGCTTGCCCTCACGCTGCCCGGCGTCCGCCACCACCACGAGCGCTGGGACGGCAAAGGCTATCCGGACGGCCTCGGCGGCGAGGGAATCCCGCAGATTGCCCGGCTGCTGGCCGTCGCCGATACGTTTGATGCCATGACGAGCGACCGGCCTTACCGCAAAGGGATGTCGTGGGAAATTGCGCTCAGTGAAATCGGGCGCAGCGCCGGAACTCAGTTTGAGCCACGCCTCTCTGAAGCGTTTATTTCGCTGATGCAGGCGGATTTGGGAAAGAACAGGGCAGTGTAGAAGGAAGCGGCGCAGGCGTCGGCGTGAGGCGCGAGCGGAAGATAGGCGCGAGCGGAAGATAGGCGCGAGCGGAAGATAGGCGCGAGCCACGACGGTGTCAGGCCCCGGCCTTGAAAGGCCAGGACCTGACCGCAATGCCTCCCGGCGGCCCTACCTTCCGGTGCCGTATGCCGCTGCTCACTCATAGCGCAGCGCCGTGATCGGGTCCAGCTTCGCCGCCCGGAACGCCGGGTAAATGCCGAAAAAGAGGCCGACGCCGACCGCGAAGCCGAAGCCAAGCTCCGCCGCCCACAGCGGCACATACGTCGGCGGACTGCCGTGAGTCAATGCGTTCACGCCCTGCGCCAGCCCATAGCCGCAGGCGACCCCAATTAGGCCGCCGAGACCTGATACGACTATCGCTTCCACGACAAATTGCAGCAGAATCGCATTCCGTGTCGCCCCAACCGCCTTGCGGATGCCAATCTCGCGGGTGCGCTCCGTCACCGACACCAGCATGATGTTCATAATCCCGATGCCGCCGGTCAAAAGCGCCAGACCTCCCACTCCGCCCAGCACCAATTGAATGCCGTTCAGCACCGTGTCAATCTGCTTCAAGATGCCTTCCTGCGTGTCTACGACAAAGTCTTTGTAGTTTAAGGGGTGACGCTGCTTCAGAATACTCCACGCCTGGTCGGCGGCGGACTCGGCCTGCGAGATGTCCACGGCGCGGGCCGTGAAGCCGTCAATCTTGTCGGAGTTCGCGAAGCGCTTTTGCACGGTGGAGAGGGAGGTGAAAATGGAATTGTTGAAGTCGCCGCTGAAGCTGGCGTCCTTCTTTTCTAAAACGCCTACCACAACAAGGGAGACTTTCGAGCCGTCGTTAGTAGAACACAAAATCTCTTTGCCGAGGGCGTCCGTATTCGGAAACAAATCGTCTTTGGTCTTTTGGCCCAGAATGCACGCTTTGCCCCAGCTTGCCACGTCGTCGGGGCGCAGGAACCGGCCCGATGCGGGCGTGATGTTGAAGGTCTGGTCGAACGTGTCATCAACACCCGACAGCGTCACCTGCCGCCGGTGCGGACCGTTCTGGGCGACGACCGATGTATCTATTTTCGGGCTGACCGCGTTAATCAAGGTCGCGCGGGCGGCGACGGCCCGCGCGTCATCCATCGTCAGCCCGGAAAACCCGCCGCGTGCCACGGTCCCGACTTTCGGCTGGTAGGAGGCAAACAGCAGGTTCGCCCCATTACTGGCGAACTGGGTCAGAAACTGCTGCCGAATGCCCTGCACCAGCGAAATCATCACAATGACCGACATGACGCCGATGATGACGCCAAGCATGGTCAAAAGCGCCCGCAGCTTGTTCGCCCACAGCGCGGCGAGTGCAACTTGAATGGACTCAAAGATGATCATTCATGCCGCCGCCGCCACAGCACAACACTTGCTGCCGCGATGCCGAGCAGAAGCAGCGGCAGAAGGAACGCGCGGGAGCGTGACGCGGTTTGGGGAATGGTATCCGCCGCAGACAACGGGCGCGTTTCGGTCAGAGCCGGGGCGTCTGCTGGGATCAGGACACAAACGGCCTGCGGAACAATCTCGACGGTGAGACTGTCGGTGCGCCCGCCGTCCTCGCCGTCAAACTGCACCGGCTGAGTCCGGCGCGGCTTCAGCGTCACTTTTTTGGCTTGATGTACTTCCAAGGATGAGTCTTGATGGGCACGGCCAAGCAGGGCGCTTCCGGCCAGATGCGCCCAGTGGGCCAGCGTTGCGGCCTTGACGATCCCGACATCCAACAGGCCGTCATTGGGCGACGCGGTGGGAAGCACAGCCAGGCCGCCGGTGATCTTGCCCATATTCGCGAGCAGCACGGTCTTGGCCCGGCGGCGCAGGGGCGGATCGTCATCTAAATAGATGTCAATGAACGCCCGGCGGCGGGGCAGGTTCTTGAACGCCGCCCGGAAGTAGGCCCATTTGCCGAGCTTGTTTTTCGCTTCCCGGTCAGTGTCCGCGATCATCTGGGCGTCCATGCCCATCCCGCCCATAATCGCGAAGTAGCGGCCCTCGGCGGTCCGGGCTAAATCCAGCGCATACGGCTTGCCCGACAGCGCGACATGAACGGCGTCGGGAACCGTCGTCGGGATACCCAGGTTGATGGAAAGAAGATTCCCCGTGCCGGCAGGCAGGACGGCAATCGGGATGTCGGTCCCGACCAGCGCCGACATCGCTTCCATGACTGTGCCGTCGCCGCCGGAGACTGCCAGCAGACTCGCGCCGTCCTGCACGGCCTGCGCGGCCAAGTCTTTCGCGCCTTTTTTCAGCGAAGTCGCGATAAACTGGCAGGTATAGCCGTCCACGGCGAGCGCGTCCGAGATCAGCTTTTTTCGCTCTTCCGGGTCGGTCTGGCCGGATACGGGGTTGAAGATCACATAAACGGATTTGAGGGGCTTGGATAACGTATCTGGCATTGTGCAGTGAGTGTACCCGAAACAAAGGATAAGAAGGCCCTTGCTCTGACAATAAGGAACCCCTCCCGCTCGTCCCTCGCTCCCTCCCCTGTTAGGGAAGGGCCAAGAGAAATGAGGAAGGGCTTGACAGGCACTTATCCTGCTGTCCGTTCCATATTGCCCTTCCCTAACAGGGGAGGGAGCGAGGGACGAGCGGGAGGGGTTCCTTATTGTCGGCGGCTCATCCCCTCGGCGCAGGCCGCAGGGTCACGGACTGCTTTAAGATTCGCATCTCGCGCTTGAGGCGGCTCGACTCTAGCTGGGTCATTGCCAGGCGGCTTAGGGAGCGCAGCGCTTCCCTTTGTTCGGGAACAAGGGTGCGCGGGACGTAGTCTACGACGCAAAGCGTGCCGAGGGCGTAGCCGTCGGAAGTCAGCAGCGGCGCTCCGGCATAAAATCGGATGAACGGCTCCTGCGTCACCAGAACGTTGCGCGAAAAGCGGGCGTCGAGCTGCGCGTCTTCCACCACCAGCATTTCGGTCCCGACCAGAGCATGGGCGCAGAACGACGCTTCGCGAGAGGTTTCGCAGGAGTCAAAGCCGTTTTTGGCAAGAAACCACTGCCGGTTGCTGTCAATGAGGCTGATCATGGACAGAGGGGTCCGGCAAATAAACGAAGCCAGCCGGGCGATGTCGTCAAAGACGGCGGAGCGGAGCAGGCCAAACGCCCCGTAGCGGCGGAGCGCTTCCAGGCGCTCCGGCTCGTCTCCGGGAACCGGCACGGAAAGTTGGAAGTCGTCGGAAGCCAAAGCAAAGGTTCCTGTCAGAATTACGGCCTAGTAGACTTGACGTCTATAGTGCATAATCCATGCCAAGAGTCAGCCGCAGGGAAGACAAAAGAAAAGTTGGAAAGCCACCTGGGGGGGACTCGAACCCTCGACCTAGAATTTAGAAGATTCTTGCTCTATCCAGCTGAGCTACCAGGCGACGAAAAAACGGAGGGGAACAAAGGGAAAGGAAAGCAAGAGTAGGAAAAGCGGGGTAAGAGAATCGAACTCTCGACATCAGTTTGGAAAACTGGGGTTTTACCATTAAACTAACCCCGCTTGATACGGCTATTATACGCGGTGCAAAAAGAATTGTCAAGAGAAAACATAGAAAGACGGATGGATGAGCGAGATTGAAGCGTGGATCAGCCAGTTACAGCGCAGCAAGAGCGACGAGGCCCGTGCCGATGCCGCCGAAGAGCTGGGCGAGTTCGGTGGTCCAGACGCCATCGCCGCGCTGACGGCGGCTCTGTCAGATCCCTCGGACACGGTCAAAGTCAGCGCTGTATTGGCCCTCGGCGAGCTGCGCGTTCCCGAAGCGTTTGACACAGTGACTGAGTTTTTGCCAAGCCCGGAACCCAATCTGCGCGGCGCGGCGGCGGTCGCGCTGGGACAGATCGGCCGGCCCGGCACGTCTGCGCTTCTCCTGCCGCTGGAACTCGACACGGTGGCCGCCGTGCGCGGCGCGGCCGCGTGGGCGCTAGGAACGCTCGGCGACTGGGCCGCGTATGATGTTTTGGCCCGAATGGCCCGTGACCCCGACGCTGATGTCGCGGACGCGGCGGCGGAAGCCCTGCGGCGGATGAACCGGCGCTGAGAAATACAGGCTGGGAACTTTATCTAGAAGCGCCTTACCCGGTCTGTCTGCGGCATTGCTGCGTATCCCCTCCACGCCTACCCTCTTCTTAATAAGGGTATACTACGTATCACTACGTATGCCGCTCCGGTTTGTTCCAATCGGAGCTTGCCCGCCGGGCAGCCAGTGCTGCTCCGGGGTGAGGTTATTTTGTGGTGCAAAACAGCAAGGTATGACAACAAAACAATGACTATTTTTCGCACTTTCGGCTTGCGCTCGTTCGAAGCGCGGCTTGCGCTTCTCGGTGCCTGCGCCCTGCTGCCGATGACGGCGGCGCAGGCGTCTTCGCATCACCGGCAGCATCATCACGCACCGCCGGCGCCGGCGCAAGTCGTTTTAGACTTATCGCCTGTCGTCGTGCAGCCGTATATCGTCCCGCAGGCGACCGACCCGAAGCAGGCGAGTTTCCTGCGGCGTATGAACCTGGAAAACGGCGTGGAAGTGCGCTCGACGCGCGACATTCAGCCGGCGGACGTCACGAGCCGCGATTTGTTTATTCTCTCGCTGACGCAGTCACTCGAAGGCGGCTTTGATTCGGTGAATGTTTACGATAAAGGCGTCTTGTCGTGGGGCGTCATGCAGTGGACCGCCGGCACCGACAGCCTGCCGCCGGTTTTGACCTATATCAAGCGGCGCTTAATCGGCACTGGGCAGAGAAGAGTTTGGGACAAAGTGTTTGTCGCGCAGGGCTTAGACGCCGACGCGCGGGGATTGATCGCCTACGGCAAGCCGCTATCAACTTCCGATGACATGCGGCTGGCCTTTCGCGGCTCGGCGATTCCCGGCAATTATGATCCGAAAATCGCAAACTACTGGGCCACGGTCTTCGCCCGCGCAGGCCGTCAGCCTGCCGTGCAAAAGTTCCAGTGCGAGTACGCCGAGCGCCGCGTAGACAGCCTTTTGGCGCAAAAAGCGCCGGGGCAGAGCGCGACGCTGGCAGGCGTCTGCGGCAATGACCCATTCGCCGAAGCGCTGCTGTTTGCACTTTGGACCAACAATCCGCGCCACGCACTGGAATACGTCTCGGACGCCGCTCAAAGCGCTCGGCAGCAGACTGGAGAAAGCGATCCGGCGCTCTGGGGAACAGAGACGTTTCGGAACGCGCTCCTGGCTCGATGCCGCGTTTCTCGCTTCGGAAACTGGCCTGCACGGGCCGCGCTGATCGCCGGGCGTGCTGAGGCACTGCACACAGCCGCGCCGCCCACACTGACGCCGTATGAGCGGGTCTGTCAAGCCGCGCTGTCGAAGCGAAAAGTCCAGCTTGCGGGCCGCCATAAGCCGGTGCCGACGCCGCGCCCGCTGCTGTCCAAACATAAGCCCACTCGGCATGATCCGCCGAGGCATGGTATACTAAAGGTATCTTGAGATACTTAAGACCACTGATTATCGTTGCCGTTATCGCTGCGCTTGTCGCCCTGGCCGGGCGCTCGGTCACGAAGTCGCTGCACCACCCGCCGGTTCCGCCGCGCACGGTCGCGGCAACGCGCGGCGACATCACGATTGAGGTCTCTGAAACCGGCACGATTGAACCCGTAGACAAAGTGGATGTCAAAAGCAAGGCCGCCGGGCGCTTGCTGTCCATTCCCATTACCGAAGGCCAGTTTGTCCGCAAAGGCCAGCTCATTGCCGTGGTAGATCGGTCGCTGATTGATCCGCAGCTCGCCCAAAGCGAGGCCCAGCTTCGGTCGGCCCAGGCCCGCTTGTCCCAGACGGAGGCCGAATACGCTTTGCAGGTTCAGCAGACGGCGTCGGCCATCGCCGAAGCGAACGCCGCGCTTGCAACCGCCAAGACCCATCTCGCCGTGGTCGCCGCGTCCGCTCGCCCGCAGGAATTAGCCCAGCAAAAAGAAGCCGTAGACCGGGCGCAGATCTCGGTCGCCGACGCCCAGCGGACCCAGAAGCGCCGAGCCGCGCTGCTCGCTCGCGGCTTCATCTCCCAGGCCGACTACGACAGCGCCCAGGTCGCCGTGGACACCGCCCAAAGTACTCTTGCGACTGCCAAGCAGGCGCAGGCATTGACAATCGCCGGGCCGCGCGTCCAGGACGTGGCCGACGCTCAGGCGCAGGTAGCATCGGCGCGGGTCCAGCTTGAGGCCGCCGACGCGAATACCGGGCAGAACGCCGTTAAATACTCAGACATTGCCCAGGCCCGCGCCCAAGTCGCCCAAATCGCCGGGACCATCCAGCAGCTAGAGGTCAGCATCGGCGACACGCACATTATCGCCCCGGCGTCGGGTCTGGTGCTGAAAAAATACAAGCAGCCGAACGAAATTGTCCAAAGCGCGACGACGGGGTTTTCTGACGCCCAATCTATTGTCGCAACTCTGGGCAGCCGCCTTCAAGTCACGGTAGACATCAATGAAGTGGATGTCGCGAAAGTCGCGCTCCATGCGCCCGCCGTTATCACCGTAGACGCCCTGCCCGGCGTGTCGTTCCCCGGCACGGTGACGCAGATCGCCCCGGCGTCTACCAACGCGTTTTCGTCCGACGGCGGCGGCAGCGGCGCGAGCAGTACCAGCTCCATTTCTAAGTTCTCGGTTAAAGTCGCGTTTGATCGCAGCGATCCGCGCCTGCGCTCCGGCATGAGCGCCAACGTCGCGATTATCAGCCGCAGGCACACGCACGTCGTTCTCGCGCCGCTCGAAGCCGTGCCGTTCTCGGACAAGGCCGGGCAGGTAACAGTAATGACTGCCGCCGGCAAGACGCAAACGCGGACGGTGACGACCGGCCTGCGCGACGACACGGAGGTCGAGATCGTGTCGGGCCTTGCGCCCGGCGAAAAGCTGGTCGTGCCGCCGACAGACGGCTCCGGCCGCCGCAAGACCGACATCAGCAACGGGCCTCCGGGCAATTAGGAACCCCTCCCGCTCGTCCCTCGCTCCCTCCCCTATTAGGGAAGGGCCAAGAGAAATGAGGAAGGGCTTGACAGGCACTTATCCTGCTGTCCGTTCCATATTGCCCTTCCCTAACAGGGGAGGGAGCGAGGGACGAGCGGGAGGGGTTCCTAATTGCCGGGTGAGGTTTTCACCCCCTTGCAATTCCGGCCGCTTTCCCTTATAATGAAGTCGTCGGAAAAACATACAAAAACTTAGGGCGCGATATAAAGAGAGGATGAGAATGATTCAAGGACGTAAGCAGAGACGCTTGACAGGCAAACGGGCCGCAGACAATCTTGGATTGATTGGGCTTGCTTTGGCGCTGGCCCTAGCGGTCGCTGGGTGCGGCGGCGGGGGTGGCAACGGCAACTCCGGCGGCGGGAGCAGCACCGGCACTTCCAGCACCGGCACGACCGGATCAAGCACATCCAGCACAACTGGGTCAAGCACGACCGGCACGAATACCGGTAATACCCCGCCGCCGCCGCCGACCATCATGCCGTTCACAAGGTAAGTCTTCGCTGCTATGCTGCGTAATCCACGGGTACTTTTAGTCTGCCTCGGCATCGCCATTGCCGCTGCTGCGGCATTCTCCCTACGCTGGTTCTCCACTTACCAGCCGCTCTCAGCGCTCGGCGGCAGCGGGCTGATGGGGGCGGATCAGTTTGCGCTGGAAGCCGACAATGTGGAGGTCGTCGGACGCGGCAGCGGGACGGTGCATTGGCGCATGAAGGCGCAGACGGTCTCTTTGAGCCAGGACCGGCGGACCATTACGGTTGCAGGCATTCGCCAGGGAACGCTCTACTCAGAAGCAGGCCGGCCCAGCATCCTCGTCTCCGCCGACCGAGCCGTCTACGGGACGCCGTTCGGCTCCCTCAGCTCCGGCAGCGCGGGGAACTTGTCGGTGTCGGGCCATGTCACCGCCCATGTGCTGAGCGCGGAGCATCCGACGCTCCAAACCGGGCTGATGGAATGGAATACAGTCAGCAGCGTGTTGACCTGCCCGGCTGCCGTCACAGCGACGGTGCCGAAGCTGACTGTCACCGCAGGGAGCGCCGTCTACACATCGCCGCCGGGTTTACCCACCCAGGGTACTTTGGGTCTCAGCGGCGGGGTTCATGCCCAGTTCAGCAGCTCGCGCGGCCTAGCCGTGCTGAACTGCCCCGGCCTTTCCTGGAGCGCGGCCGGGCAGAGCGCTCAAACACACGGCCCGGTCACGGCGCTGATCCCCGGCGGCCTCGGCACGGCCACCGCCGCCGACATCTCGGTCAACACCTGCACCGGCGACATGACAAGCCACGGCTTCCGGGGAACCCTGCGGCTGTCCCAGGAGGTACAATGAAGCTATGCGTACATCGCCCTCGATTCTGATGCTGCTGCCTGCCGCCGCCCTCGGCGCTTTTGTTTTGCGACCCGGCACGGCCATTCATGCTCAAGGCGCGGCGCCTGGGAAGGGTCCGGGGTCCGTCAGATGCATTGCCAACACGAGCCAGTGGCTGGAGGAACCGCGCGTCGCCCAACTCAGCAACGGCGTCGAGTTCGGCCAGGATGACGCAACGCTCAAGACAGAAACAGTTGTTGCGCTGTTTGACAAAGACCACCACCTTGTGAGCGCAAAAGCGCAGGGGGCGGTGCATATTTTCGACCCGCAGGACGATCTGGTCGGTCTGCACGGCTCGGTGGACTTCACCAGGCATTTGGCGATGCTTCAGGACAACATCGTCCTCATCGTCAAGCCCGGCAGGCGCGAGGCGGACGCAAACGGCTCGTCGCTCCGCAGGCAGTTTACGGACCCGGCGACACTGACCTGCCAGGCCATGACCTACGATTACAAGTTCAAGGTCGGCCGTATCCCCGGCCCGCTGACTGTCACGCAGGTCATCCAGACGAAAGACGGCGGGCCGCTGACGCGGACGCTGACCGCCGACGCGGGGCTGTACAATGGCAAGGCCGAGACGATCCAGCTTGTCGGCAGCATCCGAGGCTTCGACAGCGACGGCAGGGTCATTGAAGGCAACACGCGGACACTGGGCAAGCCCCTTGTCATCAACATCCGGGAAGGCTTTGAGACGCTTTTCGCCCCGTTCGTCACCACCGGCGTTTTCCCGGTCAAGCCGGAGAAGGACGGCAGCGGCACGGACAAGGACGACGAGCCAGACTTGACCCTGCCGACGCCGCCCGCCCACACGCCAACGCCCGGCGACAGCGCCCCGGCGACGCTCCAAGCGCCGCCTGCCGCCCCCGCGCCTACTCCGCAGGGAGCGCCCGGCGCTGCGCCTCTCTCAGCCGTGCCGCCCGCTGCCGGCGCGTCCCCTGCCCCGCCCGCCGCAGGAACGCCGTAATGGAGATTTTGCACGGGACCGCCGCCGCCCCCGGCGTCGCGATTGCCGCCGCCGCCCGTCTCTCAAACGACTTCGGCACGGTCTCCCTGTCCCCCGACCGGCTCCGGCGGCTTGGCGAGCGCCTGCGGTCGTTCGGGGTCGAAAATCCCGAACCTGAACAGATTGTCATCGTGGCGGACCAAATTTCCCCGGCATTTTGGCTTGCCCCCCTGCCCGGCGTCCAGATTGTCGGGCTGGCCGCCCAGTCTTCTGCGCCGCTCTTCCCTAAGCCGGAAATGCCGTCGGTCCTCGGCCTCGGCGAGATGCTTCTGCGCGTGGCCGAAGAAGACGACATCGTGATCATAGACGGCGACCGGGGCCGGGTTTATGTCGCCCCCGACGCGACGACCGTCGCCCGGTATCAAGCCCCGCAGACGCTTTCCCGCCGCTTCTTTCTCGAAGGCGACCACCTGCCCGCCCGGACGGCGTCGGACAACCGGGTTATCACGGTGTTGTGCGCGGCTTGGTCGCTGGCGCAGGCTGAGAGTGCAATGGCGGCGGGCGCGGACGGGCTGGTCGTCCCCGCCGGCAACGACTTTCTCGGCACGGACACCCTGCCGCAGACCGCTGGGGAGCAGGCGCAGATGCTCGGCGATTTAGCCCGCATCATCGGCGGCCAGCCCTTGTATTTGGACATTCCCCACGACAACCTGGCCTTGACCGCTCTCGTGCGCGGCGCGGCCCGTCTGCCGCTCCACTTAGTTCTGCGCGATCCGTCTGAGCGCGAGGAGCTTCAGGCACGACTAGACGAAATTGAAGCGTCTTTGGAAGATGACGACGTGCTGTTTGGCCGCGTTCAGCTCGACCTCGGCTTTGCGACCGAAGGCGGCGATGCCGAAGACGACCTGCCGGAGACTTTGGATGGCTTTGCAGGGACGTTTCTGACCGGCAGCCTGCGCGGCGCGTCGTGGGAGCGCCTGCTGCGGGCGGCGGGCCAGGCGCGTCATGCCGGCAAGCCCGCCACAGTCCGCATCGGCGGCGACTGGTGGCCGCAGGTCCTGGGCGATGCCGTCGGCATGGGCTTCGGCCAGCTTATTGTTCCTCCTGCCGCCGTCGTGGACATTAAAGACGCGGTGCGGGAATTGTGAGTTAGCGTCGGGCGATTGAAATCGCGGCAACAAGTGCACGAAGTCCGCCTTCGCGGACTCATACAGAATTGCTTGTATTAACCTGCGAAGGCAGGTTTTGTGCTTTTGTTGCCGCGACTTCAGTCGCCCATCTTGTATGCACCATGCCTATTCCCCTCGCCGTCACCACCTCCGTCCGACCCGACCCAGCCATTGAAGCGCAGGCTCGCGCTTATGCCGCCGAACTCCAAGCGCTTTATGTTCCACGCATCGGCCTCTCCGTCGCTGATGTGTTTGCCCAAGCAGACGCCAGCCGTCTCTTGATCGTCGGCGCAGACCATCTGCGCCTGCGGGACCGGGTGACCGGCACGGAATACTTTTTCCATCCTAATCTGTTCCAAGTTCGCGCATCGAATGTCCTGCGGAGCGCTCCCGACCATTTTCTGGAAGCGACTCAGCTTTCGCCTGGCGCCTCCCTTCTTGACTGCACGCTGGGCTTTGCGTCGGAAGCGAGCCTCGCCGCGCTTGTCGTCGGTGAGACCGGCTCAGTAATGGGTTTGGAAAGCGTACCGGAGCTTGCGTTAGTCACACGCATCGGCGTTCAGCGTTTTGACCTGCACAGCAAGACGCTGACCCAAGCCCTGCGCCGGGTTCAGGTGGTCACGGCAGACTCCGCCGACTATTTGCCGCAGTGCGCCGACAACTCAGTAGATGTCGTTTACTTTGATCCGTTCTTTGAGCATCGCTTGTCAGGATCGGAAGTCTCGGTCAGCCCGCTGTTTGTGTTCGGCAACCCAGCGCCCCTCAAAGCGGCAACGGTCGCCGAAGCCAGGCGGGTTGCCCAGCGGCGGGTCGTGATCAAGCACCCGCGCGACGAGCCGCTGCCGGAGCAAGTGCAGGCATGGGTGACGGAAACTCTCAGCAGCCGCAAACGCCGCGTTGTCTATAGCGTGATTGAGAAGCGATAAGAACCCCTCCCGCTCATTCTTCGCTCCCTCCCCTGTTAGGGAAGGGCCATGAGGAGTTAGAGACGAAAGCGCCTGCGTCTATGACTGTGTTCCGAGAAGCCCTTCCCTAACAGGGGAGGGAGCGAAGAATGAGCGGGAGGGGTTCTTATTTTAGGCCGAGTCGGGTACAATAAACAAAACCCATCCCACCTGATCCGATTTACAATCACAGACAAGCAGGACTTATGAGCGATTTAGAAGAGTTTTACGGACCCAATGCCGGGTACGTGCTGGACCTCTACGAGCGCTACCAGCAAAACCCCGACGCAGTAGACCCCGCGACCCGTGACACGTTCCAGGACTGGAACCCGATTGCGGCTCCGCCTCCGGCACGGAATGGCAACGGGGCAGCAAATGGGAACGGCGCATCGCCGGCAGCAGCAGCACCTGCCGTTCCCCAAGTAGATGTAATGAAAGTGGTCGCCGCCGCGCGTGTGACCCGTCTCGTGCGCGAGATGGGGCATCTGACGGCGCATATTGACCCGCTCGGCAGCACTCCGCCGGGCGATCCGAGCCTGGAGTTATCCTCGCACGGCCTGACCGAAAGCGACCTCGCGGCGCTGCCGGCGTCGCTTGTCGGCGGGCCGCTGGCGGATGGTGCGGCGAACGCCGCCGAAGCATTGGCCCGGCTGCGAGCGGCGTACTCCGGGGCCATCGGCTACGAGGACGGGCATATCCAGAACCCGGACGAGCGCGACTGGGTACGCGCCGCCGCTGAAAGCCGCCGTTTTTTCGCCGGTATCACTAGTGACGACAAGCGGGCCGTTCTGAAGCGGCTCTCGGAAGTGGAAGGATTAGAGAAATTCCTGCACACGACGTTTGTCGGGGCCAAGCGCTTCTCGATTGAAGGCGTAGATGCGCTGGTTCCCGTGTTGGACCAGATCATTTACGAAGCGTCCGCCGCCCACACGCATGAAGTCGTCATGGGCATGGCCCACCGGGGACGGCTGAACGTGCTGGCGCATGTTCTCGGCAAGCCGTACACGGACATTTTGCAGGAGTTCAAGTCAAGCAAGCAGGACGACAGCGCTTCGGTGGCCGGCGGCTCGCAGCAGGGCTACTTCGGCGACGTGATCTACCACGGCGGCGCCCGGCTGGATTTCAGCGATAACGGCGTCGAGCAGATGCCGATCACGCTGACCCCGAACCCCAGTCACCTAGAGTTTGTGGACCCGGTCGTCGAAGGCCGCGCCCGCGCCGCCCAGGATAATCGCCGGCAGCCCGGACGGCCGGTGCAGGACCCGAAAGCGTCGCTTGCAATTATGATCCACGGCGACGCGGCGTTTCCCGGTCAGGGCGTCGTCGCCGAAACGCTTAACATGTCTCAGCTTCCCGGCTACTCGGTCGGCGGGACAATCCATATTATCACCAACAACCAGATCGGTTTTACGACCCTGACCGGCGATTCGCGCTCGACCCTATATGCCAGCGATTTGGCGAAAGGCTTTGAGATCCCCGTGGTCCATGTCAACGCCGACGACGCCGAAGCGTGCGTTGCCGCCGCCCGGATGGCGTTTGCCTACCGCGAGAAGTTCGGTAAAGACTTCTTGATTGATTTGGTCGGCTACCGCCGGTGGGGCCACAACGAAGGTGAAGAACCGTCGTATACCCAGCCGCGCATGTACGAAGGCATTCGGGCGCATCCGACCGCCCGCGCCCTCTGGGCAAAACAACTCGAAGCGCAGGGCGTGGTGACGGCAGAGGAAGCGCAGGCAATGGTCGCGGCGGTCATGCAAACGCTGACCGACGCCCGCAATCAGCCCAGCGGCAAAGGTCTTGCAAAAGGCTTGCCGACGCCGGAAAACCTGGCGGAAGACGCGAAGCGCATCAAGACTGCCGTTCCCGCCGATGAGCTGACCCGGCTGAACGAGGCGCTCTTGGTACGGCCCGAAGGCTTCACGGCCAATGCCAAGCTGGAGCGTTTGGCGCTGCAGCCGCGCCGCGCGGCTTTGACCACGCCCGGCGGCATTCGGTGGTCCCATGCCGAAGCGTTAGCGTTCGCGTCTATTCTGGCCGATGGCACTCCGATCCGCTTGTCCGGGCAGGACGCGCAGGCAGGCACATTCAGCCAGCGGCATTCCGTCCTGCATGACCCGGAAACCGGCGCGGTCTACTGTCCCCTGCAAGCGCTGCCGGAAGCCAAAGCGTCGTTCGCCGTCTACAACAGTCCCCTGTCTGAGAACTCCGTGCTGGGCTTTGAGTACGGCTACTCCATACACGCCGCCGGCTGCCTCGTGCTGTGGGAAGCCCAGTTCGGCGACTTCGCGAACGGCGCCCAGGTCATCGTAGACCAGTTCATCGCATCCGGCAACTCCAAGTGGCAGCAGACGCCGTCACTCGTGCTGCTGCTGCCGCACGGCCACGAGGGCCAGGGGCCGGAGCATACGTCGGCGCGTCTGGAGCGGTATTTGCAGCTTGCCGCGAACGGCAACATGCACGTCGTCTACTGCACCACTGCCGCCCAGTATTTCCATGTGCTGCGCCGCCAGGCCGCCATGCTGCTGGACGCGCCGCGCCCTCTCGTTATGATGACCCCGAAGGGCCTGCTGAAAGTGGACAAGCCGCCGGTTGGGTCGTCGCTCGCGGATTTGTCCGCAGGCGCGTTCCAGCCGGTCCTGAACGACCCGCGCCCGCAGGAGCGGGACGGCGGGGTGACACGGCTGATTCTCTGCTCCGGCAAAGTTTATGTGGATTTAGCCGCTCGTGAGGACTTCTCGGCGGCAGCGAATGTCGCCGCCGCCCGGATTGAAGAGCTGTATCCCTTCCCTTACCCGGAGCTGACCGAAACGCTGGCCCGCTATCCGAACCTGCGCGAAGTCGTCTGGCTTCAGGAAGAGCCGCGCAACGGCGGCGCGTGGGTGTTCGTGTCGTCGCGCATCCGCGACATCCTGCCGCCCGGCGTGCCGCTCTCCTATGTGGGCCGCCCGAAGTCGGCCTCACCTTCCGAAGGGTCCTCCCGCCGCCATACGGTTGAGCAGAACCGTCTTTTATCCGCTGCCCTCAGCGAAGTCGTGCCGCCGGTCCAAAACGGCGCAAAACCCAAAAGGAGTCCGAGCTATGCCCGCTGAGATCCGCGTCCCGCAGATGGGAGAATCGGTCACCGAAGCCACCATTCTGCGCTGGCTGAAAAAAGAAGGCGAGCGCATTGAAGCCGGTGAAGCGATTGCCGAGCTTGAGACCGACAAAGTCAATGTCGAAGTCCCTGCCGACAGCGCCGGCGTCATTCAGAGCTTCGCCCATGCCGAGGGCGATACGGTCGCGGTCGGCGACGTGCTGGCCGTCATCGGCGACGGCGCTGCCCCGGCGGCAGCCGTTCAAGCCCTCGCTGCCGAAGTCCCCCCCGCCCCCAATAATGGGGGAGCAGTCGCCCGCAACGGCGAGTCCGCGCCTGCCGCGTCGCCGCTGGCCCGGACACTTGCCGAGGAAGCTAAGCTAGATCTCTCCCAGGTCAAAGGCACCGGCCCTGCGGGACGCATCACCAAAGACGATGTCACCAGCCACCTCGGCCAGAGCAGCCAGACTCCGCCCGCCCAGGCCGCCGAGCGGCAGGAAGAACGCGCCGCTGAATACGGCACGTCGCTTCCCACGCCGACGCCTGCTCCGCCCGCGTCTGTTCCTGCCCCGCCGAAGCCTGCCCCCGCGCCCACTTCTACAGCAGCAGGTCGCCCTGAAAAGCGCAGCCGCATGACCCGCCGCCGCCAGACCATCGCGACGCGCTTGGTCGAAGCCCAGCACACGGCGGCGATGCTGACGACGTTTAACGAGATTGACATGACTGCCGTGATGGCGATCCGGGCCAAGCGCAAAGATACATTCAAGGAGAAAAACGGCATCGGCCTCGGCTTTATGTCGTTCTTTACAAAAGCCTCTATCGGCGCTCTGAAAGCCTTTCCGTTGCTGAACGCCGAAATTCAGGGTTTGGAGATTGTCGAAAAAGGCTACTACGACATCGGCATCGCCGTCGGGACCGACGAGGGCCTCGTCGTTCCCGTCGTCCGCGACGCCGACCAGAAGACGTTCGCCGGTATTGAGAAAGCCATCTCAGACCTTGCCAAACGCGCCCGTGAGAACGCGCTGACCCTGCCGGAGCTTCAAGGCGGCACGTTCACTATCACCAACGGCGGCATCTTCGGCTCGATGCTATCCACGCCGATCCTGAACGCCCCCCAGGTCGGTATTCTCGGCCTGCACAAGATCGAGCAGCGTCCGATGGCAGTGAACAACGAAGTCGTCATCCGCCCCATGATGTACGTCGCCCTCTCCTACGACCACCGCATCGTAGACGGCGGCGAGGCCGTGCGCTTCTTGGTCCGAATCAAAGAGCTGATCGAAGACCCCGAAGCTTTGCTGCTGGAAGGGTAAGTCAACGTGTTTTGCGTGTCGGCATGGGAGCGGCTATGGCACGCAATAAGTGGGGTTTTAAGTCAATTGCGGCACTGGAAGACCATTTTTTGTGGCATGGCGATGAGCTTGGCATTGCTACTGTTGATGAATATGGCCAGGAAGCATTGACGCTTTTCAATCTGCCTCTTGACGCAACCTGGCTGGAATGTGAGCAAACTTTGGGTCGGGTGCGGTATCATTTTGTGACTCAGCAGGTACTATACTTATCCAAAGATGGTCAGTTTATCAACTCGTACTTCAAGAAGTCCACCCGACTTGTTGACCGCGCTAACAACGCAGCTTGGTTTAGGAACAAATGCCGACAATAGGAACGACAACTTGTTTGGTGTGCGGCTATGACCAGATGGAGCCGCTGGAACTTGGCGTTATCTGCCCAAGTTGCGGAACTCAGTATGGCGTCTCGGATGAAGACGTAAAATATTCCGAATTACGCCAACGGTGGATACATCTCAATCGTGCAAAATGGTGGAGTCAGTATACTAAAGCCCCTGCCGGGTGGTCGCCGATACGACAGCTTCTCAACACAGGTTATCGTTGCTCGCCGAGTGAAGTACGAGTTTTGGCGCAGGATTGGGTGAGTATTACCATTGGCTCTTCAAGGCGTCCCATCTTGTCATCTTCAACCGCAACGACTTCTAAAGCGCCCCGACTTGGCGACCAGCTAACACTTGTGAGTGGGGTGTTCCTTAACAGAAGTAATTTCTGTGCGATTTAAAGGTTAAGATATGCCACAACTTTTGTTACTCGCTGTTGGCCGTCAGGTTGTCGTTGACAAAGACAGTGGTCTCGTTTCCCTTGTATCCATCTTCAGCGGCTTTACCTCTCAGGAACAAAAAGGTATTGCCGATAGTAGTGCAGCAGCGCCACTTGATTGGGGATGTGCAGCGATATTCAAGCGCACTGCTGAAGACGAAGGAATGGTGTATGAGTTGCAGTTCCGTCTTGTAGAGCCTGACGGCCACATCAACTTTGAGGCAGCGGAGCCATTTGTAATGAACACGCTTACTCAAAGCATGGTTATACGTGGAGGAAGTTTTCCCGCGTCCCAAGAGGGAACTTATGCAATGACGGCATCAATACGAGAGTATGGGTCCGAAACTGATTGGCAGGAGGTAGGGCGATTTCCAATTGATGTAGCGTATTCATCACCGAAAGAAGACAAAGAAGCCGAATAAAAGTCGCCCCGGTCAGTGTGACCGGGGCGACTTTTTTGTGTTCGGCTAGATACCGGGGACGCCGGGAGCCGGCGGAGGTGTCAGACCGGCGGGGGCCGGGACGCTCAGCGAGGACTTCGCGAAGGCGAAGACCCAGTAGCCGGAGTAGGCGGTCAGGGAATCGGTGGAGGGTCTCAAAGCCGTGTAGGCCGTGCCGCTGAAGCCGTACAAGGTCGGCTGAATGACTGTTGTCGTGCCTGCGGCTCCCAGCAGGCCGACCGGGGCGCCGGCGGAGTTCACAACTGAAATGGAGGACAACGGCACGTCTACGGGGAACGGGTCGCCGATCTGGTTCCAGCCCTGCTGCAAGGGGATTGAGTAGGCCGACGTTGTCGAGGCAGGCGTTCCCGTGAGGTGCAGGTAGCTCGCAGACGGGAACCGGATCCAGTAGCCCTGGCCGAGGCGCAGGGTGTCGGCAGGCACCGTCGGGTAGAAGACGTAGCTGCCGAGGGCGGGCGCGTACTGGATGAGGCGCGGGCTAAGCTGGGCCTGCGTCTCTGAAAGCCCAAACACGGCAGCGAAGTCGCCGATGCCCGTGTAATCGAACGGCGCGGAGATCATTTGGAGGCCCGCCGCATAAGAGTGGGCGGCGGGAAGGACAAAGTTCTGCGTCGCCGCCGCGCCTGCCGTCAGAGCCGTGAGCGTCACCGATGTGCCGGAAAAGCTCTCCGTAGTCGGAGCAGTCACCGTGCCGGTGGAAACGGAGATTTTCAGCGACAAACCGCTTGGGACCGTGAGCGTGTACGCGCCGGTCGCGCCGGTAGTGGTGGTCGCGGCAGAAACGCCCGTGGTGCCGACAATCGCCGAAACGGTCGCGCCGGCAATCGGCACAGGCGGGGTGCTGCCGTCGGTGACGACCCCGGACAGCGTCGCCGTGCCGGTCCCGGCATTGGCGTTCACCGACAGAGCGGCGAGGAGCGGCGCTCCCTGGAACGAGCCGAGGCCCGACGCATCATCGTAGCCGGTCCCGGCCTGGTAGAACAGGTTAGAACCGGTCGTGATGTCGTGGAAGTCGGTCGTGTAGCTGCCGGTTGCGGCAATCGGATACAGCACGGGGTTCATAAACCCGACTGGGCCGAGGCCGTTGATTGCCCGCTGCTGATTGATGAGCGAGGTGTATCCGGCCCACAGCGGCGCGGCGGCGCTGGTTCCGCCGATTACTTCCGCCACGCCGTTGACAAAGATCGCATAGCCGGTGTTTGGGTCGGCGTTCAGCGTGACATCGGGAACTTCCCGCTTGATCGCCGAGATGCCGAAGCCAAGCTGGTACGACGGCTTGACCCAGATGTCGCTGACGCCGCCGCCGCTGCCTTCCGGGTTCAGCGTGGAAGTGCCGGCGCTCCAGACCGTCTCGCCGACATACGCGCCGGCCGTCACCCCTCCCGTGGCGGTTGTGCCGGACTTGACAAAGCTCAGGGTCGTGCCGCCGACCCCGGTGGCGTAGGGCTGGGAGGCCGGATTGTCCACCGTGGGCGACGTCAGCCCAATCCCCGTGATGCCGTAAGAGTCATACGCGCCGGTATCGCCCGCCGCGCAGAAGAGGGACTGGCCCTGCGCGGCCATTTGCTGGAACAGCGTGTTTTCCCCCTGAATGATGGTAGGATCTTCAACAATTTCCGTGATGCCCCAGCTTACGGAAATGGCTTGCAGCAACGGGGTCTTGCTGCCGTTCGGGTTCAGGTCATTCGCCATGCGGGTGAAAATGGTCAGCGGCGCAACGGCGTCAGTCCTCTGGTCGTCTTCATAAACATAAATGCCGGTCGGCGACGGGGCCAGGGCCAGGATCATGTCAATGTCGAGCGTCACTTCCGTTTGGCCGCCCGTCTGAGGAACAATCGGGTTTCCGCTGAAATTGTTCAGCAGGATATTCGTCACCGGCGCCGCCGCGCCGGTCAGAGCTGTCGGCAGGGCAAACTGGGACGTGTACGCGGCGATGTCGGAAGAAACATAGCCGTCAAACTCCAGCAGGCCGATGTTCTGGCCCGCACCGGTCAGCGCCCCTGCCGGCACGGCGGCCGACGTGCTGTACAGCGGGGTGATCGTACTTAAGTTGTACGCAGACTTGATGTCGTTCGGCGCGAGGCCGCCGAGCGGCCCGCTGCCGGGTCCCCCGCTGCCCCCCCCAATCGGAACCGGCGCTTCCGGTCTGTATCTTAAATGCGGGTGCATCTGCGCGACATTGTTCAGGCCTGCGATCCCAGCCAGGCGCACAGCGACCGACCGAGGCAGTGCCGGCGCGGCACTGTTCGAGAATGCCACGCGGCCATCAGGCAGGCGGTAGCGGCTCATTTGAACGCCGAAGGCGGCTTCAATCTTCGCGGACGGGCCGGCAACACTAAGAAGCGTCCGGCCCGGCGAAGTCGCCGTGATGGTAAGGCCCTGGGAACGAGCGTAGGCGGCCACGGCATCGTAGTCCTGCTGGGTCGGCCCATATTGCGCCGTGAAATCGGGCGGGGTCAAAAAGTGGTGGTACAGCGGATCGCCGGGCGTGTACTGCCGCCGGAGCAGGTCCGCCAGCTTGTCCTGGTTCCGCAGCGGCAGGGTCAGCCCAACCCGCAGAGGCGTTTGCGCGTCCAAACGGCCCAGCAGGTGCGCCGACCGCAGGCGAGCCGACGGCGGCACGGTTCCGGCGACTGCGACGCGCGGCTCGGCGGCATGGGCTATCTGGCCGAGGCAGGCGAGTGCGGCAGCGGACAGCAGCGACTTGGTAAAAAGCGACCGCATCTTAGCGGGAAAAATCTTAGCGGGAAAAATCTTAGCGGGAAAAATCTTAGCACGGGAAATCTTAGCACAAGAGATGTTGACATGCATCGAGAGCAGGCTCCTTCAGTGGGACGGATCTATCGGAACGGAGGCGGGGCAGTCTGAAGTGTGTCACGGGTACTTCTAGTTCTTCTATTATAAGGCAAAGAAGCCGCGCTGTCAAGCGAAAATTTAACACTTAAAGTGAGACTTAAACCGGCAGTTAAAGCCGCTGGCCGAACGGATCCTCGCGGATTTGGCCGATCCGGCACAGGCGCAGACCAAGGTAGGCAGGCAGGGCTAGGGCCGTATTGTAACACACCTCGCCGCCGGCTTGAACCCCCCAGCGGCGCAGGTGATGCAGGGCTGGGTTCGGTGCAATCAGGGTGCAGATCCCCTCCGCCAGCAGACTTGCGGCAAGCGTCACCAGCGGCGGCACAAACAGATTGGCGCGAATGAGACTGCTGCCGAGAGTTCCGGCGAACGCACCGGCGACAATTCGGCTTGCAAACAAGCTGCCGTAAGCCGCCGGAAACGCCGCCGCCGCCAGCAGTCCAGCCCAGAACCCCAAAATGCTCCCGCGCAGGCTGCCGACGAGGATCGCGCAGACGCACAGAAAAACCAGCGGCAGGTCCGGTTGTGCGCCCCGAAACGCCATCGCGTGGGAAACCCGGCCCTGCAAGACCGCCGCTAGCCACAGCAAAAACGCGGCCAGCGCCATTTGGCGCGTCGGGATCACTGCGGCCCGGCCTCCCCTGTCGCCGGGGGGGGCGGCGCGGACTGGATCACAAACGCTTCTTCCAGATGATCGAAATCGGCGGCAGGGCGGAGCAGAGCGGTCTGCAAAGAGCGCGTCTTGTCCACAGAGATGGAGTCAACCGTGCCGAGCGGCATGCCGGGCGGGAACACGCCGCCGAGGCCAGAGGAGATGACAGGGTCACCGACATGCAGCACGGCGTCGCTTCTGAGGTACGTCACCTGCATTCGCCCGCCGATGCCTTTGCAGAGGCCGACCGGCCCGTGCGGCGTATGGTTCTCCACCACCGCGCCGACGGAGCTGCCGCTGTCGGAAAGCAAAAGCACCGTGCAGGACTCCGGAAAAACGTCCAGCACCTGCCCGGCCAGCGCCCCACTCGGCGACAGCACAACCGACCGGGGATGAACGCCGCGCGTGCTGCCCCGGTTCAGGGTCAGCGTGTCGAAGTGCGGGTTCGGCTTTAAAGCGGTCACCTGGGCGGCCAGCAGGGGCCGAATTGACGCTTGCTCAAAGCCGAGAAGCTGGCGCAGGCGAGCGTTTTCCGCCTGCGCCGTCCGCAAATCGTTGTTCTGTGCCGAGAGTTCCAGCACCTGGGCGCTGAGTGCGGCGTTCTCGCGGGCAAGCTTTGCGCCGGACAGCAGCGAGCCGGCGCTGAGATGCCAGCGCTGCCCCAGCCGTGCGACCAGAGTTTGGGCAGGGATTAATCCCCGATCCTGCACCGTGCGCGAGACCGGGTCGGCCTGACCGCGAGCCGCCGACCGAGCATGCAGAGCGGTCAGGAGGCCGCAGGCCAGCAGCGCCAGCCCTAGCGCTCCGGGACGCCACTTGTCACGGGGAGGTCTCATGAAAGGCTTTTGTCTTTGATGTAAATCAATTTATATCGTTAGAACTTGGTTTAATCAACTTCTACATAACTCGTATAGCTTCTTTTGCGATTGTAGCGGCTTCTATCTCTGGCTTTCCTTCGCTAACAGCACTGGCATAACGTATAAGGCTAGTGCAGAGTCCTTCCAGTGATTTTGCCGGACCATACAAGTTCCATGCTGCCTCTAACATCTCCGCGATATGCAACGAGTTCTTATGCAATCCGCCTGCATGTCCGTATTTTTGGTCAGCTTTCTCACTTAGCTGTTGCCACCGTTCATACCCGTAGTCCTCGGCAACTACTTGTCCCATCTCGGACTTCCACATTGTGAGGCCGTTCCCCCAACATGTAGTAATTGGCATGGGTTCCTCACCAACATGCCCACAAAGCCTGAGTAAAGCGGTATTGTCTTTTATATGTTTTGTGTGACTTCCACTTCTATCTGGCGAATGTGCATCAGAATCAAAGACAACAAAGGTTGGAATATACAACAATTTAGCGGCAGCTAGGGGCTGGATTAGATTGCTCTTTCCACCTACCGAAACCATATGACCACCCAAGCGGCGCCAATCGCTCCAACGCCCTGAAAGATGTAAACACGTTGTAATGTATGCCACATCTTCAAGACCCTCAACTAAAAGTAAGAAAGGTGTAAAGAACATTTCATTCAACGATGGCTGAAGTGCTTGATGGATTTTTGCTAATTGGCCTGCCGGAAGCAATAACTGTTCCCCGGTTGCCCGCGACACAATATCGGCAAGCTCTTCCAAACTGACCTGATTCACTTCAGAATGTGAAGTTGAATGGCTTTTCTTAATAATACGCATATCTTGAAATCCATTGCCCGATACGAAGTATGGACTATGGGTACAGACAATAACTTGTGAACCCTGCTCTGTCAAACCCTGAAGCACATCTGAAAGATGCTGTGCTTGTGGGGGATGCTGAAACAGTTCAGGCTCTTCAAATCCGAGGATCAGCGTTGGGTTGTCTGTCTCTCCACTACTGGCAAGTTCTTGGAGTAGGGCAAGCAGATAGCAACGCTGTAATCCATGACCAAACCGAGAAAGACGTCCCTCAAAAAACCCTTCGCCTGCCACTATTTCAGCTAATGGTTCCTCAACACGCACTGACTTTGCATCGTCGCGTTTCCACTGAAGCTTTAAACTAACGTCGGGATGCGCCCACTCAGTAAGCCGACCCATCAACGAGTCAGAGAGATCGATAAGAGCATGTTCATTGTTGTCCATTAACTCTTGATATTCTACCGCTGTCTTTGCTTGTAGCGCTTGTACTTGATCAGAAAAATTGCTCTTCGCCCTGACGGTTCGGCTCAACAGCTTTCCAAGTGCCGTGTCTTTGCCTTCAATCTGTTCTGTGTTCGCATCTTTCACAGCAGGAATAAACACCCATTGAACATATTTTGCCAGCCGATTACTACCTCTAGAAAACCCATAGAATTGATCTGAACTTGGGATGAGGTCACAATCGTTGGGACGATCAGACTCATAAGCATAAAGGTTCTCAATCATTGCAGCCTTCGTTCCCGGTGCTGGCAGTTCTGAGTAGGTCGTTCGAAGCTGGCTGTATAAAGTCCTTAATTGTGTGACTGGCTCGTTAGCACTTTCGGCTTCAAAGAAAGCGCGAAATGCTGTCATGCCTTTTCGCTGACCGATTTGCTGTACTGTTGCTTTAGCGGTATGGGAGTCGAATGTGGCCTTCGCAGAAACTACTAATTCTCCTTGACGGTAGTAATCGGCGAAGTCCGCTTGGGCTTCTTCACTCAAGTCATTGAATGTTACCGTGACAATGATCGGAGAGTCAGTATCCTTTTTATGAAAATCTTCTTCCTGTAGACAAGTGAGGTCCGTGGCAGAGTGACCAGTTTCACGAAAGAAAATGTTCAACGCACAGAGAACAGTAGATTTACCGGCTCCATTAGCACCAGCAAGACATATATAATCCTCTAAGTTGACCGTCTGGTCTCGGAACGAACGTAAATTTTGAATACGAATCGACTTAATCTTCATAAGCTAGATATGAGGGGTAAAGTAGCCACTGTGTTTCATTAAGGAAGCTCGGCTACGCCCGTTAAACGTATACGAATTTTCGGCAGAGTACAAAACAGCAGCCACTTTGAGAGGTTATGAAACCCGTCGCCAGGGTTCAGCAATACAGATATACAAGATCGAGTACGGCTTATGCCCGGCTCGGCATGGCGTAATAGTGGCCCAGACGGGTTTCGGTCAGCAGAACCGAGCGGAGGGCACTGGAGCGGGACGCTTCATCGAGGCATTTGCCGGTGCCAAGCACGACGCAGGAAAGCGGATCGGGGGCGATATGCACCGGCATTCCGGTCTCGCGGGAAATCAGCCGGTCCAGGCCGCGCAGCAGCGCCCCACCGCCAGCCAGCACAATGCCGGAATCCATAATGTCGGCGGACAATTCCGGCGGCGTGTCTTCCAGCGTTTCTTTGACGGTCTCGACAATTGCATTGATCGGATCGGAGATCGCTTCCCGGACCTGCTCGGACGTGATCGTCGTCGAGCGCGGCAGGCCCGTCAGCAGGTCGCGCCCGCGCACCTGCATCGTCAGCTCCTGTTCTAAAGCTGACGCCGAGCCGATGGTAATTTTGCACTCTTCGGCAGTGCGGTCCCCGATAAACAAATTGAACTGCTGGCGCACATACGTCACAATCGCTTCGTCAATCTCGTCCCCGGCGATCCGAATGGACCGGGCAGCGGCCATTGCGCCAAGCGAGATCACGGCGACTTCAGAAGTTCCGCCGCCGATGTCTACGATCATCGAGCCGATGGGTTCTGAAACCGGCAGCCCCGCGCCGATGGCCGCCGCCATAGGCTCTTCAATTAAGTAGGCTTCTTTCGCGCCCGCTTTTTTCGTCGCTTCAATCACCGCCCGGCGCTCCACTTCGGTGATGCCTGACGGGATACCGACGACAACGACAGGGTGAACAAAGCCTTTGCGCCGGTGAACTTTCTCAATAAAGTAGCGCAGCATCCGCTCGGTCTGGTCGAAGTCAGCAATGACTCCGTCTTTAAGCGGGCGGATGGCAATGATCGAGTTCGGCGTCCGGCCCAACATCCGCTTGGCTTCCTCGCCGACTTCGATCACCACGTTGGTCTGCCGGTTAACGGCGACGACGCTAGGCTCGCGCAGGAGTATCCCCCGGCCCTGCACATGAACGAGGGTATTGGCCGTGCCGAGATCAATGCCCATGTCGCGAGAAAACCGGCCCGACATCCGCCGTATGAAGTTGAACATAAAAGAAGTGCTGCTCCTAAAGTGCGAGACTGGTGGACGCTGCCGCGTCCAGTCCTATCCGCCATTATAGCACAAATACCGGGCGAATGGGTCAGCCGCAGTCAGGCTGGGTCAGAGGTGTTTCACGGGGGTGTATGGCAAGATTTTTTCTGCTCCTACTCATGCGAGCAGAAAACCCGTCAGTTTACGGGTTTGCACTCAAAAACCGCCGGGTAAAGGGTGATGCCGGGAACAAAGCCGCACGGCAGGAACTCAAGTCACAAAAAACAAAGTCACAAGAAACAAGGAACAAAAATTATGGCAAGCATTGTCGTCGGCTTGTTCGAGCAGCGCTCGGACGCCGAAGCCGCGCTGAATGATTTGGTCAGCAACAATTATGACCGGGCGCACATTGATCTCAAAGAGCCGTACACCGAAAACTCTCAGCACTCACTGGCATCGGTGCGGCATGAACTCGAAAGCGAAGGCGTTCCCGAAGGCGATGCCAAGCTGTTTGAGGAAGGAATGCGGGCCGGGGACGCTCTGGAAATCGCCCACACCGACGACGACCGCGCCGAGATGGCGCGGGAGATTATGAACCGCCACGGCGCTTTAGACATCCACGATGCGTTTGCCCAGCGCGGCAGCTACTTAGATGCCGCCCCGGTCGTGGCCGCCCCGGTTGCGGCAGTCGCCGCTGCACCCCTCATGGCTCGCCGCGAAGAAGTTGCCGGCGAAGTGGTCGTGCCGGTGGTCGAAGAGCAGCTCGCGGTCGGCAAGCGCCAGATCCAGCGCGGCGGCGTCCGCGTCTTCCAGCGTGTTGAAGAGCGGCCTGTTTCTGAGACCGTCACCCTACGTGACGAGACTGTGTCTGTTGAGCGCCACGCGGTAGACCGCGCCGTGACCAACACGGGTACGGCCTTCGCCCAGACTGCCGACGTGGTGCTGACCGAGACGCACGAAGTCCCGGTCGTCACCAAAGACGCGCGGGTCGTCGAAGAAGTCGTTGTCGGCAAGACCGAGACCGACCGCATCGAGACCGTCCGCGATACCGTCCGCCGCACCGACGTTGAAGTCGAAGACATCGCCGCTGATACCACGAATAAGAGGATTTAACTCATGGCTACCAATCAAAACGATCCGAACCGCGCCGGTGCCGAAGGCGGCGCCCAAGTTTACCGCGAAAAGAAGGGCGGCATCCCGTGGTGGGCGTGGCTGTTAGCCGCCCTGCTCCTGCTCGCCCTGCTGTATGCGCTGCTGCACCACAGCACGCCGCAGACAGCGGCGACGACGCCTCCTGCCCCAGTCACCGCGCCGGCTGATCCGTCCGCCGCGCCGGTGACACCGGCCCCCGCCGATACGGCGGCCCCGACGCCCGGCCAGGACATCAAAATCCATAAAGGCACGGATATTGCCACTGCGAAGCCCGCGCAGGCCAGTGTTCCCGGCGTCCCGCTGAGTGATGTCGTCGCATTCGCGGCGGCGACCGACCCGCTGACATTTGTCGGCCGCAAGGCCAAGCTGACCGCCGTGCCGGTGCAGAAAGTCCTGAGCGACCGGGCGTTCTTCGTCGGCCCGACGCCCCAGCAGCAGATGCTGGTGCTTCTCGACAAGGGCATGGACGCTGGGGCAAGCGGCGCAAGCAAAGTCACCATTGCCGCCGGCCAGCTGGTGTCACTCGTCGGCGTCGTCGAAAAGATGCCGACTCAGGAAGCAATCGGCCAGCAGTACCAGATTACGGGGGCTGACTACACTGCAATTCAGGACCAGAAAGCCTACCTGCACGCGACTGTCGCCCAGCAGAAGTAGCCAATAACAGAGCGGCAAGAAGAAGCGCCGGCCCATTCGGGCCGGCGCTTTTCTGCCTGTTGGAACGCCCTCCAGCCCCCAATAATGGAGGAGTAGGATTGTTCCGTATTGCTCCTCCATTATTGGGGGCTGGGGAGACTATCTACTGCGCTTTCGGCTTCCGCCGACGCTTCGACCCCAGCCGCCAATGCCTGAAACTCGGCCTCCGTCAGTACGGCGACACCCAGCGTTCGCGCTTTTTCCAGCTTGCTGCCCGCGCTCTCGCCCGCCACCACGTAATCCGTCTGTTTGGAGACCGACGACGACGCTCGGCCTCCCAGTTTCTTGACTAGGCCCTCAGCATCGCCGCGCGTCATCATCGTCAGTGTTCCCGTGAAGACAAACGACTTGCCGCTGAACGTGTCGGCTTGCGGCGCGAACTCATCGGCAGCAGGCTGGACTCCCGCCGCCTTAAGCTTTTGGAGCAGCTCGGTTGTCTCGGCCTGCCCGAAGAACGCGACGATGTGTTCGGCGGTCGTCAGGCCGATGTCGTAAATAGCTGCCAGTTCTTCGGTCGTCGCCGCCGCCAGCTTGTCCAAAGACCCGAAATGCCGGGCCAGTATCTCGGAGGCGTGTTCGCCGATGAGCCGAATGCCGAGGGCAAAAATGAGCCGGGGCAAAGGCGGGTGCTTGCTGCCATCTATCGCGGCCAAGATATTGTCGGCCAGCTTGTCGCCCATGCGCTCCAGCGGCAGCAAGTCTTCTTTTTTGACAAAATATAGGTCGGCAGCGTCTTTGATCAGCCCTTGCTCGACAAGCTGCGCGGCGTGCTTTTCGCCGAGCCACTGAATGTCCATCGCCCGGCGGGACACGAAGTGGATAATCCGCTGGACATTCTGGCCGGGACAGCCCGCCGAATTCGGGCAGCGCGTCACCGGCGTATTCTCCGGCCGGACCAGCAGCGTCCCGCAGGCGGGGCAGTGTTCCGGCAGACGGTACGGGACGCTGTCTTCAGGGCGGGCGTCCAAAACCACTTGAACGATCTCCGGGATGACATCGCCGGCTTTTTGGATCACCACCGTGTCGCCGATGCGGACATCTTTGCGGTCAATTTCTAGCTGGTTGTGCAGAGTCGCCCGCTGGACTACTGAGTTTGGCGGCAGGGTCACGGCCTCGACAATCGCTACCGGAGTCACCGCGCCCGTGCGCCCGACCGACGCCAGAATGTCTAAGATTTTCGTCCGGCCCTGCTGTGCGGGAAATTTATACGCAATCGCCCAGCGCGGGGTTCGGGCGACCGCCCCTAAGTCCTGCTGCTGGCCGAAGTCGTTGACTTTGACCACAATGCCGTCAATGTCATACGGCAGCGAAGCCTTCTTGTCAGTCCACTCGGCGACATAGGCAATCACGGCGTCAATGTCCGGGTTAACCCGGACATTCGGATTTGTCCGCATTCCCCACCCTTGCAGAGTTTGCAGCAGGCCCATCTGCGAGGCCGCCGACGGCTCGCTGACGGTTCCCAGGGCATACAAAAACAGGCTCAGCTTGCGCCGCGCCGTGACCGCCGGGTCGAGCTGCCGAACACTGCCCGCCGCCGCATTACGAGGGTTCGCGAACACTGGCTCTCCAGCGGCTTCCCGGCCTGCGTTGATCCGGGCGAACTCCCTATGGTCCAAATACACTTCGCCGCGTATCTCGGCAAAGCTTGGGAACGGCGAACGCAGGCGCAGAGGCAGACCCGACACGGTCTTCAGATTGGCCGAAATATCTTCCCCAACCACCCCGTCACCGCGCGTCGCGCCGGTCTGGAAGATGCCGCCGTCATACGTCAGCGAGACGGCCAGCCCATCAATCTTCAGCTCGGTGGCATACTCAACTTGGGCACCCGCCGCCAGCCCTAAATGCCGCTTGACTTTCTCATCAAAGGCCCGCAGCTCGTCATCGTTGAATGCATTCGCCAGCGACAGCATCGGCTGACGGTGCGTGTGGGGCTTGAAATCCGACTGCGGCGACGCCCCGACCCGCTGGGTCGGCGAATCGGCGGTCACGATCTCCGGGTGCGCCGTTTCCAGGTCAAGGAGTTCCCGCAGGAGATGGTCGTACTCCGCATCCGCCATCTCCGGCTGGTCTAAAACGTGGTACAGATAGTTCGCGTGGCTGAGCTTCGCCCGCAGCTCTTCCGCCCGCGCGGCGTCTTTTTGCAATGGGTCCATGATACAAGATTGTACCCGAACCAGGACGGGCGAACACAAGGTTCGCACCCTACGTCCTGTTCTTGATCCTATTCCTAACCTCGTGGGGGCGAACCTTGTGTTCGCTTTTCTTTGTCGCTTCGTCTTTAGTCGCCTGTCGGAGCATCCCAATCACTTCCCGATAATCCTCGTCCTTCACCATTCCATCCGGGTCGAGGGGACCATTCCGCAAACTCCCACCTGGAACGTCACCCGGCACAGCAATGATCCGCACAATGTCGTTCTCACGGTGCCAAATCGCGGCTTCTATCGCAGTCCTATCATGCAGCGCTGACGACCGCGCATTGACATCCGCGCCCTGGTCGAGCAGCCGCCGAACTGTTTCCGGCTGGCCTGCGGCAGCGGCGGCAAGGTAGGAACATAGCTTGATACAGCGATTTGTGGTTGTGCCGCCGGTCGGCTCACAAGAAACCAGCTTCCTAATGATATTGCGGCGGCTGTCGGAACAAAGGCTATTACTCGCATCATGGCGCAATACTATCCCAACGTCAGCACAAATAGGAATAGATTGACTATTTCTGTAGTCCTATGCTATACTGGGGACTATGAACAAGCCGCAAAGTTTAGGCGATCAAGAGCTGGCCCTGCTGCGCTATGTCACCGACCACGCCCCGGTGACGGTGCGGGAGGCGGCGGCGCAGTTCGGCGAACCGCACGGGCTTGCCCGGACGACAATCCTCACGATGATGGAGCGCCTGCGCCTGAAGAACTACTTGACCCGCTTCAAAGAGCAGGGGGCGTTCCAGTACAAGCCGGTCGTCGCCAAAACCGAGCTGATGCAGTCTTTGGTGAAAGACTTTGTCGAGAAGTCGCTGGGCGGGTCGCTGTCGCCGTTTGTCGCGTACCTGAGCGAAGCCAAGCTGTCGGAGCGCGAGATCGCCGATCTGAGAAAGATGCTGGACACGCCGGAAGAAGAGTAGGGCAAGGCAAGAAGTGAGGAAGTAAACTTCTCTCGCTGAATAACGTCCTTTAGACGGTTTACGAACAACGGCATTCTTTTCATCCGAAGGATGCTATTCAGCGAGAGAAGTTTACTTCCTCGCTTCTGGTTCTGGAGAGCTAACACGATGGAGTCAGTCTCGGCCTGGGTGCTTCAACTGGGACACGCCTGCCTGTGGGGCAGCGTCGGCATTGCGGCTGTGGGAATTGCTTGCCGTGTCCTGCCGCGCCTGCCTGCCGGAGTCCGCGCGTGGCTCTGGTGGCTGGCCTGCGCCAAGCAGCTGCTGGGGCTTTGGCTCGCCGCGCCGATTAACCTCGCAGTTCTGCCCGCGCCTGCTCCCCCGGTGCCGGTTTCTGCCGCCCCTGCCCCGCCGCCCGCCGCTCACTACGTTCCCCTGCCGTCAAAACCCACGACTCCGGCCAGCGCCGCCTTGCTGCCGACTGCCGAAGCGCCGCCGCATGTTGTCCCGCAAGCGCTTCAATGGCCGCTGCTGCTGTTTGCCATGTGGCTTATCGGCATCGCCGCTTCGCTTGCGCTGATGGCCCGCCAAAGTCTCGCAGCGGCAAAGATGCAGCGCGGCACGGTTCCCGTGTCTTTTGCGAACATAGACTTGGACGCACTTGCCGAGCAAATGAGCCTGCGCCGGACACCGCATGTTCTCTCCGGTCCAAGCATACCGACGCCCTGCGTCGTGAACTGGGTTTGCCCGGCAATCCTGCTGCCGCCAAGCTTCAGTGAGTTCACGGCGGCGGAACTGCATTTGACGCTGGCGCACGAGATGGCCCATATCAAGCGCGGGGACCTGCCGCTGGCGCTGGTCCCGACGCTGGCCCGAACGCTGTTCTTTTTCCATCCCCTCGTCTGGTGGGCGTCCGCCGAATGGGCCGCCGCACGGGAAGAAGCCTGCGATGCCCTGGCGCTCTCCGTCACGAAGACGCCCCGCGCCGATTACGGACGGCTGCTGCTGAAACTCGCCGTCCCGGAAGCCGCCGCCCCTGCGCTCGGCCTGTCATCGGGTTATCGCCATTTGCGCCGGCGCTTGGCAAGCCTGGCCCATGTGCGGCAGACCCCGCGCTGGGCGCGTTTTTGTGTTCTCGCTCTGCCCCTGCTCCTGCCCTGGCATCTGTCGGCGGCGCTGCCGTCCGCCGCAGACACGTCGGGCGCACTGCCGGTCCGCTACCACGTCACACCTCTTGCGGGCAGCCGAGACGGCAGCGTTTCCGGGCTGAACAACGCTGGGCGGGCCGCACTATCGGCAGACATGCAGGGGTATGTCAGCAGTGGGGACACGCTGGCCGCTTTGGATGCGCTGCCGAAGCACCACGCCTCCTTTGCCTATGCCCTCAACAACTCCGGGCAGGCGGTAGGATCGTCGTTCAACATTCTCGGCCACGTGCGGGCGTTTTTCTGGGACGGCACGACCCACAAGATCGGCTCCCTGCCCGGCTACCCCTACAGCGAGGCGCGGGGCATCAGTGACACCGGAGAAGTTGCCGGCTTCGCCGAAACAGGCCATTCTGACCGCCTGCACGCCTGGATTTCCCGCGCCTTTGTTCGCCAAGCGGACGGCTCGCTTCTTGACCTCGGCACGCTCGGCGGCCCGTACAGTGCGGCCTACGCCGTCGGCCCGTCCGGCAGCGTCGCCGGCAAAGCCGACACCGACAGCGGCGCGACCCATGCGTTCCTTTGGACACCCGGCGGCGGGATGACCGACCTCGGCACGCTCGGCGGCGCAAACAGCGCGGCGTATGCCGTCAGCAGCGCCGGGGCAGTCGCCGGCGTCTCCGACACGGGCGACAGCGGCACCCGCCACGGCTTTTTGTTTGCGGACGGCCAGTTGCGCGACCTCCCTCCCCTGCCCGGCATGGACACCAGCGCCGCCTACGCCGTCAGCAGCACAGGCCAAGTTGTCGGTACGTCCCAGACGGCAGCGGGCATCAAGCACGCAACGCTCTGGCAGAACAACAGGCCCACCGACCTGAACACCCTTTTACTACCTTATTCCGGCTGGACACTCACCGAAGCCCGCGCCGTCAACGACCACGGCCAAATCGCCGGGCAGGGCCTATGGAACGGCAAACCCTGCGCGTTCCTGCTGACGCCCGCCGACACGAAACGCCCGCTGCCCCCGCTTGCGCCGCCGGTCAAGACTCTGTAGAGGCGAACCTTGTGTTCGCCTTTTTTATTTGTATGGCTTCCTAGAATTGGGGCGGGGGGGCTTCCTCAAAATAAAGCCGCCTGCTCTTGGGTCAAGAACAGGCGGCTTTTTGTGCGCGGAGGCGGAACGTCTACGGGATCGTCGGTCCTGGCGCGAACCGGGGATCAATCGTTTCCGAATAGATGTCCGCCGTGCCGTTGCGGGTGCTGTTCCAGAACAGCCAGACCTTGTGCGAGTTCAAGCCGCCGTAGGCGGCATTGGTTCCCGCATAGGGGTCCAGGAACGCAGCGAGATTGTTCTCGTTAGTCGCCGGGGAGATCGGCACCGGGGTGTCAATCACAGTGTCCAGGCCCGATACGCTGTCCACCGGCGGGGGATCATTTGCTGTCGGCAGGTAGTTTGCCGGAGCTTCATCCTGCCACTGCACGGTATCAGTAACGGCAGTCGTTCCGGTGTGAACAGTTCCGCTGGTGTCGGTGTAAGTAACTGTCGCTGTTTGGCCTTCTGCATTCAGCGCGATCGGGAAGTAGATGCGGCCCCGCAGATAATCCACGTCCACTTGCTTTGTGACATCCGTGCCATTCAGTCTCACACTGGAGAGCAGAGGCGTGACGACAGGGGCATTGTTTGCGCCTGTGGTCACGGTAGCGCCCACAGCGCTCGGCAGGAACAGCGTCAAGCGCTGGGTCTTGTAGTAGAGCGTTGCGGTGCTGCCAACACCGGCGACGCCTGACTTGCGCCAGATCGTCCACCGGCGGCTGGCATTGACGTTTGCAAAGATCGGCACATCATTCGGCTTCGGCGTGTCGTCCAGGAACGTCACCGGCCCCACATCGGCGCGGCTGTCAGTTGTCAGGCGCCGGGCGAGCGGGCTGAACGTCGCCCGGATAGTACCGAAGTTTTGCGTCGGCAGCAGGGCCGGGGAGAACCGGATGCGGCCTGTCGCGGCGTCCACATAAACCGTGTTGGTTGTGTAGGCTTGCGTTCCATTGATGGTCGTTAGGATGATCGGCACTTGAACGCCGGTCAGTACCAAGTACCCGCTGGCCTTGTCATAGATGGCCTTCGTGAACTGCGGCGCAAACGGCGTGGTCGCGCCGTAGAGCAGGGACGGGTTTTTCGGTCCGTTCGCATCTTTATAAACCAACGAGATGTTCAGCGCCCCGGAGCGGGACCAGGCCGTGTCGCGCCCTTGATACCAGCCGGTATTGCCCTGCGCCCGTAGGTTTTCGGTGACGGCCGGGAACGGCACGAGGTCAAGCTGCGCCGGGGTCTTCGCGTCCGGTAGGTAACGGCTAACATAAATGTCCGCATTGCCGTCCGGCCCAGTGCCGCTATAAGTGACTTCAATGACCGATGTATAAGTCACTGAGTTATACACGAAAGGAGGAACCGGCATCAGCAGCGGGCTGGCATCGGACACCGCCGTCAGGCCCGCCGGGACCGGCAGCAGGCCGCTGGTCAGCGGCCAATCCCCGGTGCCGGCGACGCGCGAGTTATAGTAGAGGGCCGTCCGCCCGCGCGTGTTCGCGGTCCAGAACGCATACAGGTTGTTGGTAAAGCCCGTCGGCACCTTGTTGACGTACAGGGCCTTGATGCCGTATTTGACCTGGCTCGGGTCACTGCTGACCTTCTGCGCTGTTCCCACGGCGTCCGGCGTGACCGCCCCGCCGCTGTAGGTAGCGGTGGTAACCGGGTAGCAGTAGAGCGTGTTGGCATAGGGCGTCCCGGCGGCGACATTGACCGCGAAGGCATACACGGAGCCGGAGACAGTGTAATCCTGCGCGATGCTCAGGCCACTGTTTATCCCTGTTGTCGAGAGGCCCGGCGTGAACGGATGCCACCACTGCCCAGTCGGGTTAGTCGGCATGAAGTGGCCGAAGTTCTGATCGTTGTTCGCCGGGTCTTTGGCGAACGGCAGGTTAGCCCCGTAGATGCCGAAGCCGCCGAAGCGTCCGGTTGTCCAGTAAACCGATAGATTGCCGGTCCCAAAATCGCGGAACGCGGCGGGCGCGAAGTCCGGCGTGGAGGCCGGAACCGCCGTGCCGCCGCCCCTCGGCGTCGTCGAGCCGGCAGGCCCGGCGTCAATCATTGGCACAGCGCCGTAGGTGAAGCCGTCGGTCAGGCGCTGCTCGGTGACGGTCGCCGAAAGCTGGGTTCCGGTCGTAGAGAGTGGCTGCCCAGCCGTATACACTTCGGGCAGCCCATTAGTGGATACGTTCGGCTTCCCGATACCGCCGATCGCGCCATTGTACTGCGGCGGGTAAAGGAAGCCGGTTGCGCTCGTGGTCGAGTAGGCCGTCGCCGCCGCCGTGCTCCCAGCATCCAGCCCTTCGAACAGGCGCAGGGACAGAGGTGACTGCGGCGCAGGCGTCGAGTAGGTCCCAACCGGCGTTCCGAACGGAATAGCCACGCTTACAAACGGCGCGGACTTGTAAACCCCATTTGTATTGTTCGGAACCAGGGGCGTCGGGTAGCTGTCGAGCGACGCGCCAGCAACATAGTTTTCCGGCGCATCCGGCACAGTCAGAGTCGAAGGCTGGTCCGACCCAACCAGCGGCTTGTGGAACGTCGCGCCGGGATAGAAGGCGCTGTAGTTGCTGGCAATCAGCGGGTTGCGTCCATAAGCGTTAAAGATGTCCGTGTCCAACGATGACCGGATTAGGAAGGGTTCTTCCCCAGTAGGACGCGGCCCGGTGGTGCCGTAGGTGCTGTTGGCCGGGGGAATGTCATACCCCAGCAGCGCAGACAGCGGATCAACGGCGTCCGAATTTAGCAGCAGCGTTGAACTGCCGCCGTTGTTGAAGTTGGCGTAGCGCTGGTCGAAGTGGGCGTTTAGCAGGTTCACGTTGCCGTCGTTATGCACTTCCAGCGGCTTGAAGTACGGCAGGAACGGGTTCAGGTTCGGGGCGGCCGTCCCCTGAGAATACGGCGTGAAGAAGCCGAGCGGCGTGTATTTTTCCGTCTGGACGCCGAAGGCTGCCGGGACTTGGCCGATGTCGGTGGTCGGGGTGGCGATGCTGGTCCGTATGTCTACTGGGACGCCGGTGTAGATGTGGACATCGCGGTAAGGCCGCTGGACGCTGTAGATGCCGGAGGCGGACGGGACGAACAGCCGCTTGTTGGCGATGTAGCCCATCGGGAATGCCTGCGGCTGCGTGATGTTATTGGTTCCGGTACTTGTGACCGGCGCGATTTGCCCGTTCGGATCATAAGCGCTGCTGCCGCCGGCCTGCTGGTACAACTGCTGATTGGCGGGCTGGTGGTTCGGCACGGTGATTTTGATCTGCACCGGGTCGCCGTAGACGATGCGGTTCTGGACCGCTGTCCCGCTGCCCCTTGCCGTTCCGATGACGCCGGGGGTCAGCGTGACGCTGTTGGAGGTCAGGTCCCCGCCGGAGTTCGTCACAGGCGGATTGGCGGAGTTTGCGACGCTAGCGGCGTTCTGGACGACGTTGCCGGGCGCGATGTCCGGGTAGTCCTGGCTGGAATTGATGCCGACCGAGTACGGCGTCGGCGGGGTCTCCCAGGGCAGGAAGTTGACGACGGACTCGTGGCCGGACGTACCGAAGCCGGTGTTCGTCGGGACGTTGGAGTTCCAGTACAGGCCGTCGCGGCCCGTTGACGGGACGCCCAGGCCGGTGGTCGGGACGGTGGATTTAAGCCGCAGGGTCTGGCCCAAATTGAACAGGGCGCTCCGGTCGGCAGCATCCAAGCCGTAGCCGCCGAAGGGAGCGGCAGTCGGCAGGCCGTCATTCCCCCCGTTTCTATAGGTACCCTGCGGGGCGAGCGTCGGGCGCGGCTCTGAGTTGTCGCCGACGCTGTTGTGCGAAATCAGGCCGGTCGCGGTGACGACCACTTTGGTCGTGAACGGCGCGGGGGCCGTCGGGTCGGTCGCCGGGTTCGGCAGAGCAATCGGGCTGGCGCCGACGCCGGACGACGACGGTGGGGCGTAGGCCAAAACGTCGTTGCCGTTCGTCAGCGCTTGCAGGCCGATCACGTCGCCGGTGCCTTGCGTGCTGAACGTCGGCAGGGGCGACGCCTGTATTTCGACGGACCGGAACGGCCCTTCTTCGTCGCCGACTTGAACGGCGTTGACGCTGGTGACGCCGCTGATCGGCAGCAAGTTGACGCCGCCGCCGCGCACGGCGAGCGGGTTCAGGATGCCGAACGTCGGCTGGTCCACCGAAGCGATTTTCAGGAAGCTCTTGCCATCGGGCGCAGGGACGATGTTGTTAGCGGTGGCATCCCCGCCGATGACCACGTTGCCGATGCGGGTGTAACTGGTGCCGTCGTAGTCATACTCAGTGACGACCTGACGGACGTTCTGGAAGCGGCGGCGTGCGCCCGGCGTATTGTTGCGGGCGGAGCCGTCTCCGATGGTGTAAGTGTAAGTACCAATGTACTTGGTATTTGCCGTGGTCTGCAAGTTCTGCACGACATTTGCCACAGCCTGAGTGTAAGCAGGCGTGGCGGTTGTGTCGGCGGTTAGCGAGCCGGGATCAACAAAATAATTAGCGGGCAGCACCGAGCCGTTGTCCGTTTGCAGAATGCTGGTGCCAGTCGTCGCATCCACATCCGAAAGGCCGAACGTGACCGTCTGTGCCGTCGTGCCGTCGGACGTGTAGAACGGGATTTTGTTATTCGCGTTCGCGGCAGTCAAATCCGGATAAAGGTTGTGATCGTAGACATACAGCGCCGTTTTGTTGGTCGGGTTCGGCGGCGCGACGTTGGTGAAGGCGACGTAGGCGCTTTCGCCCCAGTCATAGACCGGCAGTGCGGCGGTTGGGCCGACGCCATCGGCTTTGCTGCTGGTTAAGTTCTGCGTCGTCAAGTCCGGCACGAGGAACGTCTGGATCTCCGCCGTCAAAAGCTGCGTGAGCGGGGCGTTCGGGTCCGGCGGGATGATTGAGCCAAGTGAGGGCGGAATGCCGCCGTAGGTAAGGTCGTTCGGCGTGATGCCTCGGCAGAGGCCCGAAGTGCTATCGCCGACAATTACCCAGTCGGTCGTGTTTGTCGTAAAGGCGCTGGTGTTCGACAGTCCGGGCGTTCCAGCGGGCGTTCCCAGGAACGCTTGGCTGAGGTCGGTGGTGTCCGCGCCGGCAAGCGCCGGGGACGAGATCGGGCCGAAGCCGACGAACACCTTGTTTTCAGGGATCAATGGGAAATCGTTGCCGGCGAATGGGTTGGAAATCGGCGTCGCGCCATAGTCGTACAGAGAGTTCCCGGCGACGGCATAGACGCTGCCGCCGTTGCCGTTATTAGTGCCGCCGGTCCCGGTGGTGTTAATCGTCGCGTTCGTGACCAGCGCCGGAGACGACTGGTAAATCGAACCGTCGGGCGTGACCAGCCGGTAGATCGTGCGCTGGTCGTTCTGCGCCGTGCCGCTGGCCGTGGTCACGACCGTCTGGGGCAGTGCGGTCATGTCGCCGTCAATGTCCACGGCATACAGCGACGTGTCATTGACCCCGCGCGTCCCGACATACAGCATGGGAACAGACTGGCCGGCGATGCCGCCCGTATGCACGGCGTCCGCCGGGCTGTAGGTTGAGACCGCGCCGCCGGCGGTCGGGGTGAACTGGATGGTGAGGGGGAACTGGACAAAGCCGATGGCCGGGGTTCCCCGCAGGAACGCGCCGATGGGGGGGTACGGCTCCGCCACGTTGTCTTTTGTTTTGTCGTTCGGGTTGTTCGCGACAGGGTAAGACCAGACATGGCCGCCGAGGCCAGAATTTGTCGTCGTGCCGACGGAGCCGTCTAGGTTGACCGCCCAGAGGCGCCCGGTCTGCGTGTCGTCGGGCCGGGCCACCGGGACCAGCGTCGCGGTGGTCGGCTCAAGCCCGCTGTTCGCGGCAATATAGATGCGCGTCGGATTGCCGACCGTCTCATCAATGTTGGTGAACACGACCGGCGAGCCGGTGATGTTGCCGAGCGCGGGGCGCGGGTTGCCGTCGCTGCTTTTGCCGGTCGCATAAGCGGTCGTGCCGACGCCGTCCGGGTAGGACCAGTCGGCGGTGTCGGTCTTGCTGATCTGCGGGATTTGACCGACGTTGTAATTATACGAGCCGGGGCCGGTGTAGTTCGCCGATGCGGGATTGGGCTGCTTGATGGGACTGGAACGGCCATTGTTGCCCGACGGCCCGTACACGCCGTTCAGGGCGTACAAGCGTCCGACGTTGGACGTCACTTCCTGCTCGTGCGCCGAGCCGATGTAGACCGTCGGCACATAGGTTGTCGTGCCGGCCAGGGCGTTTGGCGTCCGCTTGATATACAGCGCGGGGGCGGATTCAATGTCGGCAGACGACGTGTTTTCTGCGCCGTTCGGGTCCACGCCGCGCAGGCTGAACCACCAGCGCGGCTGAGCGGTCGGAATAACAAGCTTCGGGAACGGCTGGGACTGCTGCACATCTTGGCTGACGTTAAATGTGTCGCCTGATGCCTTAAAGCTCGCTGGCGTACCAATGCCATTGGTGGGTACGCCGCTGCCGTTGATGGACACGCCGCCGCCGTCGAGAGCATACAGGACGCCGTTAGAATTGCCGATGTAGACGGTGGAATTGGACAAAGTCGGCGTGGCCGTGGGAACCGTCGGGTCCACAGAGATTGTCGGCGAGGCCGTACCAAACGCAGCGGGAACCGGCAGGTCGGTGGTCGGGTCAACCACCGGCTTAACGGCGCCGATGGCCGTGCCGGTGACATACTTCGGCTGGGTGGCATCCGGGCGGTAAATCCAGTAAACGCCGGTCGTACCGACATGGCCTGTGAGCGCGGCGGTCGCGGCAGGCGTTCCGGCAGCCAGGCGCGGGACAACCGCGCCGTAGGCTGGCTGCGGAGTCGTCACCGGCTGAAGGGTTGCCGGGTTCAGCACGTCAAAGTTGCTGGTCCCGTCGCCGTTCCCCATCGCGTCCAGGCAGTAGACAAGTCCATTGTTGTCGCCGACAATCACGACGAGCTTGTTGGCATAGACCGCCGGGGTGGCCGCGGTCGCCGGCGTGACGACGACATTGATCTTGGCAATGGCCGGGGACGCAAAGACCGGAGCCGACGCGCCGTTCGCCGAACCGGGCGTCGGGAAGCGCCAGACCACGCCGCCGGTGAAGCCGTCCACGCAGTAAATCGCGCCCTGCCCGGTTCCCGTGGAAACGTTGACCGAGTCGGCGACGACGACTGTGCCGGTCGGCGAGGGAGCATTAGAATTGTTCTGGCTGTACATCGTGACGACGATGTTCGTCCCCGCCGCCGGGGTCAGCGTTCCCGTCGGCAGAACGACCAGTGCATCGGCCCCCTGCGTCTGCTGGCTGATAGCCGCGTTGTAGGTCGTCTGAACAGGCAGCCCGCCCGCGGTGACGCCTGTCGTGACCGTGACGGTGTAAAAGACATGGGGCAGCCGAAGCTCGCCGGTAGCGGTTGCCGGAATATGGGCGTAGACAAAGAAGTTCGAGCCGGCCCCGGCCGCCGGCACCGGCACGGTCCAAGTGGCGGCGATGTTGGTCGGGGTCGTCCCTGGCGCCGTGGCGGAGATGCGGTACTCGTTGTTGCTGGCCGTCGGCGCGTTGTTGGCCGTCGTGCCGCTGCCGGAGAACCTCGCTTGATTGCTGTCGTCTACGGTGTTGGTCACACTGGCGCTGGGGTCGGAGCGTCCGAAGTAGACCAACTGGCGGATGATCCGCGTCGGATCGGCAATGCCGGTCGTTCCCAGCGCGGTAGCCGGGTTGCCGGTCTTCAGCAGGATGTTCCCGGTCGCGTCTCCCGTCGTCGTATCGGGGTTCGCGTTCGCCGCCGCCGCCGTCGCCGGATTGGGCGAGGTAGACAGCACCGAGGGAGTTATAAAAACTCCCCAATACTGTGCGTTGTTGAAATCCGTCGGGTACGACGTGCGCGTGACAACGGTCGGCGCACTCTGAACATCCCCAACCGTCTGCTGGAGAGTCATCGAGTCCGCCACCAAGTAATCCGGGTGCGTCAGGTTGTTGTTGATTACCGGATTGGAAAGGCTGCGGGTCAGGGTGACGACGACGGAGCCGCCGGCGGCGACCTGGAACGGCCCGGCCAGAAGCTGGCTGTCGTTGGCTTCCGTCTGGCTGACGGTCGCGGTCGTGTTGGCAGTCACGTTGCCATTCGCATCCAGCACCCGAATAAAGTAAAGCACCTGGGTATCGCGCACTTCCGCCACCCCATTCGAGTCCGGCAGGTCATTCGGGATATGGAAGTAGACCGAGTAGACCCCCGCCGACGGCTCGTACAGCGTCCAGATTGCCGTGCCGGCAACCCCGGAAGGCAGCCGCAGGTACTCATCGCCGGTCGCGGTCGCGGCGGCCGGGCTGGTAGTGGGGCCGGGGGTCGCCGAGTTCGGATCGGTGACGGAAACCCATGCCCCGTTCGCCGGGTTAATCGTAAAGCCGGAAGCCGTCGCTGTCGGCGCCTGGATCGGCGAGTCATCCACCGTGACCGTGCCGATGCCTTGGGCGACGTAGCTGAAAGGCGCGGCCCAGGAGAAAATGCTGCCGTCCTGGAAGTGGTTCGGGTAGAACGGCAGGTTGCCTGTGACAGGGTCTAGTCCCGCCGGCGGGCGCGTCGGGTCATAGTTCCCCAGCAGGAAGCTGGGGATTTCGGTCAGGACGCTTGGGCCGCCGGGCGTCGCCTGATACAGCTCCGTCGGGGTTCCCTGAAGTTGGCTTTGCAGCGGGTCAATCAGTGGCGTCAGGCCGACCGCGGCGTTCGGGTCGGGCGCGACCGGGAACTGCGTCGCCGGGATTGGCGCTCCGCCGCTGTGGTAATTCTGCCACTGGAACGGCGTTGGGGTCTTCGGCGACGCATACGGCGCGGCCAGCGGCCCCGTCACCTGCGCGGACGTTCGGGTAGTCGCTGCAAGGCCGAGGCACAGCAGGGCAGCGCACAGCAGCGCTGCGGTGCGCCGGGCTGGGCGAAGAGTGATGGTATCGAAAGCGAGGTATTTTAGAGTTCGCATAGGGTTGTGCATGGTGGTGCCTGCCCGGAACGGCAGGACTTTAACAGAGCAAACTCCCGCCTTCGCGGGCGCCAACTTCGTTGGTTCTTAATGCCCGCGAAGGCGGGGAATTGCCCTTTGAAGCACGGGGGTTCAGCCCCGTGAAATAGATCTACGGCAGCCGAACGGCGTAGGTCGGCTGGATCAGCGGCCCGGTCAAGTCAGGATGGCTGAGAGTCTGGTTGCCGGCAAACCCGCCGACAGGGGTACTTAGAGCAGCGGTGACGGACGTAGACGTGCCGGTCGCGGACACGTCTACTTCAAACACTTCGCCGCCAATCTTGCCGGCATTCGCCGGGCCGCCCAGCTCACCCTGGCTGTAGCTCTGCGTGATCAAGTACCGCCGCGTCGTAACCGTGCTGCTTCCCGGCTGGGAGTCAGTAGACAGCGCCTGAACGCAGGTTGGAATAAACGGCAGTCCGGGCGCAGGACTGTTTCGGGTGACGGTGCCGGTGACGCCGAACGCGGGAGTTGTCATGGCTTGATAGTTCGCGGTCGTGAACTGCAAGCGATCCGCTCCCGCGACAAATACGACCTTGTTTGGAACAAGCGTCGTGTTGGGCGTTAAGTCAAATATCCCGTTGTCGTCGGCATACAAAAAGTCGAACGATGGACTGCTTGGGTTCACCCCAGCCGCCGCCCCCGGTGGCGTGTACAGCTTCAAGAAACGCGGATTGCGAATAGTAAACGGCGTGTAAGTCGGGCTTGCTCCGGCAGATGCCGTGTAGAAGCCGGGAACTACTAATCCGAGATCGCTTGGCGGCGTCGGCGTTGTGCTGAATGGGGGCGTCGGCAACGGCTTCGGCAACGAGGGCGTCGTTACGTCTACTTTGGGGCCGGAAAAGACAGCAAGGCTGCCGCCCGGCGCATCGCTGCTGACTGCTCCAACCCCGCCGGTCGCCGCCAGCGTCCCAATCCGGGTATTGACCACAGTGGCGGCAACATTGTAGGTGTCAATGCCGGCATTTGTGGTTTTGTAGTAATCCGCGCTGCCGTAGCGGTAGTTCCGCCCGTCCCGGTCGCCGGTGTGCGTCACCCAGGTCAGCTGGTGGTTTATCGTCGGGTTAGCAGAGTTGTTCGGGTTGACCGGGTCTACATAAATGGTTCCATCTGCCCTCACTCGGTCTTCGACTTCGACGATGCGGTTGTTGCCGCTGTCGGCGACGAGGTAAAAGATGAAGCTGCCGCCGGGGTTTACCAGCGTTTGCGTGCCGGCGCGGGTGGTCGTGTCCGGCAGGGTTCGCACGACGACGCTGCTGGGCTGGCTTAACGTCAGCGGCTGGCCGGAGGCCATTAGGCTATACGGGTCGGAAAAGCGGGTCAGTTCCCAGCGGACATTGCCCGCGCTGTCGAACCGGACGCAGCGGTTGGAACCGGTGTCGGCGGCGAGGTAATCGTTGACGGCGAACTGAGACAAGGCGGTTGGGTGGTTGAACGCCACTTTGGTCGCAAAGGCAGTCGCCGGGTCAGTGCGGGAGGTCGCATCCACGCTCCACACCGCCGCGCCGTCGCCGTCCACGCCGAGAATGCGGCGGCTGTCAGCGATCACCGTCACCTGCCGGGTCAAGGCTTCAATGCCAGTGGACCCGTTCAGGATCATCACATTCCCGCCGATGCTCGGCGGCGCACCGAGCAGGCCCAGCCCCGCCGCGCTCGCGTTTGCCGAGGAGCCGAGGCCGATGGGTGTCTTGAACGGCAGCGCGGCAGGCGGCATAGACGCTACCGTAGCGACCTGCTTGCCGGTTCCGACCGACGGGTTAGTCGGAATGCGGTACAGGCTAGTCCCGTCGGACAGGAACAGGCTGCCGCCGACCAGGCTCAGCCCCGCCACCGGACCGCTGACGGGGAACGGCGTCAAGAACCAAGCCAGATTGGTCCGAAAACCGAGCTGGGCGGTGTTATTCGGGGCCGTCATCGTGCCGGAAGTATCGGTCGCTGTCAGGATTTGCGGCTCGGTCAAGTCTCCGGCGATCTCATACTGCTGACCGTTGGTTGGGCGCTTGCCGAAGTTGTAGAACTCCAGCGTTGTCGGCGAGCTGAGGAACTGCCCGTAAGTCGCGTTGACCAAGCCGACATTCGCATCCGGCCCGCGCTGGATCGTGTTAGCTTCGCCACCCGCTTCATCATCCTGCATGATCGTTGCCTGGGTCAAGTCGATCATAGGTGTAGGTGGCGGAGACGGCATAGGGTAAACAACCGCCGTGACCTGCTGGTTGGCCCGGAAGCACAGCACCGTCGCTTGTGTCGCAGCAGTCGTTCCCGTGGCGTCTGTCGCCAGGGCATACACATTGTCCTGATCGTCTACCACCGGCGCTCCAACGAAATGCAGTTTGCTGATCTGGGCATAGTTCACGGCTTCAGGATTGTCGAAAGCCTTCTGCGGGATCAAGAACCGGAACTTGATATGGACGTTGTTGTGGAGCGGCGCAGGGGTCACGCCGACAAGGTAGCTGTTCGCAGGGTTGGTCCCCGGGTTGGTCTCGGTGAAGTAGTAATCACCGTGCCGGTCCTCCACCGGGGCGGACACAATCGCTGCCGCCTGCTTGTTGTCCGTAATCTGACCGTAGGACGACGTGCTGACATAGTTCAAATTGACTGGGGTGGGTACAGCGCCGGGGCTATTTGTGCCGGTGGCCGAAGCGAAGTCCATGTTCCAGTCGGTGTAGTAGCTGAAGTTCGTCGTGATCGAAAACAGCGGGTCCTGCTGGCTCGGCGCGGTGTTGTTCGCCGTGACATTCAGCAGATTACCAGCGTTGTCGTAGGCCAGCAGCGGCGGCGTGATTGCGTTGACATCGGCGAAGATGTTATTCAGGTCGTAGCGGCCCGAACGGTTGATGCTGTAGCCGGTGATCGCGTTGTTGACCTGGTACTGCTTCATCGGCTCGTTGCGCCCGCCCGCCAGGACTGAGTAGACGTTATACGGGGTCGAGACGGCGGCGACCAAGACATTCGTATCCCCATCCGTAATCATCCCGACCGCCGGCGGCCCGACCACGGGTCCCGTCTGGGTAGTCGTCGTATCTAGGGGTACGAACACGCCTGTTACGACGCCAGCGGCAGATTGCTTGTTTAGGTCGTAAACGTCCATGCTGCCGTTCGCTTGCCCAGCATAAACGCGCCCTTCGTAGTATGTCGGGGACGGAGCGTTATTGATGCCTCCCAGCGGATACGAAGCCGCCGAGATGCCAGTTGGCAGTGTCTGCGGCGCAGTCAGCGTAAATGGGGCAGCTTGCCCAGTCACGGCATTGAACACAACAACGCTGCCGTCCGGCTTTTCGACAAAAACATAGTTTGTGCCGTTGAATGACGCAACGGTCGGGGCCGACGCGCCGACGCCGACGTTGGCCTGCTGCCAGATTTCGTCATAGGAACTCGTTGGGTATTTGGACAGCCCCGGATTCACTTGTTCGGCCCCAGCCTGATTTCCAGTCGCCGGAGCAGTTCCCGTCAAGTTCTCTGACGGGAACGCATCAAAGGCATGGAGTATCCCGGCGGCGTCGGTCACGAAGACGAAGTTGCCCCAAACGGCTGCGCCCGGCGCGGCGCTTGTCCCCGCCACCGGATACTGCCAGGTGGCTGAGAAGGACGCGAGGCCCACGCCCGACGCATTCCCGTGGCTGGTTTTGTTCTCGCCGGGGTGCGTTTCCGACAGCTCCACGATATTCGTCAGCAGCTTCAAGTCTGCCGTGTTCGCACCGTAGAAGTCGCTCGGAACCGGCGTTCGCGGCACGGTCGGCGCCGGGGCTGTCTGCGGACTCACCTGCGGCAGAAAGTACGCAACATTTGATGGCTCCTTCGGCAGCGTGCTGTTAGGAGTATTGACCGGGCTGACCGTCAATGCGATCCGTAAGGCGCTGGCGACCACCTGCCCCGCGCCGATCTGTGCGGTCGAAACGGCAGGCGCGGGAGTAGATGACGTTTGCTCCGTCAAAGCCGGGCTGAACACGGTATTGAACTCGGAGGCGTGCAGCTTGTCGGCGAGGTTGCCGGTTGGCGTCAGCGACAGCGGTGAACCGCTCGGAAGCGTGTTAAACAGGCTCACCAAGTCGGCAGACGATAGGAAATACGGCTGGGTAACAACCGGCGGCGCGATGACAGCCGTAGTGACGGCCGGAAAGTTCAGCGTCGTCGCTAGCGGCGACGGCAGAGTGAAGGCTGACGCGCCGGTTCCGGTGAATAGGCCGACGGCGGGACCAGCCGTGAAGCCGTACTCGACAATAAGCTGACCGCCGTTGTCTACAAACCGGCGCAGCTTTTCATTGATAGCTGGGATAACATATGGAATACTGTCGGCCCGCAGGTATAAGACATTGAACTGAGCTAGCTCGCTGTCGGACACGGAATTCAGCGGCACTTCCCAGTACGGTGCCATGTCCGGCGTAACCGTCTGGCCCAGCTTGTAGGGGGCAGTCGGGCTGGCGACGTTCGGCGTCCAGCGGTTCAGGATCGCCGCCGTGATGGAGGTCGGAGCGAGCGGGTTCACGAGCGTGAGGTCCGGCGGGCGGACATCAGTCCGGTTGTTCAGCACATAAAACAGGTACGGCGCGGGGTCCGCGGTGGGGCCGGTGCCTTGCCCGTTGGTATCGTTGACCAGCACCCCGGCATTGATGACGTGCTGCTGGTAGACCGCGCCGCCTGCGTGGGCTGCCGGGGCAAGGAGGCTGAGGAAGCTGGCACCGAGCGCGGCGGCTGCCAGCGCCGACCGCAGAAGCCGCTTCGGCGCGGCAATTTGTTTAGTTTTTGTAAAACGGCGAGACATCAAAAGTTCCTTAAAGTCGCTTTCCGCAAATGTCCAGCGATTCGTGTCCGAGAAAGCCCAGGCGTACATGCAAGGCTGGATATACAAGGACGTGTATTTAGATCGTGTGTTCGAGGACATGAATGTCCTCGCTGGGGGGCGAAGCGCCAAGCCGCCACCGGCGTGGCGGAGGATGTGAGTTATGTCCTAATCTTGTCCCGCGCAGGCGGGACCTTAGCGTCTGCGCTCCCCAGCGACGGCGTTCACGCCATCACCCCTTCACGCCATCGCCCCTTCACACCCTGAACGTTCCCCGCGCTTCCGACCCTTTATTGAAGCAGCGGCGCTTCGCCGCTTTGGCCTGAATACAGCAGGCCCGTCGAGACCGGCAGCATCGGCGTAAACGGCAGCGGGCGTCCGTACTTGTCGCTCCGCAGGTAGTACGGCGTCGCGCCGTTCGGCGTCGCCGGCATCGGGTCATACGGATACCCGGCTTGCGGGTCATACACAATCTGCAAGCCGACCGCAGGCTGTCCGTTCCCCGGATGCCCAGCGACCTCCGTTGTCTGAGTGGAACCGCTTGCCCCACCGGAGCTGCTGACGACCAGGCTGCCGTGGTACTGGGGAATCCAGCCCCATTTCTGCATCCACGCGGTTTGCGCGGCGATGTCAGCGGGATGCGCCTCCGAAACACTGCCGCTGATCGTGATCTTCAGGTCAACCGGCTGCCCGTACATCGGAAAACGACTTCGGCGCTCCTGCTCATAAGCGGACAGGCCGTTTGCTGCCAGATCGGGCCGGGTTGCGGTTGCAAGGTACTCGGCAATGTTATCCGCGCTGTTCGTGTTGAACCACTCGCCCGGAATAACGAAAAACGAGCGCGTCTGGGCGTACAAGACGGCTTCAATCCGAATGTCCATCGGTAGGACAGTAACCCGCTCTAAAGCCACGTCCTGGTCGGTATTCGGCCCGTTCTCAAGCCCTGTCGCTTTGCTGACTGAGAGCTGAAACGTGTCCGTATTCAGTGCGTTAAATAGTGCATTCGCTCTGAGCTGTGTGTTTGGCACCCCAGTCAGATCGAACCCGGACAAGTCAATCGTCGTGTGCAACTGCGTAGTCAGTATTTGTTCAAATGGCGGCGGCGGCATCGGAGGCTGGGTTAACCCAGAAAAAATGCTAGTGTCTGCCGAATTAAACACGTCGAAGTCTGCGGTTGTCGAGCCGCCAGCAGCAGGCCCAGCGGCGACATAAAGCGCCAGATTGTTCGCGCCATACTTCGCAGAAGGCATCGCGCTCCCGGTCAGGCCGAAGTTGAACGTCTGCATAAGCGAATGCCCGGCGTCTAGGTCCAGAAAATCCCCGCTTTGCGGCAGGTCCGGGTTCTGTTGTCCGTCCGTGCGGTCCTCAACGTTCGCCCCCGCCAGAAACTGCGTCGTGTTGATGCAGACGTAGTCATGGGCCAGAACGCTGATGCTGGAGTCGGGCGTGCCTTTCAGCAAGTTGCCTTCAATATAGGCTGTGCCGCCGGAAACAATCGTGATATGGCGCGGAACCACTTGCGTCCCGCTGCCGCCGCTCGCTGTCGGCTCGACCGGGCTGAGAATGCCGCGCAAACGGTAATTGCCTTCGGTGTAAATTACAATGTTGTTGTCGGAGTTCACCCCGGTCACATCCGTATCTAAATCGCTGTACCGGATGTCCATTTGCGCTCCGGCGGGGGCCTTGCCGTCGGGGCCGACGAACGAGTCGCCGACCGTGCGGGTCAGACGGATGCCGTAGCTCGCGGGCTTCGCTGGAACCACACCGTTCGCCGGTATGGCCGGGATAAGCTGGCCCAGCACAATCGAGACGCCGGGCGGGTTGTAGAACAGGCCGTTCCAGCCGCCTTTGTTGGTCGCGGTCGCGCTGGCCGTCGTCCGGTGCAGCCATTCGTCGGTTAAGGTTGAGCCGCCGCTGATGGCAGCGCTGTCAGGCTGGACATCGGTAGGGTTGTTGACATAGATGGCTTTACCGTAGCCGTAGGCGCTTGAATTAACCCCCGCCTGCGGCGTGTAGGCCGTGCCGTCCGGGTTCGTCAGGTTCGAGCGCGGCGCGGAGTTCATCGCAATCGCCCGGTAGCGCGGCATCTGCGACGCGGCATCCGTCGCATCTAAAAGCGGCGGGTCCAGGCGCGTGATGGAGCGCGGTAGCCCAGCGGCGTCGTTCTGCATCGAGCCGTCTCGAATAAGGCCGCCCTGTGTGCTGAATGCTGGGTTGACATCACCCATGCCCTGGTTGTCATTGCTCGGCGTGATGTAGGTCGCTTTGTCCGGGCTAGTCTTCCCAATCAAGTCATTCAGCATAGTCGGGTTTAGAATGAGTGCGGCCTGCTGCCCAGTAGATACGCCGTTGTTGGTGTCCAAAGTCGTATTGTTTAAGCTGGCCTTCGGATCATAGCTGTCCAGCAGCAGATCGCCGCCAATCTCCGCTGTATCCTGGAACAGCGGCGAGTTCGTCCCCGCGTTCAAGTAGATGACGTTCGTTCCAAAGAAGCGCATCGGCATATTCGAGTGGATCGAGCCGCCACCCTTAACAAAGTTATAGCCGGTCGGCGCACTCGTCGCTCCATTGCCCGCGTTCGGGTTTGGAAAGATGGTCGGCGTTGCTCCGGTAGATTGCAGATACGCATCCGACGCGCCGTAAGTCGTCAGCACGGGATACTCTTGAATGGTCGGCGCAGTCGCAGCGTTTCCAGTCGTGTTGAAGTCCGAGACGCCGGGGGTGGCAATGCCGCCGTCGGTGTTCTGGGCGTAGAACTGGGAAGCGACGCCTAAATTGGCGATGTCCGAGCGCTTGTCCGGGTTGGTCTCAAACCGGGCATAGTCCGTGATGCCGATAGGCACATACGCCACCTGGTACGCCTGCGTCCGGTCCGAGCTGCGGTTGTTGCCGAAGGTCGTCGGGTCGTTCGGGTCAATCACGCCCTCGCGCCCGATAGACTCCACCTTCAGATACTTGCCCGGCGGCACGGCGACCGGAGCAATCGCCACGCCGTTCGTGTCCAAGCCGACAATAGGATCGTAATACTGGCGTTGCTTGTCGATTAGGATAACCGGCGTGTAAGTCACACGCACCAGGAAACGCCCCGCGCCGGTATTGTACCGCGCGTAGCCTGCCGACAGGTAGGTCGCATCGGGGTCTGCCGGGTTGACCGGCTGTAGGGCATTTGGGACGCTGAATGCACCGGGGTGGGCGATCTGAGCATTGTACCGTGCCAGTTCCCGCGTTTCAGTCGGCGGCACGGCAAGCTGACACTGGAGCGGTGGACGCCAATCGGCGCCGTCTACGCTGCCGGACAACTGGGCGTCGGCGTAGGTCAGCCCAGCGCGGGCGTAGTTGTCGGCGGTCTGGACACGGGCGCCATGAGCGGCGTTGACAATGTTTCGGGCGACGATCGTGACGAACAGCGCTCCGGCGAGGCCGAGCAGCAGCAGCACAAGCAGGGCGATGACGATGGACTGGCCGCGCTGCGCCGTATGCCGCCGGATATTTGTTTTTGTGAGCTGAGGTGTGAACATCGTTGTTTATGCTTTAAGAGACCCACCACCTTGCTTCGCAGGGTCCTCCCTAGAGGGAGGATCAAGACCTACGAAGTTCGGCTTTATTTGCGGCTCCGTATCCTTCCTTTAGAAGGAACCTTGCGAAGCAAGGTGATAGGTCTCTTACCGATTGCTGTTGCCGATCTTGATCTTCGTCTCCGTCGGGATCACCTGCGCCCGGTTGTTGGTGATGTCAAAGATACGCACACCGATATTAACATCAATCAAGTCGCGCGTTTGATAGTCTACTTTGACCTGCATCGGCAGGTACGGGTCAGCCGCTAAATTGATCGGCAGCGTCTGGGTACTGGGCAGTGGCATCGGCAGCGGCGTGGTCAGGCTGAGGTTCGCCTGGTAGTCATAAACCACGCCGACGCCGGTGGTGCCGGGCAGCAGGTGCAGAACGCCGGTGCCGTAGTCTATCGAAAACTGATTGTCGCTAACCGTGCCGACGGACGCATTGACTTCCGTGTAGGTGATGGCCTGCCCGGCGTTCGGTCCGCTGGTCTGGTCCGGTCCCGTCACCCGCACACTGCCGGGAACGATGTGCGCGTTCAGGACGCCAGTAGAAACGAAGTTCCCGCCTACGGTGAACTGATGATAGCCTTGCAGCGGCGAGTCAGTCAACGCGGGCGTTGCACTGGCGGGTGTAGTCAAGTCAACTGTGCCGTCGGCGGCAATAATGCCTTTGTTCTGGGCGTCTAAGTACGCCTGCGAGCCGACGCCGATAGTTGGGTCAACCAATATATACGGCCACTGCCGAGTCAGGCGGTCGTAAGGGCCGTTCGGCAGGGACGGCGCGGCGAACGTCAGCGTGCCGCTGTCCGGGTTAATCGTCATCGGCACAAACTGCATCGGCTTCGCCGGGTCTTCGCCTAGCACATAGCCCGCCCCGCTGGCCGAAACCGGGTATCCCTGCGTCACATTGTAAACCAGCGTTCCCACCGCGTCTGTATCCGTGCTTTGGTGCAGGTACTCCAGAATGTCGCCGGGGTTGAGCGTTAGCGGTGGGTTCGGCTGCGGCACTGTGTAAGCAGAGGGGGCGGTCACTCTCGCCTGTCCTGACGCAAACTGCTCCGTGTCATAGTACATACTGAGGGCGGCGTTGGTCGCATCATAATTGCCTGGATACAGGCTGACGTGGAACGGCAGGGACCACGACTGGCTGCCGGCGGTGTAGACCGTCGGCGTGTAGGTGTAGCCCGATTGGTCTACCGACACGGCCCCTTGCGTGTTGTAGTCCGAAGTTGTCCCCGGTGTTGCATTCCCGCTGATGGTCGCAGGCCGGAACGTCACGCTGGTATTGACAATCGGGTACGCTTTTCCCGTCACTGGATCAGTCGCGATGCCAGAGTGGGCAATTGCTGGGCAAGCCGTCGCGGTACAAGGAGCCGCTGGCGGCAGCAGTGGGTTTCCTGCATCATAGTTCAGTGTGTTGTCGGCGTTATGCGGCAGCAAAATCAAGTCCACATTCGGGCCGGGGATGACTGGCTTCGCTATTTGTATCCACTTATCTACACGGTTGTTGTGCTGAGGAGCAGTTCCCGGACCGTCCGCTGATCCAGCAGCGCCGACTGTGCCCGGCTTGTCCTGGGCGGGGTAAGCGGCATGCATCTTGTTGTCATCCAGCCAGTTTGTATCGGTAGTGCCGTTCTGGTTGACATAGCGGAAGAAGTCCGGGTCATCGAGTTCCGGGATCGGCGTCCCGCTGCTGTTCTTGCGTGTGGCAAACAAATCTGCATTCGGCGCGACACCGATCACCTTGCCGTTTGCATCGGTCACGGGCTTATACGGCTGGTACTCAGCGCGGTACAGGATATAAGTATTATCCGTGCTACCGTTCGCTTTGCCCTCGCGCGTGTTGTTGTACGGCTTGGTCGGGTCTTTGAGGCCGACGAAATAGCGGACCGCGTTTGTGCCGGCGGCCAGCGGGAAGACATACGACGGGCTGCCGATGACCGCCGAGCCATTCGACGACTGGGTGTAGGTAATCGGCTCGTTGGTCGTCGGGTCAATCGCCGCGCCGCTGTCGTTGAGCTTCGGCAGGACAAAGTCGAGTTTCGCGTTGTACGCATGAGCGACGACCGAACTGCCGTTTTTGTCCAAAATCTGCAAGTCTAAAAAGTTCGTGTACGCATCGTCGCCGGGCGTGAGGGTTCCCGAAGCAAGCTGGAACGGGTGGCTGGTGCCATCGAACACGAAGACCGCGCTGCCCAGCTCGCGCGTAATGCGCTCCTTCGTGATCCGGGCGGCGTCCTGCGCCGCCGTGACGATCTGCGCCTGCTGGGTGTAGCGCAGGGCGCTGATCAGCGGGACAATCAGAAGGGTCAGCAGCAGAGCGGTCAGGGCGATCACGATGAGCAGCTCAATAAGCGTGAAGGCCCGGCGCAGCGTTCCATGCGGCAGCGTTTTATGAAGTTGTGGGCAGTCTAAATGGTTCATCACAGATTAAGCTCCCCCAGCCCCCAATAATGGGGGCTGGTGGGCATTCCGAGTTCTACGGCGTCCCGTTCGGCACAGCGTCTACGCTGTGGACTTTGTACTGGTTGCGCTCTTTCCAGGCCACGATTGATCGGGCAGACAGGCCGCGCACGGCGCTGAACGTAACCGTCGCGCCCGCCGGGACCGGATGCGCGAACTTGCGGGCATCCGTCAGGTCAACGCGCAGAGCCGTATCGCCGGTATTGAACAGCGTCGGGTCAATCGCCACCGTGTCTGAGAAGCCCTGCGTCGTGCTGCCCGACGTATAGCTGCCGTCAATCTCGACGGTCTTGCCAGCATTGCACCGGGCAAAGTAAACAAACGCATCCGCGCTGTCATACGCATACTGGTAGGCTGCAAGCACTGTTGTTCCCGTCGCATTCTGCGCCGGCGGATTGCCAAGCGCCTGGAAGTACGCGGTGGGTTTCTGCACAGCGACGGTCCAGTCTAGGTCCGCCGTGTAGAAGATGCGGATACGGTGCGCCGGTGCATTCCCCGAACCGTCTGATTTGGAGTTATCGCCGAACGCATTGGAGCTAAAAGTTAATCGGCCCAGCGAGTAGCTGATATTTGTGTAGCTTGGACTGCCTGCGATCGTAGAGACGGCTCCCATCTTGGTGCCGTTCAGGTCCTCATTATTAATCGGCGAATCAGGGTCGTTGGTCGGATCATAATAAGGTGAATTCGTCGGCAATGGCGCGATAATCTTGCCGCTGTCCAAATCCATAATGACTAAGCTATAGTTGCTGCCCGCCAAGCCAGGGTTGATCGAGTTGTCTGGGTTCGCCGAGCCGGCCAGCTTCAGGTTCGGCACGGTCGTGCGGACGACAAACGTGCTGCCGGTCCCGGTCAGCGCCGGGATGTCGTGGTCTTCCCGCAGAATGCCCCACGACGAAACGATGTACGAGATCTTGACCTGCCGCGCCTGCGCCCCCGACCCGACTGCCGCTTTCGGGTTAAAGCCGATCGCGCCGGGATTAGCCGAAACGGCATTGGTGGCTCCGATATTTGCGGCAATCAACTTGAACTCATATGGGTCACTACTGAAGGGCGTCGCTGTTCCATTTGTATTTAACGGAAGACCATTGTAAGGCCGGTACAGGGTGACGCTGATCCACTGAATAGGATCTGTCGGCACAGGCGTTCCGGCGGTTCCCGAAGAAGAATCCTGGTACTGCATTGTCGGGTCGAACCAGCCGCCCTGATAATTGCCAGAACTAGTATAGGTATCCGGCAGATACGCTTGTGAGGCAGTCAGACTTGCCGCATCGAACGGAGCAAAAGGGTTGCTGCTATCGCGCCGCGTTGCCTTCGGGACGAGTAGATAGCGAGTGAAAGTTCCGTAAGTTTTCGTGGTCGTGTCAAAGTAGCTGACTGTCAATACCATCTTCTGGTCGTAAGATTCGGCGTTACGAACAACCTGAGTGTTCGGCAAAGTAAAAGTCATCCCGTCCGGCGTTGGAGTGTACGCGGCATACGGAACGGCAACTCTTTGATTCGTTAGATCTACCATGAACTGTTCCCGACCGGGAACCAGCGTGTCCTGCGGAATATCGGTCGGCACTGGGGTTCCACTCTGGGCCACCGCTACCGGAGCAGAATTGCCGGACAGCGTTGCCCAGTTCGGGCTGTTGACCGTAAAGTACGACGGAAACTGAGCCGCCTTAGTAGAGGGGTCGGCGGGCATAAGGACCGGGCCGTACTTGACGACATAGACAGAATGCCCGTTGACGGCAGTTGGAACCGCCACGGTTTCGTTGCTGACGACACGGGCGTTTTCTAGGTTGTTCGGATTGTCCGGGTCGTAGTTGGAGTAGGCAGCGGAGTTCGTGATGGCAGAAGCTAAATCATCGGACGCGAGGCTGTCCGGCAGAATGGCTTCCGGCAGGCTGGACGCGCTTTGAGCGCCCAAATCAATCGCCGCTGCGCCGAGGCCGTCGGCTAAAGCGGCGTTGCCGGTGCTTTGGATGGAAAAGAAGCCGCTGGGGAACAGGCGAATGATGGTCAGAATGCCCGTGACCAGAATGACTAGGACGACCAAAATCTCAATCAGCGAGACGCCGCGCCGCGCCCGCCGCCGGTCTCCCTGCCGTGTTCCGTTATGCTGTTGGCTGTCCATTAGCTGCACTGATAATGTCCTTGACGCCGAAAACGCTTATGGCTTGAGGTTGGCCGGATAGTTGGCATTGCCGGTCTGCCAGAATGCTGGGGCCGCATTGGGACCGTCCAGGGTCGCGAAATCGTGGCCGGTAACTTTCTTGACTGCGCCGCTCTCAAACATCATCAGCACTTTGTCGGCGTTCTGGATATGATAGGTCGTTGCCGTGATCACTGTCCCGGCAGGCGGGTTCTGCCAGCGAAGCTGATAGCTGTAACTCGCATCAGCCGTCGCTCCACTCGCGACTGTCTGCTCACGTGCAATTTGATAGCGAACAATCGAGGTAGTATTGATAGTGTTAGTTCCTGTGACAACCGGGCTGCTGTCATAAGCGTCTGCGAGATAAAAATTGCGTGAGGTAGAAAAACCATTTGCGTTGGTAGCGACTTGTCCTGGAGTTGGGGTAGTCACGCCGCCGCTTGTTGTTGTGGTGCAGTTAGAAGAGCCGGTTCCATTCAAAACACCATCGTTCGCCGCATTGCAGGGTGCGATAATATTCACGGCAATTTGTCCTGTCAGCTTACCGGAGTCGCCGGAGTTCACAGGGTTGTTCGGGTCGGTGAACACTTCTGCATCTTTGATGTACGCAGGGTAAAGACCTGGAAAGTACAAGGCGGCGTTGTGAGTGCCGTACCGAGTATCATCCGACTGAACCTCGCCTAAAGCGTTCTTCATCGTTGAGCCGGGCCGCGCCGTCGTGCCGGGGTAGTAGTAGCCGAACAAGACATCCGGGTAGCGGTGGTTGTCCAGCTTGAACTGCTCCATCTTCTGCTGAATGTCTTTCATGTTGGAGATGGACGTGCTTTGACGCGCTCCTTCCCGGACCGACGCAAAGACAGGCAGCAGGATCGCCGTGAGAATCGCGATAATGGCGATGACGACGAGCAGTTCAATCAGTGTAAAAGCTTGCGTAACGTATCGGGCGGGACGGCGCGTGGGTGCCATGTGAGACTCCTAAAGTGGTGTTCGGCGAGAACCGGCAGCCGTAACTGTTGCATGACGGTGCTGCCAGCGGGATTGTTCCCGGATTGGAAGATATTCAAAAAGATTTTTGGAACCCACCCCGCCTCGTTAAGAACCCACCCCGCGACAAGTCGCGACCCTCCCGAAGCGGAAGGGTGAAGAGTTTACAAGATTAAGACGGGTTTGGGATTTTGTTTGCAAGATGTTGGCGAAGGCGAGAAATCACAAAGCCGATCTTGGTAAAGACTTCTTGGTTTGTGAACCGCAGGGTTGTAATCCCGCGCTCTGCGAAAATCCGGTCGCGTTCTTTGTCATAGTCTGGTTCATGCGTTGCTCCGTCCACTTCGACAACGAGTGCTGCCGAGTGGCAGTAAAAGTCTGCGATGAATCCGTCAATAATTTGCTGCCGGCGGAAGTTCACTCCCATTCCACTGCGCTGCAAGCGTGTCCAAAGGATCGCCTCGGCAGTCGTCATCTCCCGGCGCATCTTCCGCGCCAGAACAACTTTCGCTTCCTGCACCTGCTGACCGATCACGACGTTCTGCGGCTTGACTTGCTCTTCCATAAGCGACACTCCTTAAATGACGAAAACTCTTCTCCAAAACTCTTCTCCCTCCCGCTTCGGGAGGGTCGCGACTTGTCGCGGGGTGGGTTCCTAACGAGGCGGGGTGGGTTCCTACTTCGCCGCCCAGAACATACCGACATACCACGACGCCAGCGGCTGCCCATAAAACAGTGCCAGCAGTGCGCCCACGGCCATTGCCGGACCGAACGGGATCGGAACACGCTCCCCCAGCCGCCGCCGCGCCCGGATCAACACAATAACCCCGGCGAACGCGCCGAGGAAAATGGCGAAGCCGAGCGAGCCGAGAGCCAGCGAGAGGCCCAAGTTCGCGCCGATGGCGGCGGCCAGCTTGCCGTCGCCGCCGCCCATGCCCCCGGCGTCCTCGTCGGATTCAATCTCCGCTGCCGTGAAGCCTTCCAGCGGGGCTTCCTCGCCCCAACGCTGTTCGGCGTAGCGGCGGAGCGGCTTGATAATTGCGCCTAATTGGTAGACCGTGACATACGCCCAATCTTCAGCGTTCTCGCGCAGGTACGCTCCGGCAGCCGTGCCTATTGACAGGCGTTTGTCGAGAACAGACACGAGGTAGACGTAGGACAAGAGGCCGATGAGGTAAATGACGGCGGCGTAGCCAAACAGGCCAGCAACGGCGCTTCCGAAGAAGCCGGAGACTGCTCCATGCACGAGGCCCAGCGCGACCGCCAGGACGCTCAGGCTGTCCGGGATGATGAAATGCTCCAGGTCAATGAAAAAGACGCAGAGGAGGATCGCGGCGAAGAGGCAGTAAAAGACAGCGTCATACCAGCGGCCGCCTGCCCCAAACGTGTACCAGGCGACCAGGGCGAACAGCACGCCCGTCAGAAGCTCGACGCCGGGGTAGCGCCACGAAATCGGCTGTTTGCAGTAGCGGCACTTCGCGCCCAGCAGCAGGAACGAAAAGACGGGGAAGAGGTCCAAAGTGCCGAGCCGATGCTCACAATTTGGGCAGTACGACCAAGTCGGCAGGTTGACGCTCTGGCCGCGCGGCAGCCGCCAAATGACGACGTTCAGAAACGAGCCGATGGCGAGGCCGTACAGCCCCGCCACCATTAGCCAAACGCTCGCGCTTATTACTCGCCCGCGCCCTTTTCCGTGCCGTCGCCGCCCGACAGCGACTGGATGAGAACAATCATCGGCATGAACATACCCAGAATGATCAGCAGAACCGCGACGCCCAAAAAGCAGATCAAGATCGGCTCAATCGCAACAGCCAATGCCGCCAGGGCGGCGTCCACTTCGTCCTCGTAGAAGTCGGCGATCTTGGACAGCATGGCGTCGAGTGAACCAGACTCCTCGCCGATGGAGATCATCTGCACGACCATCGGCGGGAACAGCTTGGACTTGACCAGCGGGTCGCCGATCCGGTCGCCCTCACGGATGCGAGCGCGGGCTTCGAGAATGGCGTCGGCGATGACGACGTTCGCGACCGTTCCCGAAACCGTTTCCAATGCCTGCAAGATCGGAACACCGGAAGTCAGCAGCGTACCCAGGGTCCGCGAGAAGCGAGCCAGCGCGACTTTGTGGTTCAGCTTGCCGAAAACCGGCACTTTCAGCTTGAACTTATCCCAAACATGCGACCCGAAATTGGTCTTAATAAACGCGCCGAACGCGAACCGCACGGCGAAGAAAATCGCCAGCGCCAGGTATCCTTTGTGCAGAAAGAAGTCGGAAACGGCGACGAGGCCGAGCGTCAGCGCCGGGAAGTCAGCCCGGCCATGCGGCAGCATCGTCTCAAACAGGTTCAGAAACGTCGGAACGATAAACGTACACAGGCCGACGACAATAATAGTCGCGGCAATGACAACAATGGTCGGGTAGGTCATGGCCGACTTGATCTTGCGCTTCATTTCCACATCTTTTTCCAAAAATGTGGACAGCCGCTGCAAGGTCTCTTCCAGAACGCCGCCGACTTCCCCCGCGCGGACCAGTCCGATAAAGAGGTTGGAGAACGTGTTCGGGTACTTCGCCAGGCTTTTTGAGAGCGTGTTTCCCGCCTCGACTTCGCGCTGAACATCAATGATGATCCGTTTGAACTTGGGGTTCGTCTGCTGCTGGGACAAAACATCCAAACAGCGGACGAGCGAGACGCCCGCATCAATCATAGTGGAGAACTGGCGGCAGAAGATGGACAGCTCGGTGAGCTTAATCTTCTGGATGTTCTCAAACCAGCTTCCGCCCAGCCCCTTCTTGACTTTGGACGACTTAATCTCCGAGATGACGAAGCCCTGCTCGCGCAGGCGGCGGGCCAGAACGTCCGGGTTTTCCGCTTCCGATGTCCCGCTCCGCATCGTGCCGGAAGCATCGCGGACGGTATAGGCGTATGTTGCCATGTGTATTCTGCTCCTTTAGTGAGCGTGATAATTCAGGTGTGAGAGCCGGAAGCTCTCAGTCCTGCTAATGTCTTGTCAGCCATCTGCCGCGTAAAACTGTCTTGAGTGTTCAGCAGGGCTGAGACAGCAGGTACGGCTCGTTTGTCTTTGATTGCCCGCATCACAGCCATTGCCCCAATGCGTTCGTAATTGTCACGGCTGGTCAAAAACCCGGCGGTCGCTTCGTAAAGCTGTTCTTTCTGGCCGGGCGCAAAGCTGCGAAGCCTTTTCAGCGATACCATAACTTCCAGATGTCTTTGCTGGGCATCAGAAAGCCTTCCTGTCCAGGAAGGCGTTTGAAGCATCCCTATAGCCCAGTTTAGGTCGCTTTCAGAAATAGTCCCTGTGTCAAATGCAGAAACCGAAATTCGGTCACACTGATCCGCTTCTGATTTTGTCATCGTGCGGTAGTTGATCCGGTTGATATAAGCTGTAGTACCCAAAGCGACAGTGACAATGAGGGTTAAGACAATCAAGGCGATGACTATGTTACGTTTCATAAAGCAGAAACGCAGGCCGAACCGTTTCAGGTTCGGCCTTGGCAAAACTATTTTTGTAAATAATTTTTAGCGGCCCGGTGCACCAGGGCGCGGCGTACCACCGGGGGGAACGCCCTGCGAGCCGCCGGCGCCGGTGGTGCCGTCACCTGCCAGCATCCGCTTTAGCTCTTCCTGGTTCTGGGCACGGCTCATGGCGTTGTCGTAGGACACTTTGCCTTCCATGTACAAATTACGCAGAGAGGCATCAGTCGTAATCATACCGATGTTCGCCGAGGTTTGGATAATGGATGTGATCTGATGGGCTTTCGCCTCGCGGATCAGGTTCCGAATGGCCGCGTTTGCGATCATAATCTCATATGCCCCGATACGCCCCCGGCCGGACGAGGCCTGGTAGTTCGGCGTCGTCGGGATAAGCTGCTGAGAGATAATCGCCTGCAAGTTGTTCGAGAGCTGGAGGCGCACCTGCCCCTGCTGGCCGGGCGGGAAGCCGTCCACGATGCGGTCCACGGAAGACGCCGCCGAGTTCGTGTGCAGCGTGCCGAACACCAAGTGGCCCGTCTCGGCGGCGGAGACGGCCAGCGACATTGTCTCTAAATCGCGCATTTCGCCGACAAGAATAATATCCGGGTCTTCGCGCAAAGATGCCCGAAGGGCGTTCCCAAAGCTCTTCGTGTCCATGCCTAATTCGCGCTGGTTGATGACCGAGAGCTTGTGGTTATGCACAAACTCAATCGGGTCCTCAATCGTGATAATATGCTCGGAGCGGGTCAGATTAATCGCGTGGATCATCGCCGCCAAAGTCGTAGACTTGCCGGACCCCGTCGGCCCCGTCACCAGGACCAGCCCACGCTTGAGATGAGTCAGCTTCTCAAAGATGCCTGGCATCTCCATCTCTTCCAGCGTCGGGATTTTGGTCGGGATGAGACGCAGGGACGCCGCAACGCTGCCTTTGTCCTTGAAGATATTGACACGGAACCGGGCCTTCTTTT
>CAXSFV010000008.1:0-122852 GCA_964236795.1 uncultured Armatimonadales bacterium | reverse complement strand
AAGGCGCAAAGACCGCCGTCGCGCTTGCCACTTTGCCTGATGATGGTCCTACCGGTGGCTTCTTCCACCTCGGCGAAACGCTGCCCTGGTAACGCCATGCCACAGAGGTGTTCCCAAAGTGTCTGACTAAGCCAATCTGAGGCAAAAAAGCCTCTGTCCAGATAAACAGGGGCTTTTCGTACTTGTGTAATCTTTGACAAAGGGCAGGAGGGCAATCTCGCGGGCGCGTTTGATGGCGATGGCGGTCATGCGCTGCTCTTTGGCGGTCGCGCCGGAGCGGGATGATCTTGCCCCAGTCCTCGGTAGCAGATCAGCGCCTTCGGGGGACGACGCTGACACACTTATCTTAGTAGAAAATCAGCAAAGGGGAAATGACCAATGACAGATCTAAGCGGCAAAGTGGCGATTGTGACCGGGGCATCGTCGGGCATCGGCGAAGCGGTGGCGCTTTTGATGGCCCAGTCGGGCGCGAAAGTGGTTGTGGCCGCCCGGCGTCAGGCCGAAGGCGAATCGGTCGTGCAGAAAATCAAAGACAATGGCCGCGAGGCGATCTTCGTCAAGACCGACGTGGCAAAGCTCGCTGACCATGAAGCGCTTGTCGCGGCGACGCTGGAAACTTACGGACGGCTGGATACCGTGTTCAACAACGCGGGTGTGAATGGGATGGGGCCGCTCCATGAGCAAACGGAGGAAGACTGGGATTACCAGATGGACATCAATCTGAAAGGCTCGTTTTTCGCGCTGAAAACCCAAATCCCGGCCCTCTTGAAGTCCGGCGGCGGGTCCATTGTCCTGAACGCCAGCATTTCGGGCGAGATCGGCAACGCCGCTTTGTCTATTTACTCCGCAAGCAAAGGCGGCGTTATTGCACTGGCCCGCGCGGCGGCGATTGAATATGCCGCGCAGGGCATTCGGATCAACACGGTCAATGCCGGCCTCATCTGGACACCCATGACGGAAGGCGCGTTCGGCTCTTTAGAGACGGCAGGCGAGTTTTCTGCGGGCAAGATCCCAATGGGCCGCCTCGGCCAGCCGGAGGAGATCGCCCGTGCGGTTGTCTTCCTCGCGTCCGACGACGCCTCCTACATGACCGGCCAAAGCCTGACGGTGGACGGCGGCTACACGGCGCAGTAGACAAGTCACCCGACAAAAAGAGAAGCCGCCGTTCATTTGGATGGCGGCTTTTCTTTTTTTGCTGTCTAACAGGGGGCTTGAAGGTCTCGCTCAGGTGCTGTTCCCCGCAAGCTCTGACGGTATAAACTAGGCGTCTGGAAGAAACGCCTGCCGAACGCCGCCGTGAAATGCGCGGCGCTTCCATACCCACAGGAAAGAGCAATTTCAAGAACGCTCAGATCCGTGTCGCTGAGCAGGAAGGCAGCGGCGTCCAGCCTGATCTTGACGAGGTAGTGATGGGGAGTGATACCCACCTGTTCTTTGAAGAGACGCCCGAAGTGGAAGCGGCTGATGCACGCCTCGCGTGCAAGCTGATCTAAAAAGAGAGGCTCCGCATGGTGAGCGTTCATGTATTCCAGAACATGCGCCAGCCGGCGATCCGAGAGAGTTCCAGGATGCCTGCGGTCCTGAGACGGGTCAGGCCACCCGGCCTGCGCGGAAAGTAGGTGCGCCGCCAGAAACTGGGCGGCGGACTGCGCGTAGAGGTCAGGCGCTCCGTGTTGGACTGCGTCCGCGAGCGAAAGCGCCACCTGCGAGATGACAGGATCGCTGAACGAGAGAGAATCGAGCGGCTGGGTTCGCGCGGGTGCGCCCGCACGCCGGTACTCGTCCCGCACGGTTAAAAAGAAGCGCTGCGGGATGTACAGGTGCAGAGACTCCGCCGGGGTCGGCGTCAGAGACCGCCAGCGCAGACGGTCCGCATGGCCGCCCGCCGTCATGCTCACGCTGCCGGGCTGGTAGGCCGCTTTCCTCCAGCATCCGTTGGAAAAGCTTTCCACATCGCGCCGCCCCCCCGTCACGACGACAATGAGCTGATCGGGCGTTGGACAAGTCTCAAAGGCTTCGACGCTGCCGGAGGACTCAAACTTCTGCACCAGGAGCGACGTCCACCCTGCCGCAAGGCTGCATAAGAGCTTGCGCCTGGGCAGGGCGAACTCACAGGCCGCGCTTGCCGCCGAAAATCTTCCCCCGGTTTCCTCGGACGGCATCATTTAAAATCTCTTTCAAGCGAACGTCTTCCACTCCGCCCAGCTTTCAACACGAGGCTGCATAGCACGATTCCAACAAATTATAGCATTTTCTGAATAAGAATACGCTGGCCGCTTGCATCATAATCACCTTAAGATGCTCCTGCCTGCACAGTAGGTTTAGGAACATAGGAGGAAACGAGCATGAACGTCGGATTTATCGGAGTCGGCAGCATGGGATCCGCCATGATCCCCAATCTAGTCAAGGCGGGCCACAAAGTCAGCGTTTGGAACCGAAGCAGAGGCGCGGCGGCAGCGATTGAAGGCGTGACGGTGCTGGACTCGCCCGCAGACGCTTTTCGAAATGACGCCGTCCTCACAATGCTGTCTAATGACGAGGCTGTCCGCAGCGTCATTCTGGACTCGAACGCACTGGCGTCCGCCCGGAAAGAGTGCATCCATGTGATGATGGCAACGATTTCCCCCGCGCTTGTCCGGGAACTCTCGGAGGCGCATCAAAAGGCGGGCATCCCATATGTCGCCGCCCCGGTGCTGGGTGTCCCTGCCGTTGCCGCCAAAGGCGAGCTGAATATCCTGGCCGCAGGCGATGCCGACGCACTCGGAGCCGTACAGCCGCTGTTTGAGGCTCTCGGACAGAAGACGTGGCCGCTCGGCGGCGACCCGGTCCATGCCAACATCGCCAAAATCGCCGCTAACCTGATGATCACGCTGGCGATTGAAGCGATGGGCGAAGCGACCGCGCTGACGGAGCAGTATGGCCTTCCCGCCGCCGACTTTTTGAATGTCGTCACCAATACCGTGTTCGCCTGCCCAAGCTATCAGCGCTACGGGAGCAACATTGCCGAAAACACCTACGAGCCGGGCTTCAAGCTGACGCTTGGCCTCAAAGACGTCAACCTCGCGCTTGACGCCGCTAAAGCCAAAGACGCAACGCTGCCGTCGGCCCTGATCGTGCGCGAGAACATGAACACAGCGGTCGCCGCGGGCCTCGGAGACAAAGACTGGTCGGCGCTGGCAAAATCCGCTCGCCTCCGGGGCGGCTTAGAGAAAGAAAAGGCGTAACCATGACCGAAAAGCGTTTTTGGGAAAGCAGCCCGCTGCGAACATTGCGCCGGGGTCATTTTTGGGTCCCTGGAGAGCGCGTCTCCGTTGACGGGAAAACGCTCCAGCGTGGGCCGATGTTCGTGGAATGGGAAGCGCCGGAGCAGGTGACGCAGCCGTATCCCGTTGTGCTGGTGCATGGCGGGGCCTTGCAGGGAATGGAATGGCTTGACACGCCGGACGGACGTCCGGGCTGGGCGCAGCGCTTTGTCGAGGCCGGGTATGCGACGTTCGTCGTGGACCGTCCGGGGCAGGGCCGCTCTCCGTACCAAGCCGACGCCATCGGCCCAATGGGGCCTTCGTTTCCTTATGAAGAGGGCCAGGAAGTCTTCTTTCCTGCCGCTGCGGCCAAAACCCACACGCAGTTTCCCTTCGACCCAGAGGACGACGAGGCGCTCGACCAGTATATCGCTCCGTTCGGACCGCTGCCGGCTGACCTCGCCGTCTCGCAGGAAATGGATGCGGACCGGCTTGCCGGCCTGCTCGACAGAATTGGCCCGGCGATTATTATGACGCACTCGGCATCCGGCTCCGACGGGTGGCTTGCTGCCGACCGTCGGCCCGGCCTGGTCGCCGCAATTGTGAGCGTTGAGCCGATGGGACCGGCATTCGCGGACACGCCGAATATCGGAGCGCTGGAATGGGGCCTGACGGCGGCACCGATTGCGTATGACCCGCCCCGTGCCACTGCCGCCGAAGTCCGTGCCGCCGATCCGTCTTCGCTGCGTATTCCTGCTTTAGCTGGGGTTCCGGTGGCAGTGGTCAGCGGCGAAACCTCGGCACAGTCCAAATTTGCCCCCGCTATTGTGGACTTCCTCCACACGGCGGGCGCAGCCGCCGAGCTTCTGCACCTGCCTGACTACGGCGTTTACGGCAATGGGCATGGCTTGATTTATGAGAAGAACTCCGATCAGGCTCTTCAGCCTGTTCTGCAATGGCTAGCGGCCCATACCAATTCACAAAAATTATAGGGGAATAACATGGAAACGATGTTCGTCACTTATGCGGGCGCTGCCGGCACGCGCTTTGATCGCGACTACTATGTCGCGAACCACTTGCCGCTGGTTTTAAAAGCGTGGGGGCCGCACGGACTGGAAAGCGCCACAGCCTTCTTTCCCGCCGGCAGCGGCGCGGGAATAATTGCACTCTGCGTGTGCGTGTTTCAAAGCCGAGCGGCAATGGATGCTGCGCTCCGTTCGCCGGAAACTCCGCAGGTGATGGCTGATGTGGCGCAGTTCACTGACGCACAGCCGACGCAAAGCCGGGCACTACCGCTTTAGAGAACGTAGGAAAGGAAGAAACACGATGAGACTTGAACCGATAGCGCCTTCAGAACTTGATGGCGTCCAAAAGCCTTTATTTGAGCGCATTCAAGCATTCACGAGCGGCAAGCAGCGCGGCTTCGTGACCGCCCAAAATGATGGGGCGCTCGTGGGACCCTATAATCCCATGCTGCACTTTCCCCAGTTTGGCGACGCCGCTTGGGGGATGAACACGGCGCTGGCCGAACACTCTACCCTGCCGAAGCCGGTGCATGAGCTGGTCATTCTCGTCACAGGCGCCCGGTTCAGCTCGCGCTACGAGATTTATGCTCACGAATTTGTCGGGGAAAGCGCGGGCCTCTCCAAGCCGCAGATCGCCAGTCTTGTAGCGGGGTCCCGTCCGGGGGATCTGACGGAAGCCGAAGGCATCGCCTTTGATGCCGCCTTTGCACTGACGCGCGGGGCACAGCTTCCAGAGTCCACTTACCAAGCGGCGACCGCCGCTTTTGGGGAGCAGGGAGCGGCGGAGCTGATTTATTTGGTCGGCTTTTACTGCTTTATTTCCGTTCTACTGAACGGCTACGATGTGCCTGTCCCTGGTCGTGAATAAGGAGCGACAACACGATGGACGAACGGGAACTGACGCGGCGAGCTTTTATTAAAGCTTCCATTGCCCTCGGTGGCGGTGCAATCATCGGGGTTGAGCTTGCAGAGCCAAGTTCAGGTGCGGCAGCGGAACCGGCGCCCGACCCGCAGCGCAGCATGAAAGTCACGCTTACGGTGAACGGTAGGCAGCACCGGCTTGAGGCGCTTGACGCCAATACAACCCTGCTGGACTGCCTTCGGGATCACCTCCACCTGACCGGCAGCAAAAAGGGCTGCGGCCTCGGTCACTGCGGGGCCTGCACGGTCCTTGTCGAAGGTCGCCGGGTCCCATCCTGCCTGGCGCTTGCCGTGATGCAGCAAGGCAAGCCCATTGAAACAATCGAGGGACTGGCGGACGGCGGCGAGCTGCATCCGGTGCAGGCGGCCTTTGTCGAGCATGACGGGTTTCAATGCGGCTACTGCACGCCTGGACAGATCATGAGCGCCGTGGCCTGCATTCGGGAAGGACACGCCGGAACAGACGCGGAAGTCCGTGAATGGATGAGCGGCAATCTCTGCCGCTGCGGGGCCTACACCAACATCGTCGCTGCTGTGGGGCAGGCCGCAGGAAGGACCACCCCCACATGATCCCTTTTCACTATACGAAGGCCGGCAGCGTCCAAGCAGCGGTCGCCAGCGGCGCTCGGCACCGCTCGGACGGGGCCGAAGAACCCGGCACAGACTATTTCGCCGGCGGCACCGACATGATACAGCTCATGCAGGAGCGTGTCCGCAACCCAGACCGGATTGTTGATATTACGGCGCTGCCGGGGCTTGCCGCGATTGAGGCCGGACCGGAAGGCGCCCGGCTTGGCGCTCTCGTTCGCATGAGCGATGCGGCGGCGCACGCCGGTGTACGCGAGCATTTCCCGGTGGTCGCCGAGTCTCTGCTTGCCAGCGCGTCGCCCCAAGTGCGGAACCTCGCGACATTAGGCGGAAACCTCTTGCAGCGCACCCGCTGCGGCTACTTTCGCGATGTGGTCACCCCCTGCAACAAGCGCGTACCGGGCAGCGGATGCCCGGCGCTCAAGGGGCAGAACCGTTTGCTCGCAATTCTAGGAACCAGCGAGCATTGCATTGCGACTTACGCCGGCGATTTCGCCAACGCACTTCTCGTGCTGGACGCCCGGCTCCATCTCGCCGGGCCACAGGGAGAACGCACACTCCCGCTCGCCGACCTGCACCGGCTTCCCGGCGACACGCCGCAGATCGAGACGCAGCTTCAGCCGGGGGAGCTCATTCTTGCCATTGAAATCCCGCCGAGCGCGGCTGCACGCCGCTCCCACTATCTGAAAGTGCGGGATCGTGCGAGCTTTGAGTGGTCTGTTGCGGCGGTCGCCGTGGCGCTTGACCTCGGCGAAGACAGCGTCGTGCGTGATGTGCGCGTTGCCGTCGGCGGGGTCGCGACGACCCCGTGGCGGCTGCCGCAGGTCGAGCAGGCTTTGCAGGGGCAACGGCTGGACCGGGAGCTTTGCCGCAAAGCAGGGCATCTCGCAGCGGAGGGAGCCGTGACGCACGGGCAGAATGCCTATAAAGCGAAGCTCATCCAGCGCACCGTCGCACGCGGGCTGGAAGAAACGGGAGGTCTGGGATGACCGTAGATCTGAAAACAGCGGCGATTGGCACACCTTTAAGCCGCGTAGAGGGCCCGGCAAAAGTGACGGGCAGTGCCACTTACGCGGCGGAATACGCCCCCGCGGGTCTTGCTTACGCGGCGATTGTGGAAAGCACGATTCCGGCGGGACGCATCACTGACATTGAAACCGCCGCCGCCGAGCAGGCCCCCGGAGTTGTTCTGGTGCTGACCCACCGCAATGCGCCCAAGCTGCCTTACCTGCCTGCCCAGGAGCGTCCGGCGGTGGAGCCTGTTTCCGGCGACCAGCTCCGCGTTCTTCAGGACGCCGACATAAAGTTCAGCGGCCAGCCGATTGGGTTAGTAGTGGCGAAAACTCAGGCGCAGGCCGAATACGCAGCTTCCCTCGTTCGCGTCACCTACGAGCAGCATTCGGCGCCGCAGACCCGGTTCGACCCGGCGCGAAGCCGGCCTACTTCGGAAGCCGCCGCGAGGCGCAAACGTGGGCCGGAGTCGACGCAGGGCGATCCCCTCGGCGCGTTTGCATCGGCGGCGGTCCGGGTGGACCAAACCTATGTGCAGCCGCGTGAGCACCACAATGCGATGGAGCCGCACGCGACCGTGGCGCTTTGGGAGGCTGATCACCTAACGCTGTGGAGCAAAACACAGTGGGTAGACAATGAGCGTGATGAGATCGCCCGCGTCTTCGGCATTCCCCCGGAGACAGTGCGGGTCATCAATCCGTTTATCGGGGGCGCGTTCGGCTCGGCGCTTCGGACCTGGCCGCATGTGACCCTGGCGGCCCTGGGAGCGCGTCAAGCGAAGCGTCCGGTGCGGCTGGAACTGACCCGGCGGCAGCTTTACCACGCGATCGGCTTCCGCCCGCATACGGAGCAGCACGTTGCGCTGGGCGCGGACCATCACGGTCATCTCACGGCACTGGTTCAGGACGCGGTGGGACAGACCTCGCTGTACGAGGAGTTTGCGGAAGCGACGCTGGACGTTCCGGCCACGACCTATGCCTGCTCGAACCGGCGCACCACATATCGCCTGGTCGAGATGAACACGAATACGCCGACGCCGATGCGCGGGCCGGGCCACGCCACCGGCCTGCTCGCTCAGGAAATCGCCATGGATGAACTGGCGGCGGCGCTGCGGATTGACCCGGTAGAGCTGCGTCTCAGAAACTACGCCGAGCGCGACCCGAAGAAAGACCTGCCCTGGTCGAGCAAAGCGCTCCGCGAGTGTTACCGGCTGGGGGCGGAACGCTTCGGCTGGGATAAACGCACCCCTGAGCCGCGCTCGATGCGTGCCGGGCGCGACCTTGTGGGTCTGGGCATGGCGACCGCCATGAACCCTTCCCCGCGCTATCCGACGCAGGCGTCCGCCACGCTGCTGCCGGACGGGACCGCCGTTGTTCGAAGCGCCACCTCAGACATGGGGCCCGGCACCTATACGTCCATGACCCAAGTGGCAGCGGATGCGCTCGGCTTGCCGGCAGACCGAGTTCACTTTGAGCTGGGCGACACGGCGCTCCCTAAAGCCCAGGAGCATGGCGGCTCGACCACCATGGCAAGCGTCGGCAGCGCCGTTCGCGCCGCCTGCTTAGCATTGCGAGCAAAGCTGGACGAGCTGGCCCAAAGCCGGGCCGGCGACGCTGCCGACCCGGCGGGCCTGCTTCGCCGAGCAGGTCTTGACCGGCTGGATGCAAATGGGAGCGCCGAGCCGGGCGAAGAAAAGCAGACTTTTTCTACCTACTCTTTTGGCGCTGTCTTTGCAGAAGTACATGTAGACCCGGATTTCGGCACGGTGCGCGTCCCGCGCATCATCGGCGCTTATGATATTGGCCGCGTGGTCAATCCGAAGCTTGCCCACAGCCAGTGCCTTGGCGGCATGGTCGGCGGGATCGGCATGGCGCTGCTGGAAGAAGCGGAGTGGGATCCGCAGTTTGGCCGGGTGATGAACGCAAATCTGGCAGAGTACCTGGTGCCAGTCTGTGCAGATGTCCTTGGAATGGATGCAATTTTCGTTCCCGGCGAGGACACGGTGATGAACCCGCTCGGCGTCAAAGGAGTCGCGGAACTGGGACTGTGCGGCGTCGCACCCGCTATCGCAAACGCGGTTTATCATGCCATCGGTCACCGGATGCGTGATCTGCCGATTACGCTGGACAAGCTGCTCGCAGCGTCAAGCTGATACGAAAACTTCAGATAGCTGCCGCTGACAGCGTACTGGGCAGGCCCTTCGGCCGGTTTGGAACCGAATGGCGACACACATCCCCAGTATGAAGCGGTAGCCTCAAGCCAAAAAAGCCACCGTCCATCTGGACGGCAGCTTTTTCGCGCCTCAATTCTCAACGTATATCATTTCCAATGGCTCACGCCCGGCATGTATCGAGCGCATTCCGAGTGGAAAAACAGCGCCGTCGGCATGGGTGCGGAAAGGACGAACGCCGTTGCCTGTCAGAAGGTACAGAAAGCGGCCTGACGGATCGAACACTGGACTGAATAGGCTGCTTGAAGCAGGAAGCGTCTGTTGACGGAACTGCCCTAAAGCGCCGCTGCGTCCGATTTTGTATCGCGCTAAAATCGTCATGTTTTTGGTTACAGGATCACTCTCGCTGCGTTTTTGTGCCGCCATCACATAAAGATAGTCACCGAAAGGATCAGATGCCGCTTCTTGTGGCGCAGGAACGAGCGGCACTCTTGGAGGAGTCAAGGGAACCAGGCCGCCTTTATGGGTTTTATACTGCATCAAAACTGGCCCTGGCTCGTCCGAAGAATACCAATCATAAAGCAGGTAAACCCAGCGTCCTTGATTAGCAGTCACCGCTTGAAGCGAATAGTTTGACTGATCGTAATCCTCAACTTTCTGCGTTTTATTCTTGGGGAGCAGGGGTGTCGCCGAATGAAGGATGCCATTTTTCGTGACGTGGAACGCAACCAGCCAGCCGAGAAATGCATTTGTCATCCGTGTCTCACCTAAACTGTAAAACGTAGAATGCGCTCGATCAAAAGCAACAGAATAGCCGAAGCTGCCGCGCAGTCCAACATCCTGAACCGGAAGATCAAGGAGCTTCAAGGCACCGTCAGTACCGACACGAAGACAAATCAGCATCCCGCCGCGCTCAAGCACATAAAGAAAATGGCCCGTTGGCTCTGTGAACAGCAGATAGGGCGCGGCACCGGAAGGCAAAACAACATGCAGCGGAAAGAGCGATCTCAATCTGCCGTCGCCTCCAACACGGTATTGAGAAATCAAGCAGTTGCGGCGGCTGAAATCCAGACTGCTTAAAACGTACAAGTAGCGTCCAGTCGGATTGGTGACGAGGCTGTGGCAACGGGGCCAGGCTTTGACTGTCGGCGGGTTAAGCGGGGTCAACGAGCCATCAGACGCCGCCCGGAACTGCGAAACAGTACCATCGCCATAGTTGGTGACGTAGACAAACGAGCCGTGCGCGAAGCTCGGCGTGATGGGCAGAAAGCAAAAAGCGAAAAGTAGAAAAAGCGGCTTAAACATGACTACAAGTGTAGCATATATAGCCAAGAAAAATGCCCCGGCCATCAGGCCGAGGCTTTTTCTTGTTTGCCTAATCTTTGACAAAGGGCAGCAGGGCGATTTCGCGGGCGCGTTTGATGGCGACGGCGATCATGCGCTGCTCTTTGGCGGTCGCGCCAGAGCGGCGACGGGGAACGATCTTGCCCCGGTCGTCGGTGAACGTGCGAAGCAGGGTGACATTTTTGTAGTCCACCGTCTTGATTTTGTTAATGGTCAGCGAAGAAACCTTGCGCCGCTTGAAGCGTGGGTTTTTGCGAGCGCCGGCCGGGCCGCCGGGGGCGCCGGGACGGGCGCCGCGCGGGCCGCCGCTGCTGGGGGAACCGTAAGCCATGGTGAAATCCTCTCGTTGCGATCCTCACCGCCGGTGATTTCTGCAAAGAGATAACGGCGGTGCGACTTGCGGGTTTCGTGTGTATTTGTCTTAGAGACTGTCTGCGATTATAGCATAAGGCAGAGCGGGAAGTCAAGATTTGCCCCTGAAGAGGACGCTGGTCCCTGCCGAAAACAAAAGGATATGCAAGGCCCCGCTCATCACTCATGTCTGCCGGCGCAAAATTCCCCCCAGCCGATTAACCCGGTCTGTCTCATGCGGTGCGCCTCTTGCCTCATGCTGCTCGGCCTCACTGTCTGCACGGCGATCAAAGCCGTGTTCCTTCCACACCTCTCGTTTTGGCAGTCCGAGGCGATCACCATCGGCGGCGGCAGTCTTCTGGCAGCGGCAATCGCTGCGATTGGGCTGCGAATCACGGCGCGGCTGGAAACGGCGCGTCAGCGCACCGAGCGGGGGCTGCGGGAGCGGGAAGAGCAGTACCGCATGGTCTTTGAGAACGCCGCCCACGGCATTTACCGGACGACCCCGGACGGGCAAATTTTGCTGGCAAATTCCGCTCTGCTAGAGATGCTGGGGTTTGAGTCGTTTGAAGCGCTGGCCGCCCGCAACCTGGAAACGGAAGGCACCGGGACGGACTACGAGCGCGACGAGTTCCGGCGGCGGATCGAGTCCGACGGCCGGGTGCGCGGGCTGGAAGCAGTCTGGGCGCGGCGGGACGGCAGCAAAATCCATGTCCGGGAAAACGCCCAGCTTGTGCGCGGGCCGGACGGCGAGCCTCTGTTTTACGAAGGCTCCGCCGAGGACATCACTCAGCTTAAAACGGTTCAAGAAGCGTTGCAGCGCTCTCATGTCCAGCTTGAACAGCGGGTCGAGCACCGGACGCGCGAAGTGATCGGCCTAAACGCCGAGCTGACAGGGGCGTATGACGCGACGATCGAGGGCTGGAGCCGCGCTTTAGACATGCGCGACAAGGAAACGGAAGGCCACTGCCGCCGCGTCACAGACCTGACGCTGGCACTCGCACGGGCGATGGACCTGCCGTCCACCGATCTCGTCCAGGTGCGTCGCGGGGCGCTGCTGCATGACATCGGCAAGATGGGCATTCCCGATGCAATCCTGCTGAAGCCGGGACCGCTGGACGACGGCGAATGGGAGATCATGCGCCGCCATCCGGTCTACGCCTACGAAATGCTGTCCCCGATCGAGTTCCTGCGTCCCGCCCTCGCCATCCCTTACTGCCACCACGAGAAATGGGACGGCACCGGCTACCCGGACCGACTGCGCGGCGAAGAGATCCCGCTTCCCGCCCGCCTCTTTGCGGTGGTGGACGTGTGGGATGCTCTGCGCTCCGACCGCCCGTACCGACCCGGATGGCCGCCGGACCGGGTCCGCGCCCATATCGCGGCAGGCGCGGGAACCCATTTCGATCCCCAAGTTGTCGAAGCATTTCTGGCACTGACGGCAGATAATGCGCCGGCTTTCGTCCAGGATAAAAGGCTGCGGCTTGCGGCGTAGGCGGGTTGGCCCCCACCCCCGCTGCTTGCGGCGTAGGTGGGGGCCATTCTTACAACTGATGGCTCTCCGGCTGGAGCGTGAACTCGCCCAGGACCAGATTTGCGGGCTGAGTGAGAACCGTCAAAACCGCTCCGGCGGCATCGGCGATGGTCAGCATCTTGTCGCGCTGCACTTTCATGTCTAGGGTGTCCCAAAACGGGCTGTCCACGCCGCCAAGATATAGCAGCGAAACTTTGATGCTGTGCTTGCGGCTGACTTCAAGCTGCAAGGCTTTCGAGAAGCCCGTGACGGCATACTTGGACGCGCAGTAGAGACTGGCATTCGCCATCGCTGCTTTGCCGAGAATGCCCGCGAGGTTGACCACATGGCCGCCTTTTCCCCCGGCGATCATCGGGCGCAGGGCCGCCTGCGTGACCAGCATCAGGCCCTTGACGTTGGTATCCAAAAGCCTGTCCATTTCCGCCGCTGTCGTCGTCTCCAAAGGCTTAATCAGGCCGACGCCTGCGCTGTTGACGAGTATGTCAAGGCCGTCAAATGCCCGCGTCGTTTCCGCGACAAGCCGCTCCACCTGGGCCGGGTCGGTGACATCGGCGACAATCGTGACCGCATCGCCGCCTTCATAGCCGATCTGCGCCGCCGTTTCGGTCAGCTTCGCTTCCGAGCGTCCGGCCAGCGCGACGCTGACCCCGCGCCGGGCCAGTTCCAGCGCGACTTCGCGCCCGATGCCGCTGCCGGCCCCGGTGATCAGCGCCGTTTTCCCCGTCAATGCCGTTTCTGCCATGTCTGCCGTCCATTTCTAATCACAATTCTGGTACAATGCACCAAAATTCCCACTCACACGCCCAGAGTATACCCGGAGGACTGCCCTTACGATGGCCTCAATCACCGCGCCGTATGTCGAAACCCAGCAGGTCGTGACCGGCTTCCTATACCAATTACAGATCGCCGAAGAAGAAAACGGCCCCGGCATTACTCGTCTCGACATCGGCCCCTACTATTTTTCCGGCGCGGCTCCGCAAATGAAGTACCCCGAAGCCGTCACCAACGAAATGACCCCGCCGGGCTGGGCCGCCGTCCGCTGGTTTACCGACGAAGCCGGGGCAAGCTGGCTGCGCTGGGACGGCGGGCGGATCGCGACGGAAGACGGCGAGATGCTGTTCCAGATGACCTCCAATTACCCGCCGAGCCAGTCTGGCGCGGCCCTATATGTCCGGCAGGGCAATCGGGACCCGGAGCGGTATGCGATCGCCGCTCCCGATTACTCACAGCCGCCGCCCGCCGTTAATCCCCGTCACGATGTCAAAGGTCAGCTTCAATTCGCGCAGGGAACCGGCTGCGCCCCACTGCTGGTCTTCGCGGCAGTTGGAGCGGTTGCGCTGGTAAGGCACTGGATTTAGCACCCGGCGTTTCAATGCCGGACCACCGGGCCTCGGAGACAGCTTATGACCACAATTATCAACCAAATCCGCTGGGACAAGGCCGACGGTGGCCTTGTCCCAGCCGTCGTGCAGGATGCCGAGACGAAGGACGTTCTCATGCTCGGCTTTATGAACCGCGACGCACTCGAAAAGACGCTCCGCTCCGGGCTGGTCACGTTCTGGACCCGCTCCCGGCAGAAACTGTGGACCAAAGGCGAAACTAGCGGCAATACGCTGAACTTTGTGTCCCTGCGCGTCAACTGCAACGACGACTCGCTTCTGGTACTGGCCCGGCCCATCGGCGCGACCTGCCACACCGGCCATCCGACCTGCTACTTCCGGGAAGCGGCGGCGGAAGACGAAGACTGGCAAACGATCACCGTGCCGCAGTTTGACCCGGAACAAGTCTACGCCAGGAGTGCGTAGCTAATAGAACCATGTGTTAAAACACACGGCTACACGACGCGGACGCCACAAAACACCGCTTCGCGGGGTTCAGATGATTTTGTTCCAGTGCCGCGCCCTCCGGGTCTGCCAGTGCAGAAGCGGTACTTCGTAGCGTCTTCGCTGTGTAGCCGTGTGTTTTAACACATGGTCCGAAAATCTTTTTCTCTTGTTTTCCCAGCCTTCATTCCAACGCCACGAAAGCCTATTGTTAATGAACTCACGCGCCCGTTTCACCCTCAGCGCCGCCGCCCTCGCCGCGCTTCTTGCCGTTTCTCCTGCCGATGCCCGCCCGCCTGTGCCGATCAGTCATCCCGCCCCAGGGCATCAGCTCAAGTGGGACTCCAAGAAGTTCATGCGCGTCTCGGAATTGCGGCCCGGCATGACCGGCTACGCCCTGTCCGTCTTCAAAGGCACGAAGATTGAGAAGTTCGGGATTGAGATACTCGGCGTCGTGGCGAAGTTTAACGAAGGCAAAGACTATATTATGTTCCGGGCGACCAGCGGCCCGCCGGTGACGCGCGGCCTCGGCATTGCGGAAGGCATGAGCGGCAGCCCGATTTATATTAATGGGCGGCTTGTCGGCGCGATCTCACTGGGCAATCAGTTCGCCAAAGACCCCATTGGCTTTGCAACCCCGATTGAAGCCATGCTCGATGCGTGGAGTCCCGATCTGCCCGCGAAGCTGCCCAGCATCAGCGCTTCCGCGCCGTCCGCCGTGACGAAGAATTTAGACAGCAGCAACTTTCAAAGCGAGATGCCGCTTTCGGTCAGCGGCATGGACTCCCAAAGTCTGGCGCGGCTCGGCACAGCCCTGGCCCCTTTCCATTTTCACGTCATGGCGGGGGCGGGCATGAGCAGCGGCCTAGACACGAACCCGCTGGCGAAGAACCCCAGCCTCGTGCCGGGGTCGGCGGTCGGCGTCGCACTGGTGCAGGGCGATTTCGATGCGAACGCGACGGGGACTGTCACTTATCGCGATGGGAACCGGCTGCTGCTGTTCGGTCATCCGTTCCAGAACTTAGGGCCGATTGACGCCGCACTCACGACCGCCTATGTCGTGGACATTTATCCGTCGTACCAGACTTCGTTCAAGCTCGGCTCGCCGATCAAGACCGTCGGGCGGATTTTCCAGGACCGGCCCTTCTCGGTCGGCGGCGTCATCGGCCCAATGCCGCAAATGATTCCTATGACTATTGCGGTCAACGACGAGTCCATTCACAAAAGTAAAACCTTCCATGTGCAGATCATCAACCACCCGCTGCTGACAGGCCGGTTTATCCCGGCGGTTGCGGGCGCGGCGATTAACCAGATCCACGGCGATCCCGGCGATACGATGGCGACCGTTTCAGTGGACGTGGATGCGGAGGAAGTCGGACACATCAAGCGCACGAATACCTACTTTGATCCGCTCTCCATTGACCAGGCCGCGACCGGCGACTTGTCGAGCCTCATGGGCCTACTGTCGTCAAACTCGTTTTATCCGCTGGCCGTCCGCAGCGTCAGCATGACCGTGACGATCCAGAACCGCCATGACACGGCGGAGATTGACCACCTCTTTGTCACCCAGTCCAAGTTTGCACCCGGCGACACGGTGCAGGTCGGCGTCGTCCTGAAGCCCTACAAGCAGCCGCGCTACACCCAGTATATCGCGGTCAAAATCCCTCAGTCCACGCCTGACGGCACGCTGCCGCTGTCGGTGCAGGGCGGCGACGACGGCAGCGGCGGAGGCGGGGGCGGAAGCATTCTGGCGCTGCTGCTCGGCGGCGGCCAGTCATCGGCCCCGTCCGACCCCTCGGCGAACGTCGGGCAATTAGTGAAGCACTTTGAGGAGAAGCCGCAGAACAATCAGCTTGTCGCCCGGCTTACCCTGCCGACCAACGCCGTGATCGTGCAGGGCGAAAAGCTGTCCGGCCTGCCGCCGACGCTGTCCGCCGTCATGCAGTCCCCGCGCACGACCGGCTACCGGGCGACTCGCGACGAAGTGAAGCAGACGGAGACTGTGCCGTACCTCGTTTCCGGCAGCCAGACTTTGAACATCACGGTCCAGCGCAAGGACGTGTCCGACTTATCCCGCCCGGCGGCAGCGCCAAGCACGACAACCACCACGACCAGCACCTCTGCCGCCTCCGCTTCGGCGGCGACGCCGCTGTCCGCTGACGACAGCGACATGGCGTATGGGAACATGGCTCTGGCCGCCGCCGCCGTCAAGCCGTCCGCATCCAGCGCCACCGTCACGACGACCAGCAGCACAACGACAACGACCAGCACGGCGTCAGGTGACGACAGCGATACTCCTGCGCCTGCCCCAACGACCGTCAAGCCCGTCGGACGCCTGCCGACGATCTGGCGGCAGACGACGCAGGCTGACTTTGCGGCGGGAACGCTCACAAATGTCGCCGTTTCCTCTCTCGGCGACGTGCGCCTGTCGCCGTCCCTGACCAAAGCCGCCGAGACCGGCGAAAACTACGTCTGGGCCGTCCAGCCCGACGGCCACGGCGGGGTGTATCTCGCCACCGGCGACAGCGGCATTGTCTACAAGAGGGACGCGGCAGGCAAAGTCGCACCGTTCTTTCGCACCGGCGAACTTGAAGCAACGTGTTTATCGCTTGACGGCACCGGCAATCTGTACGTCGGCACTGCTCCCAACGGCCTCGTCTTTCGCGTCACGCCTGACGGCAAAGGCAGCAAAGTCTTTACGGCAAAAGAGAAGTATATCACGGCACTGGCTGAAAACAGCGGCATACTGTATGTCGCGACCGGCGGCGGCACGGGCCGAGTCTACGCTTTGAGTGAAATCTTCGCTGCGACTTCCCCAGCGGCCTACACACCCGCGCCGTTCTTCACCTCGCCGGAAACGAACATTCTTTCGCTCACTGCCGACAAGACGGGATCAATTTATGCAGGCAGTTCGCCGAATGGTATTGTTTACAAAATAGTACCTAGTTATGGCAGCGAAGTGTTTGATGGGCCAGCGTTCTCACGGCTTCCGAAAAACGCGACAAGCACGGTGCTGTATGATGCTACAGAGCCGAATATCTCGGCGCTGACGACGGACTCGGCGGGCAATGTCTACGCGGGAACGTCGGCGACGGGCAATGTCTACAAAATCGCGCCCGACGGCACGACGAAGAAGCTGGCGGGACTGCCGGGCGCGGGCGTCACCAGCCTCAAAACCGGCAGCGATGACTCGGTCTACGCGGCGGCAGGCGGCACAATCACAAAGATTAACCCGGATAATAGCGTCCAAACTTATACAACAGCCGCCGACCCGCAGTTTATCTCGCTGGCGGTGGACCCGGCGACACAAATGCTGTACGCCGGGACGGGAACCGGCGGCAGCGTCTACACGCTCGGCGCACCGGGCAGCGGCGGCACGTCGGGTCTGTTCCAAAGCACCGTGCATGACGCCGGGCGGCAGGCGCGGTGGGGAACGCTTGCCTGGCGAGCCGACACGCCGGGCAGCGGCAGCATCACTTTGGAGACACGCTCCGGCGAGGTTCCCCGCCCCGACCCTTCGTGGAGCGCCTGGTCCGCCCCGTACACCCAGAACAGCGGCACAACAGTCACATCCCCGCCGGCTCGCTACTTGCAGTACCAGGCCCGGTTCACTGGGACAGGCGCAGCCCCGAAACTCAGCGGCGTCTCCGTCTACTACCTGCCGCGCAACCAAGCGCCGACAGTCAGCCTCGCCAAACCCGCCGCCGGGGATGCCGTCTCTAAAACAACGACCCTGAACTGGGTCGCGTCCGACCCCGACAAAGACACGCTTTCCTACGATGTTTCTTACTCGGCGGACAGCGGCAAGACCTGGCACCCGATCACGGCCAGCGCCCAGCTTAAAGCACAGACGAAAACCAAGACGGCTCCGGCGGCTGCCCCTGCCGCGCTGGTATCCCTCAAAAACGCCCCGGCGAGTGTGCAGGCGCTGGTCAAAGCGCAGATCGCCGCGAACGGTGCAGCCGCCGCGCCGACGCCTGCAAAGTCCGCCCAGGACCTCAAAGAAACGTCCTACTCGTGGGACACGACGACGCTGCCCGACGGCCTGTACCAGATTGAAGTCATCGCCAGCGACAAGCCCAGCAACCCGGTCGGAGCGCTCACCGCCAAAGCTATTTCATCGCCGTTCCTGATCGCGAACGCTTTGCCGACGCTCACGCTTGGCGCTCCGATTGTCAATGCCGACAAGACCGTCACGCTGCACGGGATCGCCCAGACGAAGCTTGCCTTTGTTCAGGCCGTTCAAGCCAAGACGGACGGCGGCGATGCCGTCGCCGCCTCCGCCGATGACGGCCTGTTCGACTCGACTAGCGAGCCGTGGACGCTGACGCTGCCCGTCCTGTCTTCCGGCTTGCACAAGATTGAAGTCCAGGCTTTGGACCAGGCCGGCAACAAAGCCACGCAGACTGTCAGCGTCAGGGTACCGTAGCGGACGGCAGTATTTGTCGTGGATACACGGCGAGGATTTTGTGCGGGCGATGGACTGGCTGATCGCGCATGAGAGGACAGGCGCAGTCAACATTGCTTCCCCCAGCCCGCTGCCGAACGCTGACTTTTTGCGGGAGCTGCGCGAAGCGTGGGGCACAAAGCTCGGCCTGCCGGCATCCGAGTGGATGCTGGAAGTCGGGACGCGGCTGATGCAGTTGGAAACAGAGTTGGTGCTGAAAAGCCGGCACGTTGTGCCGACCCGACTGCTGCAAAACGGGTTTGAGTTTCAGTATCCCGACTGGCCGGAAGCGGCGCAGGACTTGTGCCGGAAGCGGCGCAAAGGACAGAGAAGACGGAGGAGTAAAACGAGGGCATAAATGCCCTCGCCGGGGGGGCGAGACGCCAAGCCGCCACCTGCGTGGCGGAAGATGTGAATGAGAGATTTGTTCTTGTCCCGCGAAGGCGGGACCTTAGCATCTGCGCTCCCCAGCGACGCCGTTTACGGCCTCGCGCTTCACGGCATTGCACTTCATTTTTGCCAGCACAAAAAAGAACCCCCGAAGATTTCTCTTTGGGGGTTTTGCGCTGTCCGGCTCTTCTCGCTACACAGAAAGAAGAACCGAATGCAGAAGCATTTCTAAGCAGACTTAGAACTTGAGCTGGAACTGGCCGACGGCGATGCCGCCGTCTTCCTTGCCGCCATTCGCAGTCGTATCAAAGCCGGTGCCCTTGTCGTCGTAGTGGACGATCTGGTAAAGCAGCTTGATGCTGGCATTGCCGCTGATCGTGTGGCCGAGGCCGATGTTGACGTAAGTCTCATGCGGCGACCCGGCGGCGGCCAGCAGGCCGTTGCGGTTGTTCAGCTCGTACTTAACATCCTCGTAGCCGAGGTCCACGCCATACGCGCTGCTCAGGCCGTAGTTGAAGCCGACCTGGTAGCGGTTCAAATGGTCGCCCTGCTGGAGCGGGGAGTTGACAAACGTCCCGTTCTTGTTGGTGCCATAAGCCGCTTTGTACTGCTCGTAATCCGCAAGCAGGCTCAGCTTGGGCGTGAAGGCGAACTTCGCCGACACGACTGGGCCGCGCACGTTGGTCGGATTGGTCCAAGCGCCGACACGTCCCCAGTAGCCGGGAGCGGAGAAATCCGGTCCGATATACTGGTAGCCGCCCTTGAGGGAAAGACCGCCGAACGCCGCGCCAATCTGATCGTCTGTAGACTGGTAGCGGAAGCCGTTGCCGACGTTGTTGAAGCCCTGGTTGAAGCCCTGCGCGGAGACCGTATAGGAAGCATCCACCAGCAGGCCGCCCTTTTTGACGCCCGGCAGGCCAAACGGCAGTGCACCGTTGAAGTCAGCTCCGTAGACGGTCAGGCGGTTAAACTGCGAGTTGTTTCCCGTGGCATTCGGATCGGTGATGCCGTCAGTCGTGTTAAGGCCAAGACCGTTGTTGGCGCCGGGGGTCGTCAGCGAGGCATTGGACAGGCCGAACTGCTCCAGGGTGAAGCCTAGAGTGGCGGCTTCCGGTGCGCCGAGAGTGGCCCGGACGCCGTAGCCTTGGTCAAGAGCGGCGGCATGGTTCGCGGTGATCAGGCCGCCGGGGCGGGTCTGGGCAGCCGCGCTGCGAATTGGGTTGAACGGGTTGCCCGCAACGCCCGTGGTGCCGGTCGCGGCGGAGCCGCCGTAAGGCTCGGAGAACTGGTCCGCGCTCATTTTAACGGCGAACGCATTCACTTTTGCGGGACCGATTTTGAGGTTGATGCCCGCACCGTCACCGATGATGTCGCCGGAGTCTGTCTGGGTCAGGTTCGTGTAGATGTCGGCATCCACCTGCTTCAGCGTGTACTTGGTGTACTGGTTGCCGAAGCGGCCCACCAGCAGCTCTGCGCCGCCGAGCGGTCCGAGCTTGACGGCGGCATCGAGGTACGCTTTGTAAACGTTGGCGTACTGGTTGCCGGCGGTCAAGGTGCCGGGGCGTAGGGAAGACGGGGCAAGGCTGCCGGCCGAATAGCCGTTGCCGCCGAACGCCGCCGTGTTGCCGACCTGGCTCAGATAGTTGCCGAAGTCAAGGTCAACGTTTGCCGTTGCCGTGTCGGTCAGCTTGCCGCGCAGGTGCAGCAGGATGTCCTCATAAACGTCGGACGATCCAAGCAGACGGTTCTGGGTACCGGTCTGCCCCTGGTAGACGCCGTTCTGGTTCAGAAACGGCAGGTAGGTTCCGGCGGCGTTGCGGCGGCGGGACGCATCGCCTTCCGCGATGACATTGAAGTCACCCGTGACTCGAAGGCGGTCCTGCTCGTTCTTGACCGCGCCGAGAATGCCTTCGTCACGGCTGAGGCGGGCTTCCAGCGCATCTAAACGCGCATCGGCAGCGGCGACATCTACGCCGAGGCGGGTCAGTTCCCCTTGGAAGCCGTTGACCAGCGCAGTGAGAGCGTCAATCGCCGCTTTGTTGGAGGCGATCTGGGCTTCAAGGCCGCTGGAATCAAAGGGCTTGTTCATCTGAGCGAGCAGGCGGGCGATGGCGACCGCGAACTCGTAGCGGGTCATCGGGCGGCGGCCGCCGTAGGTGCCGTCGGGGTAACCGATGACGATGCCGGCTTTCTGAAGGGTGTCAACCGACTGGTAGGCCCAGTGGTCGGTCGGGACGTCCGCGAACGGGCCGGAAGCGGCCTGTGCGTGGGTAACGGCGGGCAGGCCGATGAAGGCCATGCCGATTCCGGCGAGAAGCACTAAAGACTTCTTCATGGAGCGTTTCTCCTGGCAGCGTTTGCTGCGTGTGGGCAATCGCATTTAGTTCGTCTTCGCCGCCGCGCGTGATCGCCCTTGCCTGAACTCAGAGCGCGATAGGCTGACCGTATTTACCGCCGCCGTTCTCCCAAGTATCCATGTTGCCTTGAAAGTCCGCCGCCGATGCTTACTGTCTTGCGTGTCGCGATGCGTCCCGGCGCGGAAGTCAATCCCGCGTGTGGTGCGCCGAAGATGAAGGGCCATGCGTGCCGTCTCACCACCATTGGGAGAACGGCAAAGAGGAATGCAGCGGTTTGGGGCTGTTCCCAACTCGTGTGACAACCGTTTTTGCGGTTTGTTTCACAAGTTTTGCTTATTTATCCAAAATAGTCGCATAATAATCTTCGGCCAGCAAAAGCGCCGCATAATCGTCATAAGGGACTTCGGGGGAGCGCATAGTGCGTGGCAGCAGTCGCCGCCAGCCGGGCGCAGGGTTTTCGGAGATAAATCTCGCTTTGGCCCGGACCGAAGTATTGAACTCGTCCACAACTTCCAGGGGCAACAAGGGAAAAGCGGCGGCCAGCGCCCGGCGCAGGGTCGCACTGTGGGTTGCATTGCCGAGCAGCAGGCGCTCGATTTCAGGGCGCCGCTTGAGGATTTCGCTGACTGCAAGAGTTAGCCGCTCCGTTTCGACGACCCGGCGCTCCAAGCAGCGCGGAGGGTTAGGCCCCTGCACAACGGCAAGACCGCATTTGGCACGTCCGGGATCAATAGCGAGGAGGATCAAGAGACCTACCACCTTGCTTCGCAGGGTCCTTCCTAAAAGAAGGATACGGACAAGCGAATATAGTCCGCTGCCTTTGTTCCTCATCCTTCCTTTAGAAAGGACTACGCGAAGTAACTTGTTACGGAGCAGTGCGGTAGGTCATCCCCGGCTCACCTGGAACTTAAGGTGCAGCAAATCGCCGCTGTAGGTGTCTTCGACAACCGACGCCGTGATTTCAGCGTTCGGCCCGGCTTGCTGGATTTGCTTCACGAGGTCTACCCAGACCTCGCCGCCGATAGGCCGGCCCACCAGCGACGCTCCTGTCTGCGGGTCATGGGCCGGGATGATGCCGCGCTTCAAGGCTTCCGTGCGGACCTGGCCCGTCAGAAACGCCTGCAAATGCCTCAGTATCTCGTCCTCGGACTCGGCGCCGTTCACTGTGCCGTGTGCGATGACCGCGCCTTGAGAGAAAATTAGCGTGTTGCCGTAGGGTTTAAGGTCGAGTTTGACCGGCTCGCCTCGAAACGTGTTAAAACGGGCGTCGGCGACCACTACGATACTTGGCAAGAGGCCGCTCTGAGCACTGATATTTTGTGACAAGGCATCCAGCGCCGTTTCTCGCGCCGACGTTGTGTCGGCATAGCGGATGCCGGACGCCTCGGCCAGCGCGGGTAGCGCAATCGCAGGAGCGCTGCCTTCGCCGCCCGCGCCGCGCCGGCGGGCGGTCAGCTCAATCTGGTCGAGAAAGACCGACAGCTCGCGCCGCAGCGCCGCTGGGTCCTGCCGGGCAGACACAACAGTTCGGCCCAGCTCTTCGTCGCGCTGAAAGACCACACTCCGGCCCTGCGAGACTTGCAGCAAGTTTTCCTGCGCCTGATTGAGCGACGCCAGCCGCGCAGACTTCGCGTTCATGGCGTCCTGCATGACGCCGAGCTTCAGCACGGCTTTGTCGGCCCGAACGACTTCAAGCTCCGCCGCCGACGCCTGCCGCTTGGCGATCAGGACGCCCGACCAGGCCAGACGCACCTGCCTCTGGGCGGAATGCAGATCGGCGCGGGTCGAGCCGAGGCCGCGCTGCGCCGAAGCAAGACAGATCTGCGCCGCCGCCAGCGCCGCCTGCCGCCGGGCGAGTGTCGTCCGGCTTTCGGCGAGAACGCTTTGGCTTTGGCCTAGAATCGTTTTCGTCTGGTCAAGCTGCCCGGTCACATCCGCCAGCGTCTGCTGCGCCGCTGCCGCTTTCGCCTCGGCGGAACGCGCGATCGCACCGTCGCGGTCCGCCTGCCGCGCCGCCGCCGTGTTCCGGCGCAGCAGCGTCCGGTTCCGGCCCGCTAAATCGCTGTTTGCCGCGAGAAGCTGCGGGCCGCGTATCAGCGCGGTCTTGAACGTGTCGTTCAGCGCGACAAACAGCGCCAGCGTCCCGACGGCGATGACGCCGCCGGATACGACCGTCCACAGCATGGCCGTGTGGCGGGGCCGCAGCCCGAACGTCGAGTGCCGCTTTTTGCCGATGTAGCTGCCCAGACGGTCGCCCATGTAGGCCGTGACCCCGCCCATGACAAACAAAATCAACCCGAAAAAAACAATCGCGCCCATCTTATTCTACTTTACCCATGTTATTTCGCCGCTCCCCAAATCAGCCCTGTCCCAACGCCTAGTCCTAAAATGTTCGGCAGCCAGGCCGCCAGCACCGGCGAGATACTACCCCCAATCGCGATGCTGCTCATACTGGTATAAATGACATAATAGCCCAGCATAATCGGCAGCGCCCAAACAAAGCCGCTGACTTTGGCCGAGCGCGGCGAACGCAGGCCCAGCACAGCGCCGACAATGGCAAAAATGAGGCACGAGAAGGGTAGTGAGACTTTGAACCAGAGACCGACCTCGGCGTTGCGGACATCGGCGCTGTCGCTGCCCCCTGCCTTCAGCTCGGCAATCTGCCGCCGCAGATCGTGGAAGTTCAGCGTTTCCGGGTCACGCTGCAAGAATGTGATGTTCTCCGGCGTTTTGTTGATTTCGTTTGTGTTGAGCGTGGCGAAATGCGCTGTGCCCCCGAAAGTTCCGAGATTGCTCACCGTAGGGTTGTGCAGGGTCCACGCTTTGTAACCGCCCCCATAGGGGGTAGCCCGATCCGCATAAAAGACCTGGGCGGGACGGCCATCGCTGCCGTAAACGGTGATCGTGACCTCGCGCATCGCTTTTGCCTGAACATCATAGCCGCGTTCGACATGCACCGTGACTTGCAGCTTGCCGTCTTGGCGGTTCGCGAAGTCGAACGGCTTCGTCGTCTCGCCGACAATGTCCTGCCGATGGTTGTTGAAGTCCGCAACCCGTGCGGCCGCATAGGACGAGATTTGGTCATTGAATGCGTAGTTGACGAGGCTGACCAGCAGCCCCAGCCCAACCACCGGAACCATGATCCGAAACAAGGAAATCCCGCCGGCGAATAAAGCGACTCCTTCGCTGTCCCGCGAAATCCGGTCAAAACCCAGCAAAGCCGCGAGCAGCATTCCCATGGGAAAGGTGTACCGAACAAACGCCGTAAAGTCCCAGCCGATAAACCTCGCGATGATCCACCAGGGAATGCCCGCCGCTTGAAAACGCGAGGCCGCAAGCAGTGGTCCCAGCACCAGAAGCAGAGCGGAAGCGGAGGCAATGCTCATCAGCAGCTTGGGAACAAGATCGTTTAGGATCAGCCGATCCAGCAGCTTCGGACGCAGAATGTTCAGCACCGCATTCATAGCGTCAGTGTGCCTCCCGGCCCGCGCCGCAGCGCCAGGGTCGTGTTCTGGCCCAAATAGTATTTCTGGGCGATGGGGTCGGAAAGAAGCTGGTCGGCGGTTCCCTCTGTTTTCACCTCCCCTTCCGAAAGGATGTAGGCGCGGTCGGTGATTTCCAGCAGCTTTTGGACATTGTGGTCGGTGATCAGAATGCCGATGCCGCGTCCTTTCAGCTCGCGGATGATGAGCTGCAAGTCATCAATGGCAATCGGGTCCACGCCCGTAAACGGCTCATCCAGGAGAATAAAGGCAGGCCGGGTCGCCAGCACCCGTGCGATTTCAATGCGCCGCCGCTCGCCGCCGGACAGCCGGGCGGCAACAAGGCCGCGCTTTTTGGTCATGTCCAAGCTTTGGAGCAGGTCTTCCAGCCGCTCTGTGCGCTCAGCTTTCGTCAGCGGCAGCATTTCCAAGATCAGCATGATGTTCTGCTCGGCAGTCAGTCCCCGGAACGCGCTCGGCTCCTGGGCCAGATAGCCGATGCCCTCCTGCGCCCGCTTATACATCGGCAGGCGCGTGATGTCCTTGTCGTCCAGAAGCACCCGCCCGCCGTCGGGCTTGACCAAGCCGACCATCATGTAGAACGACGTGGTCTTGCCCGCGCCGTTCGGCCCCAAAAGGCCGACGATCTCGCCGGGCGCGATGTCTACCGAGACGCCGCTGACGACTTTGCGCGATTTATAAGTTTTTTGCAGCCCTTCGGCTCTTAAGATTGGCATGGTGTTGCTTATGTTCTCAAAGTCCCCCCAGCCCCCAATAATGGGGGAGCAAGACGGAACGGAGGCGCCGTTCATACTCAATCTGGCTCCCCCATTGTTGGGGGCCGGGGGACATCTTCCCTACTGCGCCGGCGTCAGCGTGATATGGCCCGGCCCGGTCTCGACCTGCGGGTAGTCCGCGCCGACGCCCAGCAAGATCGTCGCCGTGTCGGTGGTCGAGACAGACGGCTCGGCGAGGAAGCCCGACTTTGTGATGACTTTGACATGGCCCGTGAACTTCAGCGTTCCCCCGCTCGGACGGCTGATGTCGGGCTGGTAGACGGCCCGGTCGGAGTTGATCGTGTATGACGCGCTTTGCAAGGGCTGGCGGATATGGGCGACAACTTGGGCACCCGGCACGGCCCCGCCGACGGCGACCGCTTCGCGCAGGCCCGAGCCGGTCTTGGCGCCGGGCGTGAAGAACACTTTGATGTCAGCGGAGGTCAGGTCATAGTCTTCCGACGTGATCTTCGCGTGGCCCGTCAAGTGCCACTGCTCCGGGTTCAGCACTGCTTTGTCGAAGTCTACATTCACGGTGCCAATCTTAGGAGCCGCCGTGTTTTGAGACGTGCTGCTTTGGACCAGTGTTCCAGGCAGAAGCGAGGCTGCGAAGAGTGTGGCTCCCAGCAGGCCGGTGTAGATGGTTTTCTGCATTCGTGATGTCTCTAATACCGCGCCGTGCCATGCCCGGCGGAAATGGTCAGCGTCTTGAGGCGGGTGTCGCCGACGGCACGCGGGCCGGTCATCGTCGCGCCGGTTTTGCCGTCATGGTAGTGGACATGGCCGGTAGCGATCATTTTGTTCAGCGTCGCATACCAAACTACCGTGTCGGCGGTCAAAATTGTCCCCGGCTGCGTGAGTGACTTCACGGTGACGCCGCCCGTGCCCGTGATGACGGTGGACTTGCTCGCCGTACCGCCGACCGCGCGGGGCGCGGTCAAGATCGCCGTCGGAACTCCATTTTGGAACAACTTCGCCCACACCGTCGTCAGGGTTCCGTGAAAGCCGTCCGCCGCCGACTGGCCGGTCGCCGACGCCGCCCGCAGATCGTACAGCAGCCTGCCGGGGCGCTTCGGATCGGGCAGCGTGAACGAAAACCCGGTGCTGGTCAAACCGATGTTGGCCGGAGCGTCTTTCGCCGGGGCGGGTTTAGGCGGGGCAGACAAGGCCGCGCTTAAATACACGCCTGTCAGCAGGGGCGCAAAAATCACAAGGCAAACGCTGAAGACACGCCGGTTTGTTCTCATAAGTGTAGTATACTTGAATACGCACAATGACGCCGAAAGATTACGCCTAAGTTCGGCGGAATACAAGTGTAACACGGAATTGCCTGCAAGCGCAAGCAGCGATCAGATTCAGCGCGAGCGGGACTTAGACACAAGGAGAACGAATGGCACGAGCAGTCGTGACCGGCGGGGCCGGTTTTTTAGGATCACATTTGTCGGATCGGCTTCTCGCCGAAGGGTATTCGGTGGTTGCCGTGGACAATCTCGTCACCGGCAGCACGGACAATATCGCGCACCTGCACGGCAATCCGAATTTCGAGTACGTCCAGCAGGATATTATCCAGCCGTACACGGTTGACGGCGATGTTGATTATGTGTACAACTTTGCGTCGCCCGCAAGCCCCGTAGACTATTTGGAACTGCCGCTCGAAACGCTGCTGGTCGGCTCGGCGGGAACCCACAATACACTTGAGCTGGCCCGGCAAAAGGGGGCGAAGTTTTTGACGGCGTCCACGTCCGAAGTCTACGGCGACCCGTCCGTTCACCCGCAGCCGGAAGAATACTTCGGCAATGTCAACCCGCACGGCACCCGCGCCGTCTACGATGAAGCCAAGCGCTACTCTGAAGCCGTGACATTCGCTTACCGCCGCAAGTTCGGCATGGACGCCAAAATCGTTCGTATTTTCAACACCTACGGACCCCGGATGCGGATCAACGACGGCCGGGTCGTTCCCGCGTTCATCTCGCAGGCATTGCGGGGCGAGCCGCTGACGATCTTCGGCGACGGCAGGCAGACCCGCTCGTTCTGCTATGTGTCGGACTTGATCGACGGCATTTACAAGCTGTCGCAGTCGGATCAGTCCGGCCCGATCAACGTCGGCAACCCGGTTGAGCGAACCATGCTGCAATTTGCTGAAGAAATCCTAAAAGCCACGGGCAGCAAGAGCGAAATCACTTACGTTCCGCTGCCGACCGCCGATGACCCGAAGCAGCGCCGCCCGGACATCACCAAAGCCCGCACCCTGCTCGGCTGGGAGCCGCGCGTTCCCCTGGAAGTCGGCATTTTGGACACCATCGAGTACTTCAAGACGAAGCTGTAATTCACAGACTTGTTGTGACCCAACGCACAGATGGTTCCGCGTAACTGGGGTAAATTAGAAGGGAATATCATAACAAAAGCGCATTTTCTTTCCCTGCGCTGAGTCGCCCGTTCTGCCGATACTAGAGACAGAAGAACGGAAAACACCGTAAGAGGCATCCGCACCCGTGCAGCTACGACAGGAGAATCAACAGCGTCAGGTCCAGGCCCAAAAGCTGGCGCCGCATCTGATCCAGGCCAATACTCTGCTGCAATGCTCGACGCTGGAGCTGCAGCAGATCATTGAGCAGGAACAGCAGGAAAACCCGGCTCTGGATGTCCTAGACGAAGGCCGGGACGTCCCGGCGGAGGCCGGCTGCCGCCTATGTCCCGGCAGCCGGATCGGCGCCTGCGCCCACTGCCCCTTCAGCCGCAGCTCATCTGCCTCCGAAACTGCCTTTGTCGGCCTGAACACGATTGAAGACAGTGACGCCGGACCGTCACTCGCCGACAGCCAGGCCATCGCCGCCGCACGGGGCGAGGAGACTGCCGAAGAAGAGCGCTTGTCAGCACGGGCAGAGAACGAATTCGGCCAGTACAGCGGTGAGGAAGGCAGCGGCGACGGCGGCGAGTTCGACCCGCTCATTCTCGCTCGCGCCCAGACCACCCTCGGCGACGAGATTTTGCTGTACCTGCGAGCGACGGCTGAAAATCCCGCAGAGGTCTTAGTCGCGGAGTATCTAGTAGACAGCCTCGACAGTCGCGGCTACTTGCAGATTGACATTGACGAAGCCTGCGCGGTCCTAAGAATCCCCTGCTCGCTGATCACCCAGGGCATCGAGCGCCTGCAAGCCTGCGACCCGCCGGGCATCGGCGCTCGCGACCTGCGGGAGTGCCTGCTGCTGCAAATGCGGCACCTGCGCGAGGAAGCCGGCGAGGGTAAGGCGTTGGACCCGCTGGCGTTCCAAATTCTCACCGACCACTGGGACAGCCTCATTCAGCATCGGTATTCGGCCCTGGCTCGCCGCTTGAATGTTCTCCCCAAGCGGGTTGAAGCCGCTGTTGCATTCATTCAGCAGCTTAAGCCAAACCCTGCTGCCGGATTTCGTGTGCCGTGGGACCACACGCAGAACGGCCAAAGCCGGAGCATTCGGGCCGATGTCCTCATCAAGCGCAGCGCCGGCATCGGCTTCACGGTGGACGTGCTGGGCTTTGATAACACATCGCTCCAGATCAACCCTTATTACCGCAGCCTGTATGATGCCATTCGGAGCGGGGAAGCTGCATTGTCTACCGATCACCAGAAGCATGTGGTCGCGTATGTTGAGCGGGCCGGCATGTTTTTGAAGAACTTGCAGCAGCGCCGCCGGACGATCCAGAAGATCACCCAGACGCTGATCGAGTGCCAGCAGGGATTTTTAGAGACCGGCCAGCGGGCGTTCCTGCGCCCGCTGACCCGCACCCGCCTGGCGAAGATGGTGGAAATGCACGAGTCCACGGTCAGCCGCGCCCTGCTCTATAAGTATGTCCAGCTTCCGACCCAGGAAGTCGTCTCGTTCGATATTTTCTTTGAGAATGCCGTCACCATCAAAGGCACGATTGCCGCGCTTGTCGCCGAGGAGGCCGCCGAAGCGCCTCTCAGCGACCAGTCTATTGTGGACGTGCTGAACGCACGCGGCATGAGCGTCGCCCGCCGCACGGTCGTCAAGTACCGCGAAGAGATGCGTATCCCGGCGTCATATCTAAGACGCCAGCGATAAAGACAAGAACCCAGCAGAAAAGAACCCGGCATTTTAATGCCGGGTTCTTTTCCTGCCCTTTCTTATTCCCCCAACCCGCTCCGATCACCCTCACGCGGCTGCCTTCGCGGTTCCCCATCCTGACGCGCGGCGATTAGCTCCTCATAGATCCGAATGATGCGGCCGCCGACGGCTTCCGGGATACGAGATACTGCGCCGCGCTTGGCTTCCTCGGCCATTGCCCGGCGCCGGACCGGGTTGCCCAAGAGTTCCAGCGCATGTGCGGCCATGGCATCGGCCCGGTCTTCCACTAAATATCCGTCCACATCGTCGCGGATCGCTTCGGGAGCGCCGCCTGCGTTCACGACGAGGCACGGCAAGCCGGCAGCCAGCGCTTCGCCGACCGCGAGACCCTGCGTTTCAGTCTTCGAGGGGAACAGAAAGATGTCGGACGCCTGATACAGCGGGTCGAGCTTGGTCCGGCCCAAAAAGCCGGCAAACCGGGTGCGGCGATGAATGCCGAGAGCGCGGGCTTGGCTTTCCAAAATACGGCGGCTTTTGCCGGAGCCGGCCAGCACCAGATAGGTATCGGTGGTCTTTGCGGCAATCAGCGCGAACGTCCGCAGCAGCAGCTCCAAGTTCTTCTCCGGGGCAAGGCGTCCGACATACAGCAGAATTCGGGCATCGGGCGGCAGGCCGAACTCCTGCCGGGTTCCGGCGGGACGTGCCAGCACATACGGCGGGGCAGGAATAGCGGTCGGCACGACCGAGACCGGCGTTTTCACTCCGCAGCGGTCGGTCAAAACGGATCTCGTCAGCGCCGAGGGGGCCAGCACATGGTCGCAGGAGTTATAAAACCGGCGCATCCAGCGCACCAGCAGATGCCGGGTAGCGCCGACAGTCGGCAGCGGCAGGTAATGGGCGTACTCGGTGTAAAGCGTGTGGTTTGTCGCAACATGGGGCAGGTTCAGGGCGCGGGCCGAACGGCGGGCCACCAACCCTAAAAAGAACGGCGACTGAGAATGGACAATATCCAGCTTCAGCGTCCTGATCGCGTAGGTGATGCGCGGCGAGAGGGGCACAGGGACGACGTAATCCGGCTCGACTAGGGCGTTCACCGATGGGTAACGATAGACGCCGGAGCGCTCGTCGGTGTAGTGCGGGTAATGGGATGTGAAGACGAACACGTCATGCCCCGCCGACTCAAGCTGGGCCGTCAGGGTCTGGACCGAGGTGCTGACGCCGTTAATCAGCGGCGGGTAGCTTTCCGAAAAGATGCCGACACGCATAGAATAGCCCCTCAGAGCAGCCTTTAGATAATCAGCATGGCGTCGCCGAAGGAGAGAAAGCGGTATTCTTGCCGGAGCGCTTCGGCATAAGCACGGCGGATGGCTTCGGTCCCGGCCAAAGCGCTGACCAGGAGAAGCAGCGTCGAGCGCGGCATATGGAAGTTTGTGACCAGTGCGTCAACAATTTGGAACTCGTAGCCCGGCGTGACATACAGAGACGTTTCGCCGTCGGCAATGGGCTGAATTCGGCGCGGGGCAACCGCCGCGCTTTCGAGGGTCCGGGCGGACGTGGTGCCGACCGCGACAATCCGGCCCTTCGCGCGGTTGACGATTTCGGCGGCTTCGGGGCTGACTGTGACCCGCTCGGAATGCATCTGGTGAGCGGAAATGTCGTCGGCCTCGATAGGCCGGAACGTGCCGAGGCCGACATGGAGGGTGACGCGGGCGATCTGGACGCCTATCGCTTCGATACGGGCCAGAAGCTCCGGCGTAAAGTGCAGGCCGGCGGTCGGGGCTGCCGCCGAGCCGCCGGTGTCGGCGTAGACGGTCTGGTAGCGCTCCCGCTGCTCCGGCGGCAGCCGCGTTCCGATGTAGGGCGGCAGAGGGGCCTGCGAGTGCGCGGCAATCGCGTCTTCGACAAACACGCCCGCCGGGGCTGTGAATTGCAGCAGCCGCCCGCCCCGGTCATCGGTGCGCTCGACGACTTCGGCAGAAAGGCCGTTGCCGAACTCAACTTGGACACCCGGCAGGAGCTTTTTGCCGGGACGCACCAGCGCCGACCAAAGCCCGTCGGCGACGCGGTGGGTCAGAAACGTCTCAACGCTTTCTTCAGGATGTCCGGTTCGCGCTCCGAACAGCCGCTGCGCCGTCACCCGCGTGTCGTTGATGACCAGCACATCGCCCGCCCGCAGGTAAGCCGGCAGGTCGGAGAACTGCTTGTGCATGATTGCGCCGTCGGCGCGGCCCAGCACCAGCAGGCGAGAGCGGTCGCGCGGGGTCAGCGGCGTCTGCGCGATCCGCTGGGCGGGAAGGTCATAATCAAAATCGGTGAGCCGCAAAGCGGCAGGCGTGGGGTCTTTCATCACAGAAGTACATGACTATTGTAGCGAAAGAGCGGGACGATGTCAAGAGGGGAACCGCCAAGAGCAGGGCGATTGCAGATAAAATGCGAACAGGGAAATGCGAACAGGGAAAAAGGGCAAACACAAGGTTCGCCCCTACGGAACCGGGAGCGTGGGGAGCGAACCTTATGTTCGCCCTCACATGCAACCAACCTGCTGCTAACGCGAGCTTAGGCGGCTTTGCGGGGAAGCTTTTTGTGCAGGCTGGCGACCATGCCGCGCCCGTCGTAGTGGAGGTCTACCTGGTCCATAAGCGCCCGCATCAGACGGATGCCGCGTCCGCCGAGGGCGTCGGTATCTTCTTCGAGCTTCACGGCACCGGGATCGAAGCCATTGCCTTCGTCATGGACTTTGATCACGAAGCTTGGCCCAACCGTCCCATAGGCCAGCATGACCCGGCTTTCCGCGCTGGGAGAGCCGTACAGAATGGCGTTCGTCACCGCCTCGCCGACCGCGATCTCAATGTCGGCGAGATCCAGCGCCGTAAACCCGGCGGCGCGGGCGGCGTTTCGAACACGCTCGCGGGCCGGGCCGGCATGCTGCGGGTGGGCGGTAATCTCAAATTGGTCGAGCAGGTCGTGCAATGTAATCCTCGGCACAAAAGGGTGTATCCTAAGATGCCCCCGGTAGCATCACCGGAAGTGATACCGGAAAACTTACCCTGTATAGAGTGAGCGCCAAACATCAGCATCTTCTGTGAGAGCGGCTACAGCAGCGTCCCTTGCCCCAGCGCAGACGGCGGCGGGGTCAGGCCGAGATGTTCCCACGCCCGCCGTGTCGCAACCCGCCCGCGCGGGGTGCGCTGCAAAAAGCCCATCTGCATCAGGTACGGCTCGTAGACATCTTCGAGCGTGTCGCGCTCCTCGGACATCGCCGCCGCCATCGTCTCCACCCCGACCGGCCCGCCGCCGAACTTCTCAATCAGGATTCGGAGCAGCCGCCGGTCGAACTCATCTAAGCCTGAAGCGTCCACTTCCAGCATGGCGAGCGCCGCCGACGCCACTTCCCGGCTGATATGGCCGTCGGCCTTGACCTGGGCAAAGTCCCGCACCCGCTTCAGCAGCCGGTTTGCGATGCGCGGCGTCCCCCGCGACCGCCGGGCCAGCTCCCCCGCCCCGTCTAAGTCCATATTCACTTCCAGGATTGCCGCCGAGCGCGTGATAATCTCCACCAGATCTTCCGGCGTGTAGAACTCAAACGTGTGCTGAATGCCAAATCTATCGCGCAGTGGCGACGACAGCATCCCCGACCGCGTGGTCGCGCCGACCAGGGTAAACGGCTGCACGTCCAGCTTCACCGTCCGCGCCGACGGCCCCTGCCCGATGACAATATCTACTTGGTAATCTTCCATCGCCGAGTAAAGTATTTCTTCGACAGGCCGCGACAGTCTATGAATTTCGTCTAAAAACAAAACGCTACCCGCTTCAAGATTGGTCAAGATCGCCACGAGATCGCCGGGCCGCTCAATCGCCGGTCCCGAAGTCGCCCGCAGCGCCGCGCCCATTTCATTCGCAATAATCAGCGACAGGCTCGTCTTGCCTAGCCCCGGCGGTCCGTGCAGCAGCACATGGTCCAAAGCCTCGCCGCGCCGCTGCGCCGCCGTCATAAAAATGCTTAAGCTCTCTTTAATCTTCGGCTGCCCGATAAACTCACGCAGGCGCTTAGGCCGCAGTGAATACTCATCGCGGTCATCATCGCCAGATTGCGGAGAGATCATCCGTTCGGTCATAACTGTAGTGTACCCTGTCAACATTAGACATTGCAAAATTGACCCCAATATCCAGTCAATGCCTCGGTCGCGTCATCTTTATCGAAGCTGTCTTCTCCATACTCCTTTATGAACTGAAAAAAGCCGCAAATCGCCTGGCTCTGCTTCATGGTGAAGAGTGCGAAGCGATCCATCTTGTACTTGTGCAAGTCTGTATTTGGCCGTGGGTTAAAAGCATGGAAAACAAAATCAGATGCCGAACCTGGGGTTTTATGATATTTCAAGGCCCAGAGCATATAAGCGGGCGCGTAATAGCAAAAACCCTCAGCATCAAGAAAGCTGATCCTGGAGTGATGCCTCGCAATTTCGATTTCGGGAACGTCTTGCCAGCGTTCTTCTGGGTCAAGTAATCGGGCCGCAGCCCGCTCTTCATTAGATCCATAGTCATCAATGACATCGGCTTCATGGAGCGAGACACCGCTGCCGCGCTCGACATCCAGAAAGGCGGCAGTGATCGATTTCATCAACGCAGTTTTGCGTTCGTTTTCTTCGTCGGCCATTGCTTTATTGCCCTGCAAATAATCTGTACCACTCTTTTGCAATCGCTGTCGCGCCGGCGAGGCCCGGCTCGATGTGGCTGACGATCCACGGGTCGGCGGACAGGGCGCCGTGGCCGTGAAAGAGGGTTTCTAGGTCGGACAGCAGGAAGCCGCGCCGGGCGGCGAGGGCGCGGATGCCGTTGTTGAGGGCGTTGAAGGCAGTTCGCGCCTGCTCCGCTGTATCGGCTGCCAGGTCGAACGCGCCGAGAAGCGAGTTGTCGCCGTCGGTCGGGTCATAGATGGTGTTGAGGAGGACGGGGCAGGCGAACGGCTTTAGCCGCAGGGCGATCTCTTCAAGGTTCGCCAGCGGCTGTGCCGAGACTGCGCCCCAGCCGGCGGACGTGTTGACCACCTGCCAAACGCCTTGCAGGAAATCGTTGCCGCCGGCAGTCAGCGTGACGACATCGGGTTTCAGCGTGATTTCGTTCCACGCTTCTAAGACCCCGGCGGTCGTGCGGCCGTCACGGGCCAGGGTTTGGAAGTCCGCGCCGAGGAGCCGGGCAAACTGGCTGACTGCGCCGCCCCGCGCGATGCCCGTGTAGTCGTCAATGCTGATAGAGTCGCCCAGTGCTATATAGTTCATCTTCCTAAAACACACACAATCTAAGCCGCAAGCAGAGACTTCTTGAGCGTTTCAGGCAATTCAACAAGCATAAACCAGTTTCTAGGAAACAAGTAATCCTCGCCGGACTCATCTACGACCCGCAATTCATGGTCTTCCGGCGCTTCTTCATCGGGAAGCACACGATAAATCTTATGCCGCTCCAAAGACACCGTGTAGCCGTCGTTTTTGATGCAGACGACGAAGTTTGGCTTCATTTCCATAGTTAATGCTACGCAGGCGTATCAAGCGTGGGCTTGAAATCCTACGCTGTGGGGCGAAGCGCCTAGTAACCGCCTGCGCGGGTACAAGAAATTCGTCATGATCCTATTCTTTGTCCGCGAAGGCGGACATTAGGCGTCTGCGCCCCACAGCGTCGCAATTTATTGCCGCGTTCTTCTTGCCGCGTTCTTCTTGCCACGCTTCTCCTACCTCTTTACCCCTTGCCCCCGCTGCCCGTCAGGATGTTCAGGGAGGCGCGGAGGGCGGCGTCCATGTTGGTCTTGTCTTCAATTTCTTTGAGGGCTTTATCGGCGGCGGTGCGGGCGGCGTTGCGGTTGTAGCCCAGGGTTATCAGGCCCTCGACTACGTCGTCGAAGATGTCGTCGGCAGTGGGTTTGACGGACTTGGCTTGAATGGCATCCACTTTGCGCTCAAAAGCTAAGTTTGCGAGCTTGTCGCGCAGCTCCAGTACCAGCCGCTGGGCGGTTTTGAGGCCGAGGCCGGGAATGCGGATTAAGACACGGGTGTCTTCGGCGGCGACTGTGCGGGCGAGCGCTTCGGCTTCCATCGCGGACAAAATAGACAGGGCGACTTTCGGACCAATGCCGGTGACGGACAGCAGCAGCTCGAAGACTTTCTGGTCGTCGGGGGTCAGAAAGCCGAACAACGAAATCTCTTCGGCCCGCATATGGAAGTGGATGTGCAGAAAGACGCTTTCGCCGACGGCAGGCAGGAAGCCGTGAATGGAGGCCGGGACGTTGACTTTGTAGCCGACGCCGCCGACATCCAAAATGACCGCCGTGGCTTCGGCGTGAGCGAGTAGGCCGCGCAGGGAAGCAATCATAGCACGCTCCCGGACGACGGCTGTGTCAGGGCATGGCGAACGGCGGCAAGGAGCTGTTCTTCGGCGTCAGCACTCAAAGCGCGGCTTTCGGCGGGGTCGTAATGGTCCCCATAACTGCTGTCAGTGAACACTTGCCCGGCAAGCTCACGCGGCCCGGCGTAGCGCGGGAAGATGTGAAAGTGAACGTGCGGGGTCAGGTTCATCAGGAACAGATAGTTGAAGTGGTCGGGGGCGAACAGCACTGAGAGGGCTGCTTTAGTTTCGCGCACGAAGGCCCACAGCGACACTGTTTCGGCGTCGGTAAGCGCGGCGACATCGGTCTCGTGGCGGTTGAGCGCAAAGAAGACACGGCCCAAGGTCGCCTGATTGTCATTCAGGACTAAGGTCCAGTAATCGTTTGAAAGGATAACGCCGCGTGTCGGCGGGCAGAGCGTGCAGGCAGGCAAAGTATCAGGCATATGAGAGTATACCTGATATTGCCGGGCGGCGTAAAAGCCCCCGCCGCCGGGTGCAGCGGCTCCGCCGGGTGCAACTGCTCCGTGAACGATGGGACTAACGGCTAGTTGTTGCCGTGCTGATGCTGATCGCCCTGACCCTGGTTGTCCTGATGATCGCCGCCTTGATACTGTCCGTGATCACCCTGATGCTGGCCGCCGCCCTGATACTGGCCGTGATCGCCGTTGTGGGACTGGTCGCCGTGCTGGTCGTGAATGTGGGCGCGAATAGCCTGGGCGTGCTGGTGAGCACGCTCGGCGGCGCCGTAATTGCCGTGAGTGGCGGCGCGGGCGTAGGCGGCGTGCAGGCGGTCCAAGCGGCGTCGCTCATTCTGGTTGGCGTGGCGGTACTGGTCGGAGCGGCGGTAGTCGCTGTCCTGATGCTGGCCGTACTGTCCGCCCTGGCCATATTGGTGCTGGCTGTAGCCGCCCTGGTCGCCGTTTTGGTCACGATGCCCGTCGTCCTGGGCGAAGGCAGTTGTTACCGTTCCTGCAAGTAAGGCGCACAGGCTGCCGAGTGTGACAACCTTTGTCAATGTTATCTTCATGGGTCTTGTTTCCTTTGTTTCCCGTTTGGGATATTCCCCTTGACCGCGGAATACTGAAAATGTTCCCTCAGATTGCAAAGTGTAACCCTTCATGCCGTGGCTTTTTGCAGGACCCTGCTTATACCCAGTAAGCTGTGACGGACAAAATGCCTTCGGAGTGGAGGCACTGGCGGAGGGTCGGCTCGTCGGGATTGGACAAAAAGACGCTGCCCAGGTCGTCGCCGCGCTGGACTTCCACAATCGGCAGCGCAAGCGTTTCCGGGCCAAGCTCGGAATGCAGGCGGGAGGCCGCGCGGGCGTCTTTTTTCGGGTCGGACAGGCCGTACTCGACTGTCAGGACGTTCATTTCGCGGCGCAGGCGGCGAACGTCAGGCTGAACGGGGTTGCCATAAATCGTGATGCGGCTTGCCATAAATATTCTCCTAAACATAGGTAAAGCGGCTACGCAGACTGTTCGCGGGAGTGTAGGGAGTCCATGCACGGCGAGAGCGGCGCGTGGCTCGACGACAGCGCGGCGGCTTCGACCGCTTCAGGCAGGGTCGGGTAAGCGTGCATGGTCTGCGCGATCATCGAGACCGGCAGGTTTGCCCGCATGGCGAGACATAGCTCGTTGATGAGGCCGCCTGCCGATGCCCCGGCAATTTGTGCGCCTAGAATCACGCCGCTGCCTCGGAGCGAGACGATCTGGACAAAGCCTTTGGTCTCGCCTAGAATAATGGACTTGTCGAGGTGGGCGAACGGGAACCGGGCGATGTCGAGGTCGGTTTCGGGGTGGCTCAGGCGGGCCAGCGCAGGGGAAAGGCCGACGGAGGCCACTTCCGGGTCGGTGTAGGTGACACGCGGGATGACATGGTAGTCGGCGGGGCAGGCCAGTTCCTCGCCGCGCAGGACCGCGACCGCATTGGAGGCCGCGACCGCGCCTTCATACGACGCGACATGGGTGAACTTGTACTCGGAGGTCACATCGCCTGCCGCCCAGATATGCGGAACATTGGTTTGCAAGTGCGCGTTTGTCTTCAGACGGCTGTTCTGCTCGCACTCGACGCCCGCCGCGTCTAAATTCAGGCCGCCGACATTGCTTTTGCGCCCGGCGGCGACGAGAATGGCATCACAGACGACGGTCTGCCCATCCGCCAAATGGAACGTCTTTTCGCCGCCATTAACCGTGATTTCGTTGGTATGGGCGTTGGTGATGATCTGGATGCCTTCCGCGCCAAGCTGGTCCTGCAAGACCATCGCCGCGTCGGCATCATCGCGGGCGAGTATCCGGGCGCCGTTGTGCAGAATCGTGACTACGGCTCCGAAGCGCCGAAAGACCTGTCCCAGCTCACAGCCGATGGCCCCGCCGCCGATAACCGCAATGCGGGGAGGCAGCGTCGTCCAGTCGAACACGTCCCGGTTTGTCGCGTAGCCCGCTTCTTCCAATCCCGCAATCGGCGGAATGCTCGGCAGCGACCCCGTACAGAGAATGAACTGCTTGGCCTTGTAGCGCGTCCGGGTTTTCCTGCTTTCGACCATGTGCGGGTCCACAAACTCGACGCGCTCGCAGAGCGTCGTGATGCCCTGGTTCGCGAAGCTTGCGACGGCGTCCCCGCCGCCGACTTCCTCAATCGTCCGCCGGGCGTGGCGCATGACCGCGCCGAAATCGGCGTCGCGTCCCGCATAGTCCGGCAGGCCGAACGCCGAAGCGTTCCGCATCCGGCTCCACAGCGTCGCCGAGTGGATCAGCGCCTTCGACGGGACGCAGCCCGTGTACAAACACTCGCCGCCAATCAGAGACTCCTCAAAGATCGCGACGCTCGCACCCATCTTCGCCGCCGTCCGCGCCGCCTTCGGCCCCGCCGACCCCGCCCCGATTACCGCGACATCAAACTCTTGAACATCTTGCATAGCCGCCATTATACCCGACTGCCGGGGTCAGAAATCTTTCGGCAGGCGAAAGAACCACCAGACAAACGCATAGACGAGGCCGATCCCATAAGCCGCCCAAAAACCTGGGTGCCAGGGACATAACTGGAGCGAGTGCAACGCTTCCCGCCGCCCTTCGGCAAATTGATGGTTTCTTGTTAGTATTATTCCCAAAGCAGCATGATAACGAGCAATCTTCGGCTTTAGGCGTATTGCCTCCTGCATCTCTGCAATGGCTTCCGCTCGCTCCCCCAAAGAATCTAACGCATGCCCCAAAGACATCTGATAATCGGCGTTGTTCGGCTGGAGCCGCCGGGCTTGCTGAAAATGGGTCACGGCCCAAGCATTTGCACCGCGCCGCTTGAAAGCGAAGCCAAGAAGATACTGGGCGTAAGCGCGGTTCGGGTCAAGCGCGACGGCAGCTTGAAGCTGAGTGATTGCGTCTTCGTAATTGTTGTGGTTTAGCAGAAGCTTCCCCAAAAGATAATGCGCTTCTTTGTCCTGATCGTTTGCTTCAATAGCCGCTCGGAACTCACCTTCGGCCTCTTTGACTTGTCCTAATTCTTCCAGCCGAACGGCCAGGTTGCGCCGGGCCAGGCTATCGGCGGGGTTGAGCCGCACAGCTTCCCGATAAGCCGTGATGGCGGCATTGTACTTCTTCTTGCGGGCCAAAACCACGCCGAGGAGGCGGTAAGCGGCGGCATAGTCCGGCTTGAGTCGAATAGCTTCCCGGCAGCATACTTCGGCCTCGTTCCACTGCTCTTTTTTGAGTAGGCACAGACTTAAATCGAAGCGTACTTCGGCATCGCCTGGGTTCAGCGTGAGGCAGTGCCGGTACTCTGCAATGGCTTCATCCCAATTCTTTTGCTCGCGGAACACAATGCCGAGGTTATAGTACGGTTTCCAGTAGTCGGGCTTTAGCCGCGCACACTCCCGGTAAGCGGCAATCGCGCCGTTATAGTCTCCGGTTTGCGTCAGTGTCAGCCCAAGCATTAAGTATGCGTCTTCTGCGTCCGGTCGTTGTTTCAGGGCAATTCGATAGCGGGCTATGGCCGCCTCCGGCTCCCCCTGCTTTCGCAGAATGCCCGCGTAGTTGTAGTTGGCTGTGAACAAGTACGGTGAAATTTCCAGCGCGTCCAGATACTTTTCAATGGCCTGTTCACGCTGTCCTAAATTGTCTAGCGCGAGACCGAGGTGGTTGTGCAGCTCAGAGTTGCCGGAATTCACTCGCAGCGCTTCCCGGTACTCTGCCGCCGCGTCTTCGTAGCGTTTCGTCGCCGAGTACTTGATGCCGAGATTTTGGTGGGCCTGCCAGAAATCGGGGTCCAGGCGCAACGCGGCCTGGTACTCCTGAATGCTGCCGTCCGTATCGCCCGCGCGGGAGCAGGCGAGGCCGGCGTGGAAATGTTCACGGCTTGTCTTCATCTTACTGAGTGTGACACAAAACGAGGCGGAAAGTTGCAGGCGGATATGGGTGGTCCGCGCGGTATACTTGACCCATGAAGATTTACACAAAGACCGGCGATGCGGGCGAGACAAGCCTGTACGGCGGGCAGCGGGTGCTGAAAAATATCGTTCGGATAGAAACTTACGGGACGGTGGACGAGTGCAATGCAGTCCTCGGCACAGCCGCCGGACTAATTGAAGACGCCGAAGCCAAAGCGGTCGTGACGCGCATTCAGGGCGAGCTGTTTGAGGTCGGCGCGGATTTGGCAACGCCGCTGGAACGGGGCGAGACCGTGCCGCGTGTTCGGCCCGAAGAAACGGCCCAATTAGAAGCCGAGATTGACCGCTTTGAGGAAGAGCTGGAGCCGCTGCGGCATTTTATCCTGCCGGGCGGGTCGGCGGGCGGGGCGATGCTGCACCAGGCCCGCGCCGTCTGCCGCCGGGCGGAGCGGCATTTAGTGACACTAGAAAGCACGGAAACGCTCAACCCAGAAGTTGGACGCTACTTGAACCGCCTCAGCGACCATTTGTTCGTGCTGGCCCGGCTGGTCAATCACCGGGCAGGCGTCCCGGAGGCGATCTGGGAGCGCCCGGAGCGGACGTGAACCCGGCACGGATTAAGCCCCAGCCTTGAAAGGCTGGGCTAACAGATCACAAAGTGCCTCCGGCACTCAAAGCCCGCAGTCACGAAGCGATACGCAGTAATGCCGCAGGCATACTTTCTGTGCTTCACTAGCCTGGCCTTTCGAGGCCGGGGCTTGGCTCTACTGCACGGTGACTGTCAGCGGGCCGACGCTTTTAACCGCCCCGGTCGGATCATCCCCGAAGGTCGCTGAGGCAGAGTAAACACCGGCTGAGGTAAAGCCGGTGGCGGAGACGGTCTTAGTAAAGGACTGCCCCGGCGCCAGTGATCCATTCACAAGCGGCGGTGAACCGGGGATTGGCTGGAATGAAATGCTCCCGGCCGGATTAGTAACTGTCAGCAGAGCCGACGGCGTGTTGTCGCCTGTCGCGCGGACTGGAAGGGCCGCGCCGGTCGAGTTAGTCAGGGTCAGCGTGTAAACCAAGTTGCCGCCGACGCCGACGGTGGCGCTGGCTTCCGTCAGAGTTGCCGTTAGGCCCGTCGCCGTCACGCCAGAAACGCTTAAAGGTGTCGTGCCGCCGGTGTTCGTTCCCGTGCTGGTTCCGACAGTGTTGCTTCCGGTGTTGGTTGTTCCCGTCGTGGGCGCACCGGTCGTGGGATTACCGTTGCTTCCGCCCCCGCCGCCGCCGCAGCCGGCGAGCAGGGACAAGGTCAGCAGGCCGAGGAGGCAGACGCCGAAGCGGGCTTCCCGGTAATTATGGTCTTGCAGAAATCGCATTGAAGTATCCTTTCAGAACTCTTTTATTTTATCACACCCCCGCCGATGCGTCAAGTGAAGAGCCGGCACTTCCAGTGCCGGCTTCTAATGTCGTGCGGTTCCATGTGCTGCTTAGACGGACGCTATGACATCCACCCGCCGCCTGCTTCTTATCGCCGTCAGCCTCTTTGTTTCCACGTTTGTCAGCGACGGCAAGCTTGCCAAGCTGCCGCTGCAATTTCTCTTGAAAGACCATCTGCACGTCAAACCGGAGATGATGGCGGCGTTCTTCGGCTTGACCGGCCTGGCCTGGTACTTCAAGCCGCTGGCCGGGCTTCTGTCCGACGCCGTGCCCCTGCGCGGGTCACGCCGCCGGAACTACCTGCTGGTGAGCGGCCTCGGCGCGGGCCTGTTGTGGGCGCTGCTCGGCCTTGTCCCTCATCAGTATGGGCCGCTGGTCTGGACACTGGTAGCCGCGAATGCGTTTGCCGTCCTCGCCAGCAGTGTCTCCGGCGGGCTTCTCGTGGAAGAAGGGCAGCGGCAAGGGCTGACCGGGCGGCTCGGCAGCCTGCGGGAGACAATCATCGCCGGAAGCAGCCTGCTGGCCCAGCCGGTCGGGGGCTTTCTCGCGGAACGGGCCTTCGGCTGGACCGCCGGGATCGGCGCAGCCTTGTTTCTCGGCCTCATCCCCGCTGCGCTGCTTCTGCTGCCGGAGGAGCGTGTCCCTGCGCGTGAAGCAAACTTCACCGAGACGCTGAAAGCGCAGCTAGGGCCGGTGCTGCGATCGCGGGGGCTGTGGCTGGCGACGCTGTTTATTTTCCTCAAAGAGCTGTCGCCGGGGTTTGGGACGCCGCTCTTCTACTTCCAGACGAACACGCTGCACTTCTCGAAGCTGTTTCTCGGCGGCCTCGGCGCGGTGTTTAACGCAGCGGCAGTTGCAGGAGCATTAGTTTACGCGCTGCTTTGTCTGCGGCTGCCGCTGGGACGCCTCCTGCCGGGCGCGATTGTACTGAGCGCCGCCAGCTCGCTGCTGTTTCTAGGGTATCACTCCCACGCTTCGGCGCTGGGCGTGCAGGGCATTTCGGGTTTCCTCGGCATCTTTGCATCGGTGGCGCTGATGGATCTTGCGGCCCGGACAACTCCGGCCGGCGGCGAGGCGATGGGGTACTCGCTCTTAATGAGCGCGTTCAATTTAGGGCTGACGGGGTCGGACATCCTCGGCGCGTGGCTGTACAGCCATTTCCACCTGCCGTTTGCGGCGCTGGTGTGGATCAGCGCCGGAACAACCCTGCTGGCCCTGCCGCTGATGCGGCTGATCCCGGCAGAGGCATTGGCGCGGCATGATAATTAAGAACCCCTCCCGCTCGTTCCTCGCTCCCTCCCCTGTTAGGGAAGGGCAAAAGATTTGGCAGAGGGCAATGCGTCTATCAAGCCCTTCCGAACTGCTCTGGCCCTTCCCTAACAGGGGAGGGAGCGAGGAACGAGCGGGAGGGGTTCCTACTTCATCGCAAGCGGCGCAGCATGGCGTCCCGGCTCGCGGTAGAGCGCATAAAGCGGGCCGACCGTGCGCTCGACGCCGGCCCAGTCCAGCCAGGCCGGGCCGCCTAATCGCTCTTCCGCTTCCGGCGTCAGCAGAACTCGGCGTGCGCCGCCTGGAGCCGGACCAACACCCGCCAAGCCTTCGGGCTGGGACAGGAGGCGCCGGACATTGCGCTCGCCGATGCGCCCGTAGGAGAGCGTTTCCACTTCCAGGCCCGGCACGATCACTTTGACGGCATGGACGCCGTTCGCGTCCGAAAAGTCGGCGACGAGAATGTCGAAGCCGGCAGCGTACAAACGGCCCGTGACATCGGCCAGCAGCGCGTCTTTGTCGGCAGTTAAACCGGCATCCGCCGTCGGCAGGCTGGAAAATGCGACTTGGCGGTCAACTCGCAGCACGCGCGGCGACAGCAGGCCGCGCAGGTCCTCCAAAGATAGCCCTAGCCAGCGGACCATTTCGGCCAGCGCTCGCGGCTCCTGCGTGGCGGGGCTGACGCCGGGCAGCATTCGGTCCAAGTAGCCGGGCGGCGTGAAGGTGGCGACGATCTCTAAAGGCCCGTGGAAAAACGCCATCCGGGCGCGGGCGGCGCAGAATTCCAGAAGCGCTTTTGTCAGCGCCACGGAGGCGACCGGATGCACCGCTTCCCCGCCGCCCGCAGACATAATCGGCAAGCCGCCGAGCGCGGCGTCGCGGTCAATCCCGGTGACATAAAAGCCCGGCAGGCCGAAGTCAGTAGACGCCACTTTCACGACAACGTCTACGCCTTTGTCATCAAGCAAGTCTATCAACTGACGTGCGCCGGGGTCGGTGACGGTGCTGAGGTCAAGCGCGGTCCCCGTCGCAAGCGCCCGGATAGAGAGCCCGTTGCCGTCGCGCTGCAACAGCTCTAAGAGGCCATGCGCGACTGCCTGCGAGAGTGTCAGCCCCGCGCCGAGGCCATTGGTGATCGGCGTCACCAGCGGGCTTGGCCCGACATCGCCCCGGTAAGTGGCGACAAACTCCACCGGAACCCAGACCGTCTCGCCGGTCGCCAGCCGCTTTGTTTCTGTCCACTCCAAAGGCATTTGCGGCGTGTAGCCGCCGCCGCTGTTTAAACACAGCGTCAGCGGGTCCGCGACGCCGGGCAGCCCGTGTTTCTGGATCATTTCAGCGTAAGAGCCGCGTTCGCGGGGGCGCTGCAATACGGCGCGGGAGGCGGCGAACTCTTCAGTCATCTCACCCATTGCCCCGACTAATGCCTGCGAATCAGAGAAGCCGTAGCCCGCCCCGCCGCGCGTCCGCCCGTCTTCGGCAAAGAACGTCGCCGTCCGGCAGGGCAGGCCGAGCCGGTCAAACAGGGCCGTGGAGAACTCCAACAGCTCGCCCGGCGGGAGCGCCCCGACATAGGCGTTGATAGCGTCTGTATACTGTTCTATCATAGTTCTGATGATTCTAAAGGCCTTAGTACTGTGCAATTTATTGCATGATCTGATAGATGCCTATCCCGTAGTCAAGTAAGCCTCCGCGTACCCGTTCAGCCCCAGCCGGGCGGCTTCGGCGGCGTGAAACTCGCGCAGCTTACGGGCGGCTTCGGCAGGACCGCCGAATTGGAACCCAATTTGCGATTGATAGGCACAGGCACCGGCAATCTTCTGCCCCAGCACGTCTTCCGAGAGCGGCGTCGCCTGCTCGGCCAAATCCAGCGGCAGCAGAGGTGATAGGTCCGCGTTCGGCCCGCGGATAGCATACGGCGTGTCCCGGTACCAGCAGACGAGATCATCCGCAAGCGTCTCCCGCACGGCGAGAATAAGCTGCAAATGGTCGACGTGATTGCCGAGGCCCTGCGGCGCAAAGACGCGCAGCGGGTCAAGCGCACTAACGAGGTCCTGCAATGCCTCGGCGACAGGTTTCCAAACATCGTCGCCGTCCCGAACCCCTGCAAACAGCGCGGCGGGCGACTCATAGCCCCGGTGCGGCGCTTCGGCAAAGTCCCAGTGGCGGACATCAGAAACGCCCATTACGTGAGCGAAATTGACATCTTCCCGGCGGCGCAGGGCCATGTAGTCTACTTCGGGCGCAATGCCCTTGTCGGTCTGGCAGCGCAGGGCAAAGCCAGTTGGGTTCGGCACGGTCGCCGTAAACACCGTGCAGTGGCAGATGTCCCAGCCGACGGCTTGAAGCGCCAGCAATGTCCCGGCACAGGAGAATGCAGCGTCGTCGAGATGGGGCGAAAGAAACAAGGCAGTCGGCATACGGTAAGCTTTCTACAGCAGCAAATCTTACAGCAGATGCGGCGCGGCGCGGAAGCGGCAGGACGGGTCCGGCGGCGTGTTAAAGGTCCAGTTGAGGTCAGGCACCGTGCCGCGCAGGGTCTCGTAAATCCCGGCGATTTGGGCGGCAATCACGGGCCAGGAATACAGGCGCCTCGCTTCGTCATAAGCGGCTTCGGCAAGGCGGCGTCGTAGGTCCGCATCGTCCAGCAGACGCGCAATCGCCTGCGTGAGCGCCGGAATGTCGCCGGGCGTCACTAAAAGACCATTTTCGCCGTCCCGCAGGCAGTCTACGACGCCGACGGCAAAGCACGAAACGACGGGCAGGCCGCTTGCCATTGCTTCCAGGATTGTATTGGAAAAGCCTTCGGCGTAGGTCGGCGACAAAAAGAGGTCACCTCGGCGGTAGACGTTCGGCGCGGCGTCGTAGTCGGCGTAGCCGGTGATCTCAGTGTGCGCTTCCAGGCCAAGCGCACGAACACGCGCGGCCACAGTATCACTGTCCGGCCCGATGCCGGAGACAATCAGCCGCAAGCGGCGGCCATCGGCAACAAGAGCGGCAGCGGCGTCCAGCGTGTCCAAAGCGCCCTTGCGCCGGTCCACGCGCCCGTGATACACCAGCGCCGGTACGTCCGGGTCCAAAAGCTCGCCAGCCACCCAGCCGTCGCGCGGACGGAAGCGCGACGTGTCCACTGCGCCCGGTACAATCGTGAAGCGCGATAAGGCCGTGCCGTGATTGCCCTGCACTTCTTCGGCAAACGAGCGCGAGCCGATAAGCAACGCCCCAGCGTGGTTGAGAACGACCTGCATGGCGTCTCGATGTGTGGCGCAGCAGGGCCCGACCCAGTGGCCGTCGCCGCCCTGAATGGACACAACATTCGGGATGCCTAATTGCCTGGACACTTCCAGCGCGGCCAGCCCGGTTGGGTAGCCGTACTGGGCATGCACTAAATCAAACGGCTCCTTCAGATGTTCGGCGGCGGCAGTGTCTACCAGTGTCTGAATGTCGCGTTCCCAGTTCGCGAACGGCTCCTGCTCACCAACCGCTTCCAGCCCAATGACTTTGACATTTTCCAGCGGCGGCGGCGGGCCGCCGCCGTAGACCCGCGTTCCCGCTTCGTCGCCCCGGTACTGAGAAAGCATTACAACATCGTGGCCCATCGCCGCCAGCGCCCGCAGCAGGTTTTGGGCGTAGACACTCATACCGGAAATCGCTGGGAAGTACCGGCGTGAGATAAAGCAGATACGCATTAAACGCCTTCTTCCAGCAGTCCGATCACATGGCGGCCCGGCTCGCGGTATAGCGCGTACAGCGGTCCCAGCGTCCGTTCAATCGCGGCCGGGTCGAGCCACATGCCGGTTAAATCGGCGTCTTTATCGGGCAGCCGGACTTCCAACGCGCCTACGGGTTTGTCCCCTACTCCGGCAACCGGCGACCTTTGGGCCAGCAGGCGGCGCAGGTTGCGGCTGCCGAGACGGTTATAAGTCATGGTTTCGACTTCCAGGCCCGGCACAATGGCTTTCAGAATGGTCGCGGGCGAGCCGGGCGGCGTGAAATCCACATACAAGATGTCTAAGCCGCCGGCACTGAGCCGCTCCGTTAGCAGCGCCAGCAGCGCGTCGGCATTTTCAATGGGCGTCGTCGGCAAGTCAGAGAACTTCCTACAGTGATTGATGTCATAAATCGGATGTTCCAGAATTTGGTAGAAGTCACGCGCCGACAACTGCGTCCAGTGCTGCATCTCCGTCAAAGCCCGATTGTCTTCCGAGCGCAGGGACTTTCTGCCGAACGACTCCAGATAACCTGCCGGGGACAAGGCACGGACTTTCGCCAGCGGCCCATGGTTGAACGCCTTGCGGGCGCGGGCGGACGTATATTCGCGCAGGGCTTTGGCAAGGGCGACTTCGCGGTCGGGATGGACGGCCTCGCCGCAGGCGCTCAGCATGATCGGCTGCGGCACACGCTCTAACTCCCGTTCATAGCCGACGACGTACAAGTTCGCCATGCCGAAATCGTCCGCCGCCAGCTTCACGATAATCTCAATGCCTTCGGCGTCTAAATGCGCCAGCAGGGAGCGGGTTTCGGGGTTCTGCACGTCGTCCAGCTCAACCGCCACGCCCTGATCCATTGCCCGGTACTGGACCGAGTTGCCGTCGCGCTGCAAGGCCTCCAAAATGCCGTGCGCTAAAGCGTGAGCGAAGCTCGGCCCCGCGCCGAGGCCGTTTGTGATCGGCACGGCCAGCAGCGCCGACGGGTCAATCCCCGGCCCAATGTCAGCGGCGCGGGGCGCGGCAAACTCAATCGGAACCCAAATGTTCTCACCTGACGGCCAGCGCTTCGCCCCTACCCAGGTAAGCTCAGTCGTCTCATAGCTGTATTCGCTGCCCGCCGATAGATTCAGCACAACCGGGTCAACGACGGCAAACCCGCGCTGCTTCATCTTTGCGTAGGTGGTTCTGATCCGCATCCGCTTCTTCAGAGTTTCCCGCGCCCAGTACCACTCAATGGTCTCGCCCCATGCGCTTGTTTGGGCGGCTTCGAGGGTCGGCCCGTAGCCGAAGCCGTCGGACAATGCCCCGTCCGCGCCGATGAAGGCGACATTCCACAGCGGCAGGCCCAATCTGTCCATCCCCGCCAGCGGGAACTCAAACAGCGTTCCCGTTTGAAGTGCCGGCGCCAGAGCGTCTTTGTAACTTTGCAGGACAGTCAACAATTTTCCTTCGGAACCGGCCCAAAGAACGGCGGGCCGGCAAGCTGCCGGTCAAAGAGGCGCAAAACATCGGCGCGGGTGCAGGGCGCGTTGTCAAATGACGTATAGACAGTGTCAAAGTCTAAGTCCTGCACCAGATATTTGTAGTGCTGCACTTCGGCATGGCTCATGGGGATTTTGCGGTTGAACCCTTTGTGCGTACTCAGACCATCCGTGCCGTGAAACTTCAGCATGTCGCCGGCAAACAGCGTTTTTTGGTCGGCCCAATACAGCACCGAATGGCCGGCAAAGTGGCCGCCGGTGTGGATCAAAGTCAAGCCCGGCGCAAGCTCTAAGCGCTCATCGAACGGCCACACGGTATTGAACGCATTGGTCCAGGGCAGGTCTTCGACTTGAATTGCGACCGTCGGCGCAAACCGCTCCTGCAACTGCCAGAGCGCTCCGTAGGCGTGCGGATGGGACGCCGACAGCCATTTGATGCCGCCGAGCGAGGCAATGAAATCGAGAGCGTCGGGGCTGTAATAGGCGGTGCCGTCAAAGAAAACATTGCCTTCAGGATGGCGACGCAGATAGCCGTTCGGCCCGATTCCGACGCGCGGGTCAGTCGAGAAAGTCACGACGCCGTTGTCCTCACCCGTCCAAACCGTGCGCGTCTCGCGCTGAGCCGTATCCGGCGCCCAAAAGCAAAAGCCGTCGTCCGGCGGCGTGTGCCGGAAGTCGAGACAGACCGGGCAAGTCGGCGGCACAGCGAAGTACCGCTGCCAGAAGCCGCAGTTTGTGCAGAGATACGGAGTCATGCTTCTACCCGCACTCCGCCTGCATAGGACTGCGCGGCTTGGAGCAAGCGCATCGTGTGCAGGTCGCGCTCCGGCGTGAAGGGGAACGCCCTGCCGTCCAAGAGCGACTGCGAAAAGGCTTTGATCTGACTCTGGAACGGGGACACGTCTTCGGCTTCAGACACAGTGATCTCGCGGCTCTGCCCCGTCTGTGCGTCGGTCAGCGTCAGCATCCCGCCGGGTGTCTGGCCCATTGTGTCAGAGGCAGCCGCCATTGCTTTTGTGCCGATAACCTCAAGTGTTCGGCGCGGGAACGCATCGGGGCAGTTGTACGCAACGTTCATGGTCAGCAGAGCGCCGTTCTCGAAACGGCCCATCAAAGCCGCGCCGTCGTCTACCGGGTACTCAAAGACACGGCGCTGCAAGAGGCAGCCGACTTCGACCAGCGGCTCGCCGACGATCCATTGCAGCAAGTCCAACCCATGTGGAGCCAGATCAATGAATGCCCCGCCGCCCGCTCGTGCCGGGTCCACGCGCCAGTTGTCGTGAGCGCTTTGGGTCGGCGGAACCCAGTCGCCGGGCGTCCAGCAGGCATAATGCACACGGGCGGCGGTGATCGTGCCGAGCGTCCCGGACGCGGCGAGTTCTTTCAATTTCCGGTGCCGGGCCTGGAACCGCTGGTCAAAGGCCGTGCCGTACTGCACCCCGTTCTCGCGGCAGGTGCGAACCATCGCTTCGGCGTCGGCAATATTGGTCGCCATCGGCTTTTCGCAGAGGACATGTTTGCCCGCGCGAGCGGCAGATTCCGTCAAAGACCGGTGCAGGTGGTTCGGCGTTGCGACATAGACCGCATCCAGCCCCGGCGACTGTAGAAACTTGTCTAAATCCGTGTGCGCGGCTATACCGGGAGAGAGTGTGGCAATGGCTGACATGGCGCTAGGGTCAGGGTCGCTGAGAGCGAGCAGCCCGGCGTTCGGAGCAGCCAAGATGCCGGGCGCGACATAGTCCCGCGCGACCCAGCCGCAGCCGACAATGCCCCAGCCAATTTGGGAGTTCACGCGGCAGGGCTTTCTAAGGGCATGAGACCGGCCTGACGCATGATGCCTTGTTGAAACGCCTGCACGGGGCCGGGATGCACGATGTCCATGTCTTCCAGCGCAACGGCGAGCGTGAACGCAGCAGAGTTCGCATGCCACTCCATTTCAAGAACGCGGTCTAAAACGTCAGCGGTTTGGAACGTCTTGGCTTCCGGCGTTTCTGCACTGTAGACAACGGAAACGGCATCGCGGATCGGCTGCCGCAGGACTTCCGGCAGCTCGGCAATCGCCCGGCTGCGAAAGCCCTCCATGAGCGGCTTGAGCTTGTCACCGAGCAACACATCACCCGCATCGCCGGCGTCGGGCAGGTAGGCGTTATGCAGGTGATGAGCAAGTCCCGTTAGAAACGCACGGGCCGGGTCTGCGCCGTAGAGCGGGGCAGACAAAGCGCCGTACACCGCGACGAGGCCGCAGTGGTCCGCATGGTTTTCCGCAGGCTCCAGGACGACCCGCCGGAAGCCGGGCCGGGTTGCCCCGGCTCGCGGCTGCTGCGCCAAAAGCGCAGCGAACGGCGGTATACGGTCAGGGTTCGGCAGCACATTTGCACGGATCGCCGCGCGTAGCCGCGCGGCAAAGGCACGGTCCAGCGGCTCAGCGACCGCGTCCAGCCCGGAATGCAGGACGTCTAGCCGCTCAGGGGCAGCAAAACCGCCGTCAGCCAGCACCTCAGCATCAATCCCCGCAAGCCGCGCCGCCGCGACGGCATGGGCTGTCTCACTCAGCGCGACCTCTTCCAGCACCTCACCGCCGGCAAGACGCGCCCAGGAGCGCAGAAACAGGCGCTCGGCAATGGACCCATTTTGACCTGCGACTCGGATGCGCTTCAGGTCGTTCAGCTCCCGAAACAGCGGCAGCAGGGCGGGGACTGTCATCGGGCAGCAAGCTCTCGGCGGCTGTCTTGAGCGGCGTCCATGCCGATACCGTCAAAGCGGCGCGACTCACGCTCCAACAGCAGAATGCTTTCCGCCATCAGCGCCTCGTCAATCTCATGGACATTGAAGCCCGTGCCGAGAGATTGCAGCATCTGAATAGTCAGCTCGCCGCCGAGATGCTCCCGGAACTCCCGCAGGCCGTGGAACAGCGCGTCGGTGCCCCGCATTTCCGGCGCGTACAGCGCAAAGCCGAGGCCGGACAAAACGCCCAGCACCCGTCGCCAGTCGTCCTCCGAAAGCCAGCCCTGCAAGTAGGAATAGGTGACGTCAAGCGCCAGCCCAACTGCGACCGCTTCGCCGTGATGCAGGCGGTAATCGGTAATCTGCTCCAGCTTGTGCGCCGACCAGTGGCCGAAGTCGAGCGGGCGCGACGATCCCATCTCAAACGGGTCGCCGCCGGTGCAGATGTGCTGGACATGGAGTGCGGCGCAGCGGTACACCAGCGTCTGCATCGGGGCCATCTCGCGGGCCGCCAGCGCGTCGGTGTGGTCTTCCAGAAAGTTAAAGAAGTCGGCGTCTTTAATCAGCGCGACTTTGACCGCCTCGGCAATGCCTTCGCGCCACACCCGATCCGGCTGAGTCGTCAAGAAGTGGAAGTCGTTCAGAACAGCCCAGGCCGGGGCGAACGTACCGACCCAATTCTTTTTGCCGAAAAAGTTGATCGCGTTCTTGACCCCGACGCCGGAATCGTTCTGCGACAGCGTGGTCGTTGGGATCCGCAAAAGCCGGATGCCCCGGTGCGCCGTCGCCGCCGCATAGCCGACGGCATCTAAAAGCGCCCCACCGCCGACTACGGCTAAATAAGAATGCCGGTCCAGCCCGGTTTCATTGACCGCCTGCTGCACGGCGACGGCATGGCCGGGGTCGTTCTTGACCCGTTCGCCGCCCGGCAGGAGCAGCGGCGGGCAGACCAGCGAAAGCGTGTCCGAGTGGCGGCGGCAATAGGCTTCGATTGCGGCGCGGACATCCAGCAGCCGTTCTACTTCGTCTTCCACGACGAACAAAATCCGGGCCGGCAGACGCTCTGAGCGGGCGGCGACGACATCGGAAAGCAGTGAGTTTTCGGGATCAAACAGATGGGTGGTGAAGTGAACATCATAGTGAAAACTCACTTGAAGGTCGGCTTGAAGGGCTTGCATGAAAATGCTTTCTAACGGCACACGCACGGTGCAGCGGCAAGTCTAACACGAATGGCTCTTTGAATAAGAAGCCTCAAAGATTATACCTGACAGGGGCAGGATTTAAACAACCTTGCTGGCAATTTGGAGTGTTAACACTGCCTCAAATTGTATCCGAAAAAACATTTTTTGCTCGGCAGCAAAATGACTGACTATTCGCAACAAAGGCTGTATACTTTGTCTGGCGGTTTGTAACGTAAGATGTTCCACACCTGCCGCTGTTCAACATGGGGCGTCTCCTGACAACGGGGCGTCTCCTGACAACGGGGCGTCTCCTGACAACGGGGCGTCTCCTGACAACAAAGGAGGCTCTGGGACAGTTTCCCTCTTTTTCTGCTACGGTTTCGGATTTTCTGGCTTTCCTCTTCTTCTGGTTGATATTCTTGTCAGCCAATGCTCCCTCGAAAGGAACTTTTCGCCATGAACCGCATCCTTCTCGGCACGTCTCTTCTGCTCACAGCCGGCTTGTTCGGGCAATTCGCCTCTGCCGCACCGACCGTTCCTCCCGCTGCGCCGCCTCCGGTCAAGTTGCCTCCGCTCGGCATCCAGTACATCCCAAGCTTCACCATTACTTCGCCTCTCAACAAGAGTACGCAGACCGAATACTACCCTGCGTTTGCTAAGGTTCCATGCTTGGTCACAAATCAGTATGTTCAAGTCACGGGGCCACGCCCTCGTCGGTCGTCACGATTAGCTGGATCATGGCGGATCAAGCGCTCAACGCCGCGACGAACCCCAACAACCCTTACCTCGCTCTCGATCAAAGCAATGGCCCCACGGTGGAGATGACAGACAAGGCCGGCAACTTCACTCGCTACCTGAACGGCGGTACTACAGGCAATATGTCTCAAACCGTGCCTTTCGACTCACGCGATGGGGGACTAGACGGATTTTATGTGTTCTTTGCGGGGTCTAGCATCACTGATCCCGGTGGAAACGCGCATTCAGCAGGTCAGGAGAACACATTTGTGATTGCTACTGTCATCTAAGCTAAAGAGGTGACCGGCTTCCGCCTGCCTGCTGGTCAACGCCAGAAGGCAGGCTCCTGACAGGAGGAGCGTTATGCTGAAGAAATTGTTCTGTGCCGTCTTTGTGCTGTTCCTCATCTCTATAGTTTCCACTTCCTGCCGCGCCGATGAAGTCACAGCGGCGATGCGTCAGGCAGACACGCGCCTGCAAACTCGTGTGACGATCCGCTCCCCGCACATTTTGATCGGCGAGCTGCTGGAGCGGCTCTCCAAGCAGTCCGGCGTCACGCTGACCGCCGATGACTGGTCCACCGTCGGCAGCGACTCGGTCACGGTATCTTTGCATGATGTCCCGCTATCCGACGCGATGAACGCGCTCTGGTCCCTGTTCAGTTACAAGCACGCGGAGTGGGACTGGCGGCGCTACCCGATCAAGGGTGAGATCGGGAAATATAACTACACGCTGGCCCGCCCGGACTACGCCCGCTTCTTGGCGGAGCGCTTGCAGGAGCAGGTACAGGCGGACTTTGAGGGGCAGGCGCAAGAGCTGATTGATGCCTTGAATATGCCGCCGGATCAGCTCAAAGAAGCGGCGAAAAACAATCTTCTGCTTACCGGACTTCTTGAAGATGGATCATTCAGGCCGGGAGCAGAAATTCTTGCCAGCCTGTCGCCGGAAACGCTCCAAAACATTCTTCAGAACCATCAAGGGCTGAGTCTACCTATTTCAGAACTTCCCCCGCAGGCGCAACAGGAAGTCGCCGAAGCGCAAAATTGGGTAATTGCCGCCGCCGTTAAACAAGGCTATGAGGCATCTGCGTTGGGAAAAGCGCCTGACCATATCTCAATTAGTATCTCTACCGATGCAAGCTTGGTCACGCCGAGTCTCACGGTTGAAACCGGATGGGGAGGCGGATGCGGCTTCGGCGGTTTGTATATGCAGGACGCCTGGCTGAAGAAGATGAACGCACAGTGGATGCAGCCGGGCGACGCGACAGACGATCCCGCATCCAGCCGCACTCTCAAAGGCTTTACGGAGATGCCGCGTGCCGGCACGAACCCAGCGTACCCGATGGCGGATTACCTGCTGCGGTTCGCCGCCGCCGCCCAAGTCCCGCTCATGGCCCGTGTCCCGCAGACGATGGAGACCCAAACAACTCCGATAATCCTGTCCCAAACGCCGGCGCAGAAGATCGCGAAAACATTCTTGGCGGCGCAAGCGGCGCAGCAGGGAATCATGCTGGTGTCCAAATGGCGGGGCGGCGTCCTGCTGATGACCTGCCAGAACTGGTTTATCGGCCAAAGCGAAGGCGCACGGCTGCCGTGGTCGGAAGTGAAGCGGCTGCGGGACGCTGAAGCGACAGGCGACGGCTTCCTGACGCTGGATAACATCGCCCATGCCGCGAATGTCCTCAACGACGCGCAGATGACGGCGCTCGGCGAGTGGTTCCCAGTCATGGCGAATGCGGCGCAGTGGCATGATTTTTTGGCGTTCTACGATAAGACGCCGGAGTACCATGCCCATGTGCTGTCCGTCAAAGGCGACGACTGGCAGTACCCGGAAAATCTGGTCAACAGCCAGCTTGGCATTAATGCCCTGCGCGTAACGCATCCGAACCTGCGCCTGCAAATCCAGCAAAAGCAGGGCATGGCGCAAAAGCCGCCCGCGCATGAGGTTATGTTTGTCGTGCGCGACGATGAGGGTGCGCATCCGATCAACGCGCAGGGCTTCTTCTGGATGGCGCACCAGTACGATACCAGCCTGCAAGTGAGCGAGAAGGCGGATGTAGTCGTCCCGGCGACCGGCAGACAGAGCGGCGCAGCGAAATAACGGCTGCCCGAAAGACAAAAGCCGCGTCTGAACACTCAGGCGCGGCTTGCGGGTTTTGGGACTACAGCAGAGACTTGACGGCTTGGACAATTGCGTCAGCGTCAATTCTGGCGGCGTGAAGCAGCTCGGCGGGCTTGCCGGAGCCGGGCATATGCTCGACGGCCAGCTTGACGACTGTAGGCGCATGATCGCCGACGCCGACGAAGGCGTCCAAAACAGCGTCGCCGATGCCGCCTTCAAACCAATGGTCTTCAACGACCACCAGCTTGCCGCCGGTGTCTTGAGCGGCCCGGTGCAGGGTCTCTTTGTCAATCGGCTTGACCGAGTAGGCGTCAATGACCCGGATGTCAATGCCCTGCGCTTTAAGCTGGTCGTAGGCTTTCAGCGTTTCATGGAGCGTGATGCCCGCGCCGATGACCGCAACTTTGTCGCTGTCCGAATGCTTCACCAGCTTGGAACCGCCGACTTCGTAAGTCTCGTCGGCGCCGTACAGGATTGGCAACTTTTCGCGGGTCGTCCGAATGTAGGAGATGCCCGGCAGGTCAGCCATTAGATTAACAAGATGCGCGGTCTGGTTCGGATCGCTTGGATACAAGACCGTGGAGCCGAACACCGCCCGCATCATGGCGAGGTCTTCCAGCGCCATCTGCGAAGGGCCATCCTCGCCGATGGAGACGCCTGCATGGGAGCCGCTGAGGCTAATGGTAGCATTCGAGATCGCCGCCATGCGGATCTGGTCGAACGCACGGCTGAAGAACGCAGCAAATGTAGATGAGAAGGTCCGGTGGCCGCGCACGGCAAGGCCAACCGCCGCTGACACCAGCATCTGCTCGGCGATATACATCTCAAAGAATCGATCCGGGAACGTGTGATTGAATTCGTCGGCGAACGTGGAGTTTGAGACTTCGCCGTCCAAAGCCACAATGTCCGACCGGAACCCGCCAAGCGCGGTGATCGCGTCGCCGTAGGCTTTGCGGGTGGCTTCTTTGGTTCCCATTTCGTAGGTCGGCAGCTTCAGCGGCTGGGTAGCGGGCATCGTCGCCGGGGCGACATCGTCGGGCTTCTGGACATCGACAATGATATGCCGCTCGCCGCCGAGTTCGGCAATCGCGTCTTTGGCCTGGTCGGGGTTCAGCGCTTTGCCGTGCCAGCCTTCTTTGTTCGCCAGGAACGAGACGCCGTGGCCTTTTTCGGTCTTGGCGATGATCCAGACCGGCTTGTCCGTCACCGTCAGGGCTTCGGCATACGCGCGGTCAATCTCGCCCAAGTCGTGGCCGTTGATCTCGATCGCGTGGGCGCCGAACGCGGCGGCGCGAGCGGCATACACAGCGCTGTTCCAGCCGAGGTCGGTCTCGCCGCGCTGGCCCAGCCGGTTCATGTCGAGAATGGCGACTAGATTGTTCAGCTTGTAGTGGCTGGCCTTGTCCACCGACTCCCAGATGGAGCCTTCCGCCACTTCGCTGTCGCCGAGCACCACCCAAACTTTGAACGGCAGCTTGCTCAGGTACTTGCCGTCGAGCGCCATGCCAACGCCGTTCGGCAATCCCTGCCCCAGCGACCCCGTCGCGACATCTGTATAGGGCGTCACATGCGGGTTTGGGTGGCCTTCTAAACGGCTGCCGAACTGGCGGAGCGTCAAAAATTCCTCGTCGCTGATCGCCCCCGCCGCTTTCCACATGGAATACAGCAGGGGGCAGGCATGGCCTTTGCTGAAGATCAAATGGTCATTGTTCGGCGACTTCCAATGGGAGTAATCCAGCCGCAGGTACTTGCCCAGCAGCACGGCCATGAGGTCTGCCGCCGACATAGACGAAGTGGGATGCCCCGACCCCGCCGCCGTCGTACACCGAATGCTGTCTACCCGAAGCTGCGCCGCCAGCTCTTTTAAATCCACGTCCGCCATAGTGTGTTTCTCCTACTGCGATGCCCTCAGCATCAATGAAATCCAGATGTTTCTAGTCTTACCCAATCGCCCTTATTATAAACGAAACAAGCAGGCCAAGTCAACAAGAACCTACTTGACATAATCAGTTTTCCTATGTATAATGAGTGCATGAAGACGCCCAAAGACGCCAATCCGGCCCAGGACTACTTGAAAGGCGGCCTCGCCCTGCTTATTTTGGCAACACTGCGCGATGGTCCCGCCCACGGCTATGCGCTGGCCCGAACCATTGAGCGGCGCACGGAAAACGCTTTACAGCTTCGAGAAGGCACCCTCTATCCGGCCCTGCACGCTTTAGAGCGCGACGGGCTGGTTCAAAGCGCCTGGGAGACGCCTCCAAATGGTCGGGAGCGCAAAACGTACACGCTGACTGAGAGCGGCGCGAAGAAGCTGTCCGAGTGGAGTGATGGCTGGCAGCAGTTCGTCACCGCTGTCGGGCGCGTGCTCGACTCAGGGAGCGACCGAACCGTTCTGCCGTCCGGCGCGTGACGGGGCCGGAGGAGCAAGCCATGAGCATTTTAGAACAGGACAAAGAAACTGCGACACGTCCGGCGGCAACGCTGCCGAAGCGCGGCTTGCTGCGCCGCTTCGGGTTCCGCCTGCTGTTCGCCTACGTTTTTCTGTACCTGCTGTCCCTATTCGCAGCGGCGATCTGGGAGCCGCTGGTGACGTGGATGGGGCAGTGCGTGTTTCATGCCGACGTGGTGCAGGAATTCACCGGCAGCGGCGACACCGCCTATGGTTATGTCATGGAAGCCGGCTGCGCCGCCCTGGCCCTGCTGGCGGCGGCAGTTTGGACGCCGTTTGACCGGGCGCGGAAGGCGGACGCCCGGCTTGCCGAATGGATGCGGGTCGCCGTGCGGTTCGGCTTGGCAATGCAGATGCTCTCCTACGGCATTATGAAGGTCATCCCGACGCAGTTCTCTACGCCGTCAATGACTTCCCTCACTGAACCACTGGGAAGCCACTCGCCGATGGGCTTGCTGTGGGCGTTTATGGGAACGTCCCTGATCTATACGATCTTTGCCGGATCAGTCGAAGCCCTGGGCGGCCTGCTGCTGCTGTCCCGGCGCACCACACTTCTGGGCGCTCTAATTTCAGTGGTCGCAATGGGCAATGTCGTCGCGCTGAATTTCTGCTACGATGTCCCAGTCAAGCTGCTGTCGTCGCACCTGCTGCTGCTGGCGGTGCTTCTGGCCGCGCCGGACCTCAGCCGCCTTACCAACATTTTCTTTCTCAATCGCCCGGCCCCGCCTGCCGGTTTGCATCCGCATTCCGTCCGGCGCTGGGTGAATTGGACTCTGCTGGGGGTAAAAGCGCTGCTGTTTGCCGCTTGGATTAGCTTCTTTGTACTAATGAGCCTTAATGCCCGTAAAATGTTCGCGTCTCCCGACCCTAAGCCGCCGCTGTACGGCGTCTGGAACGCCGATGAACCCGCTCAAGCCGGCCTGCCGGAAGCCGATCGCTGGCGCCAAATTGTTATTGAGTATCCCGGCATCGTTGGAGTTCAGACAGCAGACGGGACTTATCGCGGCTTCCGCCTATTTGCGAACCGCAGGCGTGGAACACTCACACTGACAACCCCGCTCGACAAAAGATTTCGCTCTCACCTGGCGTACACTCAAACTCGGCCCGGCCAAATTAAACTCGCAGGCGATTTTGGGGGCCATCCGCTTCAAGCTACGCTAACCCAAGCGCCGCAGCCAGAGGCACCGCTTCTTTCGCGCGGCTTCCACTGGATCAGCCCAGAGCCGTTCAACCGCTGAAGCTACCGACATCCTCGAAAGGAAATCCGATATGACCTCTGAAGCCGACCCCTCTTTCGAAAACCGCGTGGAAGCCTATTTAGACCAGCTCCTTGTTCCTCTCGCCCGCAATTTGTCGCCGTTCCATCAAGACGAGCTGCGGCGGGAGCTGCGGGCGCATCTGTGGGGGCGCGTTGAGGCTTACCGGGAACTGGATTACTCGGAAGAGGACGCCATGACCGAGGCTTTGCGGCAGTTCGGGGGGGCGAAAGACTTTGCCCGGCAGTGGCGGCGGGAGTGGATAAGCACGAAGCCACGAGTGACGGTTCGCGAAGTATGGGAATCAGCGCGTCACGCACTTCGTCCTTCGTTGCTGGGTGTGACCGTCGGTTTTCTACCCTGCCCTTTTCTGCATATGTGCTTTACCAATCTTGAGGGATCTGCTGCTGGAACGCTTTTGTACAAGTTTGCCGATGTTGTCGTTTGGGGGTGGTTCCTGTTCGCCTTCCTCTTAATGCCGCTTCTGGTGGGCGTTAAACAAGGACGGCGAACACCGGAGTGTGCGGGGGTTGGAATGCTGACAGCACTCACGGCTGAGATTGTTGCCGGCAGCTTACTGTATGAACTCGCCGGCTGGGGTCTGCCGAGTGCGGCTTGGGCGTCACTGATTGGATCCTACATTCAGACGGACAGCGGCGCTTTCTTCATAATGCTGGCCGCCTGGCTGCCGGTGGCGGGCGGCGCGGCGGCGGTCAGCGGATGGTGGACGCAGCGGACAAAAGCGCGTCAGACTGCGTAAGCGGCAGTTATAAGGTGATGTCTCCTATTCGCGTCAAAGCCCAGGCGGCGTGTTCACGGATGAGCGGCTCCGGGTCGAAGGCGGCGGCATGAGTCAAGGCGGGAACGGCACGGGGATCGCCGAGGTTGCCGAGGGCGACGCAGACGTTTCGCAGCAGGCCCCGGCGCTTGGTGCGTTTGATGGGGCTGTTCTTGAACTTCGTGCGGAAGGCGTCGTCGTCCAAAGCGAGCAGTTCCAGCAGATCAGGAGCGGAAAGGTCGGCGCGGGGGCGAACGGCGGGGTCGTCGGAGCGCACGGCGAACTTGTTCCAGGGACAGGCGGCGAGGCAGTCGTCGCAGCCGTAGATGCGCGTGCCGATGAGCGGGCGCAGGTTTTCGGGGATGGAGCCTTTCAGCTCAATCGTGAGGTACGAAATGCAGCGGCGGGCGTCGAGCTGGTACGGCGCGGTGATCGCGCCGGTCGGACAGGCGGGAAGGCAGCGGGTGCAGGTCCCGCAGTGGGTCGTTTCGGGCGTGCCGACGGGAAGTTCAATATCAAGGAGTATTTCGCCGAGGAAGAACCAGTTGCCCAAACTGCGCGAGATAAGATTGGTGTGCTTGCCGATCCAGCCGAGGCCCGCCCGCATGGCAAGGTCGCGCTCGGTGATCGGCCCGGTGTCGCAGTAGACTTTGCCGTGGGTGTTCGGAGCTTGAAGCTGAATAAACGCCAGCAAGGCTTCCAAACGCTGCCAGAGTAGGTCGTGGTAGTCGTCGAAGCGGGCGTAGCGGGCGATGACCCCCACCCCCGGGACTGCGTCCCGATACGCAGTTCCGGGGGCGGGGGCCATCCCCCCCTCCGGCGAGTAGTTCAGCGCGACGCAGACGACGCTTTTCGCGCCCGGCAGGACAAGCGACAAATCGCCGCGCTTCGGCTCCTGCCGGTGCAGGTACAGCATCTCGCCCGCCTTGCCCTCCGCCAGCCAGCGGGCGTAGTGGCGGTGGTGGGGCGGCGGGTCCGCCGACGTGATGCCGCAGAGGGAAAAGCCGAGACGCGCGGCTTCGGCTTTAATTTGATCGGCTAAGACGCTCATGCCGAGCCGCTCCACGCGAAGCGCAGGATGCGGTGGTTCAGCGTGTCGGCAACGTAGACATCGCCCCAGGAGATGCGGCCCGGCACCGGACGGTCGGAGGGCGGACCGACGGCGACGCCGCCGGGGCGCATCAGCGAGCCGAGCGAGCGCCCGATCTTTTCAATGGTAGCAATCACCGGGCGGTCTTCCGTCAGCGATAGGCATTGCAGGCGTCCGCGCGTCTCGCCTGTCGCCGGGTCAGGCTCCCCGGCATCGGCAACATACAACAGCCCGGCGGGGTCAAGCGCCAGCGCACGCGGCTGATTGAGGGGAACCGGCGAAGACGCGCCGTAGCGGCGGGGACGGACGCCGCCGATTTGCCGGTCCAGCCGCCCTAGAGGATCGAAACGGACCAAACGCTGAGCGAACGTTTCGGCGACATAGACAGTCCCGCCAGGCGCGGCGGCGACCGCCTGCGGGCTGCTCAGGCCCGGCCCGCTTTGGCCGAGGGCGTTTAAGAAGCGGCCCTCAAAGCTGAACCGCTGGACCCGGCTGCCGCCGGTGTCGGCGACATAAATGTCGCCGGAGCCGGGCGCGACGGAGATGCCGGTCGGCCCCGAAAACTCGCCGGGTTCCCGGCCCGGACGGCCGAACACGAGCGTTAAAATGCCGTCGTGCGTGAACTTCTGCACCCGGCAGTTTCCCTGCTCCACTACATAAAACGACCCGTCTTCATCGGTCGCGACCCCCTGCGGCGACAAAAACTGCGCCCGGCCTGAGCCGCGCCCGCCGATGACCGAAACGCCGCCGTCCGGCGTGATGCGCTTTAAGCGGTGCGCGTAGGAGTCGGCGACATACAAAATGCCCGCGCTGTCTACGGCCACCCCCGTCGGGTACTGAAACTGCCCGGCCCCCGTTCCGCGCTCTCCCAAGACTTCCACGATCCGCAGGCGCGTCGGGGCGGCCTGCTCCTGCCCGGCCAGCGACGACAGCGTCACCGTGCCGTCGTCCTCATCGGCTTCGGCGTACTTCCCGAACCCGCGCGTGTCGGTGAACCGCACCTGGGCCAAAGTCGTGCCGTCCGGCAGCAGGTCCGCCCCAATTTCCCGCTGCGCCGGCTCGCCGGGACGTGCCATGTCCTCGGCAGGCTCCGCCGCCGCATCTTCGTCCCCAAATTCCAAAAAACTAAAGCGGTCAGAGCTCATGCTTAAGTTTATTATAGCCGATTATTACAGTGCATTAAGTTCCTCTTCCGTCATCAGCGTCCCTTCCGCCCATTCCAGCGCTTCCGCTTCGCGAACAGTATCCTGCGCCATTTCCCGATAAGCCGCGTCCAGATGCGCGGCATCAAGCCGCCTCAGCCGGGCTTTTGCCTTTCGGTAGCCTTGCACCGCCGCTGCCCGATACCAGCGAACTGCCGCCGCGCGGTCCAGCGGGATCCCGATGCCTTCGTGATAACACCAGCCCAGGTCACGCTGAGAAGCCGCATCTCCAAGTTTTGCGGCTTTGACCAGCCAGAAGCGCATCTTTTCGTAGTCTTGCGGCACGCCGTCACCATTGTGGTAGCTGAACGCCAAATTATACATGGCAACTTCGTGGCCTAAGTGAGCCGCTTTCTCGTACCACTGCAAGGCTTGGGTTAGATCTTGGACGACGCCGTTGCCATGCTCATAGCAGACGCCAAGGTAGAACATAGCCCGGTCATGTCCAAGCCGTGCCGCTTTTTCCCAAAGCTCAAGAACGGCAGCCCACTCCATCGGGCGCGGGCGGCTGCGCCCAAATGCAAGGCGATGTCCAAGACGAAAGAAAGCGTCGGCATCTCCCAGACCGGCCTGCTGTTTTGAGATACTTAGTCGTTTTCATTTTTCTGATTATACCCCGGCAAGCAGGAGGCAGCGCGTCTCCCAGCGAATAGGCGGCTATGACACACTACGGCTTTAACCTTTTCCTGGATGTATGTTTTGGACAACGGGCGGGCGCCGGAGCCGCCGGACGAAAAGGCGATGGATTTTCTGGCGGCAGGGTTTGAGAGGAGAAGGCGAACACAAGGTTCGCGCTTGTGACGTTTAGCTCCAAGTGCTGCCGGGAAAAGGGAGCCATCTTGACGGATTAGCAAGGCAAACGTATGGTACAGGATTTCAGCGGCAAAGTGGTTGTGATTACGGGCGCATCCAGCGGCATCGGCAAGGGAACGGCGCTGGCGTTTGCGGCAGCAGGCGCATCGGTGGTGCTGGCGGCCCGGCGCGGCGAGCTGTTAGACGCGCTGGCGGCGGAATGCACCGCCGCCGGGGGCAAAGCGCTTGCAGTCACGGCGGATGTGAGCATCAGCGCGGATGTGGAAGCCCTGGCGGCGGCGGCGGTCGCGGAGTTCAGGCGGATTGACGTGTGGGTGAACAACGCCGGCAGCGGCGCTTTAGGGAAGTTTGAGGAAGTGCCGCTGGCCGACCATGTGCATGTCATTGAAACCGATTTGCTGGGGACGGTGTACGGCAGCTATTTCGCCGTGCAGCAGTTCCGCCGGCAGGGAGCGGGAACGCTCATCAACATCGCTTCGGTCATCGGCAAAGTTCCGGCCCCCTATTTCGCGTCGTATGCCGCTGCCAAACATGGCGTTGTAGGACTCAGCGGCGCTGTGCGCCAGGAGCTAGTGGAAGCCAAAGCCGACGCCATCCATGTCTGCACGGTGCTGCCGGCGTCCATGGACACGCCATTTTTTGAGCATACCGCGAACTACACTGGCCACAAGCCGGTGCCGATCCCGCCGGTGTACGATCCGCAGCAAGTGGTGGACGCGATTTTGAGCCTTGCGGTGAAGCCGCAGGACGAAGTTTCGGTCGGCACTGCCGCCGTCGCCTCGGTGTTCGGCCATAATGTCGCACGCTTGCTGACGGAGGCCGCGATGGGCAAAGAAACGCAGATCGCACTGATCGAGAAGTCCGAGCCTGCCCCAGACACGGAAGGCGGTTTGTACGCCCCGGTTCCAAACGGCACCGAAGTCACCGGCGGCTTCCGAGGTTAGCCTGCTCACTTGGGAAAGCAAAAAAGAAAAAGCCGCTCTCGCAATCAGTTGCGAGAGCGGCTTTTCTTTGTTTGCTGCGGGAAGGCTAGGACGCGGCTTCGGCAGTGCGGCGCTTGCGGGCCACCGCCACGCCGCCGAGGCCGAGGGCCAGCAGCAGGCCGAAACTGATTGTCGTAGATGCTTCGGGAACCGCCGCAGGAATGCTCGTGACGCCGACAGTCAGGAAGTCGACGGCATAGCCGTCGCCGCCGTCGCCGCCTTCGTCAATGCTGAGGTTCAGGATGCCGCTGCTGCTCAGCAGCGCCGGGTCCACGCCGAACGAGAAGAACTGGCTGGAAGGATCGGTCAGGACCGGAGTATTCAGCACTTTCTCGAAGCCGGGCGACTCAACGCCGTTGATGAAGGCCGTGAAGGGCTGGCCGTATTTGGAAAATTGGAAATCGTCCGCTTCAATCCCAAGCGTCAGTGTCTGCACGGTTTGTCCGGCAGGCACCAGCGAAGCATAGTTGAGCGCGAAGGTGTCCGGTCCTTTGACGCCGTGGCCGGTCGAAAGGTACTGGTACGAGTAGCCGTCGTGCGCCTGATCGGTGAAGCTGCTGCCGACATGGATTGTATCGGTCCCGGCGAAGTCCCCAGCGGGTGCATCCGGGAAGAACTCGGTATGCCCCGATGATTGAGTGCCCATCGTCACCTGGCCAGGGGCGAGGCCGGACAAAGTCGCACCGGCTTTGGGATCAAAGCCGGCGGCATAAGGGCCGGCGCCTTCCTGGTTTTCGCTGCCGTATTCCAGGACACCCGGCGCGACGGAAGTTGTTTGTGCAGCGGCCGAATGCGCGGCGCCCAGGCTGAGCGCGGCCAGGCCGAGCAAAGGAGCAATCCTTCGTGTGTTTGTTGATGTATTCATTCAGTGCGGTTCCTTCTTTTGACAAATCGGTAAGAATGCGGGGAAACAAGTTCAGAGAAGATACGGATCTTAACTCCTACATCCATAGTGCATAAACCATGCCAAGTAGAAATAATAGCCGTTTTGGTACGAAAAATTAATATTCTGTTTATCCTGAGTCAGTGGCTTGGTGGACACCGCGCACTCGTCAAATGAGGCATCAAATCAGGCTGCGCTCTTTGAGGGAGACGAACGTGCCGTCGCCGAGAATGATATGATCGAGTAAATCAATCCCCATGATCTCGCCGGACTGGATCAGGCGCTTGGTGACGGCGACATCTTCGGCGCTGGGAGTCGGGTCACCCGACGGATGATTGTGGGCGACGATGATGGAGGCGGCGGAGGCGAGAACGGCATCTTTGTAAACTTCGCGGGGGTGGACAATGGACGACGATAGATCGCCGATAGACACGGTTCGGATTGCCAGGACACGGTTCTTGGTGTCGAGCAGCAGCGACTTCAGATGCTCTTTTTTCTGATACCGCAGATCGGGCATGAGGAGGTTGGACACGTCGCGCGGGCCTCCGATAGCCGGACGGCCTTCCTCGGTGAACAGCGAAAGCCGGTTGCCGAACTCGATGGCGGCTTTGATCTGGGCGGCTTTGGCCGTGCCAAGCCCTTTGACGCTTGCTAATTGTTCCACGGAGGCCGTCGCGACTCCTTTGATGCTGCCAAACTCCGCCAGCAGGAACTCGCCGAGAGAGACGGCCGAGCGCTGGGCATTGCCGGTGCGGATGAGGATCGCGATCAGCTCGGCGGTGGTCAGCGCCTGCGCCCCGTAGGCGTGCAGCCGCTCACGCGGGCGCTCTTCCGCCGGCAGCTCTTTCATCGCCGGGCTGTAGCGGTCGCGCACGACAGGCGGCGGCTTAGGCGCGGATTTCGGCTTGCGCGGCGCGGCAGCAGGCGCAGCCTCCGGCGGGGGCGCGTCTTCGGGCGTCCAGAAGCGCGGGGCGGCGCGGGAGGTGGGGCTTAGGGTTTCGACGGCGGTAGGGCCATCGTCCGTGACGGCGGGGTTTGGCATAATTGATGCTGGAAGGATTGGAACCTCACTCGGTATGCCTTCGGCATTACTGCGTATCTGCTCCGCGCCCACCCTCTCCTTGAGCAAGGAGAGGGTATCCTGCGAATTACTCCGTATACCGTTCCGGTTTGTTCCAATCGGAACGCAGTTCCGGGGTGAGGTTTCCGGCTAGAACGTGAACACGCCGGACAAACTCAGCGTATCCTGGTCTTTTTTCAAGTCCGTGTTGTCGGCTCCGTTGTAGCTTGCTCCAAAGAACGTCGGGACATTGCTGTGGTCGTGGCGGTACTCGAAGCGGGTTAGGAAGTTCGCCGTGGCCTTGATCTCGTAAGTCGCCGTGAGGTCATAGGGCCGGGCCGTCACCGACGAAATATCGTTGGGAGTGAAGCCGACAAGCGATTTTTTCAGCGTACCGGGGCCCAATATTGTGACCGGCGTAAAGACCGTATAGCCATCGGTCTTCTCCTGGGCGCCGGAAAAGCGCAGGGCGAAGGCGTTCTTCGCGGTCAGCGCCTGGCGGTAGTAGAACGCATAGGCGCTGGTCGTGTCTTTCGGGCCGCCGTCGGGGGTCAGCTTGCGGTAGACATAGTCAATGCCGAAGAGCTGGTTAGCGTTGATGTTGTAGGTGAAGTTGTTGTCGTTGAGGATGACCTTGCTGCTCGTGTTGCCGGACAGGTTCTCAGGTGTGCCTGTGCCCGCAAACAGCGGGTTTTTCTGTTTGTCCAACCCCAGCTCGGAGATCAGCGTGAACTTGCCTTTCGGGTCGGTGTAGTTGAGCTGGCCGATGTAGCCGGGCCGCTTGGAGTCGTTCTGGACACCCATCGTCGGCGTGTTGAAGACGCCGTTGACCAGGTAGAACGTCGCGGTCAGCGCGGCAAGACCCGGCAGGGGCGTGTAGATACGGGCGCCGGCATGGTAGAACGGCACATAATTGTACGCCGTGGAGCGCGAATAGTTGTAGTTGCCGTTGGACTCGGTCACTTCGTAGCCGAACGGGGTGTAGAACTTGCCGAAGTCAATCCCCGCGCCGTCGCCGCCGAGGGCGTAGGTGCCGTAAAGCTGCTGGACATTCTTGTAGCGGGCTTCGCCGAGGCCGTGGCTCGCGCCTTCAAAGTCGAAATGGTTGAGGTCAGCGGTGTCGCCGGTCATAAACGTCGCTTTGAAGCCGAAGGCCGACGGGCGGGCGGTCTTGAAGACGTTCAGCTCCGCGAGGGACAGCGTAGGCGAGTTATGGCGATCGTCGTAGTAGGTCTCGCCGGCGCCTGCCGAGACATTCTTCGGGTTGCGGAGATTGAACAAATAATAGCCGTCAATGAGGCCGTTGTACTGCACGTTGTAGTTGACCGGCGCGGCGGCAGGAGCGGCGGGCGCGGGCGCACCAGGCGCGGTCGTTGTTCCAGGCGGGGCCGGGGCGGCGGGCGGCTGGGTCGGTCCCGGCTGGGCGGTTCCGGGCGGTGGCGGCGGCTGGGTCGCCGGGCCGGGCGGGGTCGCTTGGGTAGCGGGGGCCTGAGCCAGCGCCGAGCTGCCAAAGACGGCGAACCCGATTCCGAGTGCGAGCGTGGCTTGAAGCGAGAATGTGCCGAAAGAAAGGGCGCTGGGCGTGATGGGTCGCAAGTGTGCTGTCCTCCTCGTGTGTCTCTTGTTATGTCTTCTTGCTTGTGGCTGATGGTTTAAATCTGATAGCTCAAAGTGGCGGACGTGATATTACCCGATATTTTTACCAGGTGTTGCGGATTGGAAGCACACAGGCGAAATCTTAACAGAAACTTTATGGCCCTCCCGCCCCAACTCTGGGGAGCCGGATCAGAAAGGTAGGGGCGCTGCCTGCTGCGCCTTCTGGCTTCTTCTCCGTATGGCTCCTCAGAATTGGGGCGGGGGGCTAAATCCCCATTTCACTCGCCGTGATGATCGCACGGGCGATCTCGGACGCCGGTTTTTGCAGGGTTTGGCTTTGGGCCTGGATGCGGTAGAACGCTTCGCGCTCGGTGAGCTGGTGGCGCTCCATGAGAATGGCCTTCGCCCGGCCTACGACTTTGCGGGCTTCCATTTTTTCTTTCAGATCCTCGACATCGGTTTCCAGCGCCTCCCGCTCCCGGTAGCGTCCGAGCGAGATGGCGATGGCCGGGCCAAGCTCCTCGGCACGGAACGGCTTTCGCAGGTAAGCCAGCACTCCGGCGGCATCGGCCCGCGCGATCATGTCTTCCTCGGCGTAGCCGGTCAGCAGCATGACTGCCCCGAGGTGTTCGGCGCGGGCGACACGCGCGGCATCCAGGCCGTCCATCTGCGGCATCATAATGTCGAGTATCAGCAGGTCAGGGCGCAGGGACCGGGCGAGAGAAAGCGCCTGCCGGCCGTCTTCCGCTTCGCCGAGGACCTGCATGCCGAGGCCGTTCAACGCATGGCGCAGATCCAGGCGGGTCAGCGGATCGTCGTCGGCAATGACTACTTTTACTGGGTCGGGTTTCACGGGTTCCATGGCGGGCGTTCTCTTTGTCTGAAGATCAGATTTTTGTCCGAAGATCGCTTTGTCCGAAGATCGCTCGGCACACAAAAAAGAGGCCAAGCGGCGGCAACGGGCCGTCACGGGGACGGCGTTGTCGGCTTGCCTCTTTCGCAGAGAGCTAAAAAAAATGACAAGAAAAAATGACAGAGAAAAAGCGCGGCGGTGCGCGGAAAAGTAAATAACAGAAAAGGGCGGAAGTGCTGGAAGCAACCGGCACGGCGTCGTTCCGGGTTGCCCGCTGTGGAAGAAGCCAAAAGGCTTCTTTCGGCAGGAGCAAGCGTAGTATACACGGTGACTTGAGCGGTTGTCAAGGGGTTCTTGGGCGAGAGGAGTTCCGAAATCCCCGTATTCCTGCCTGCTGCTTTGCCCTACAGAGGCGCAAGCACCGTCCCGATAACTAGAGTGTCACCGGGAAGCGGCGCCGCACCGACATCACAGCGCGGACCGCACCCCGAAGCATCGCGCAGTCTCGACAATTCTGCACACGTTTTTCTCGCACACACTTTTTCTCGCACAAGGAGTTACGAATGAAGGTCTTCCGCCCGAACAACAAACTGACCGGCTTCACGCTGGTTGAGATCATGATCGTCGTCTTGATTATCGGCATCCTGCTGGCAATCGCAATCCCGAACTTCGTCGCCGCCCGCGAATCGGGCCGCGCCAAAGCCTGCGTCGGCAACCTCAAGCAGATCGACAGCGCCAAGCAGCAGTGCGCCATTGACAACAAAATCGCCGGCAATGACACCACCTCTAAGTTCTATGTGGACGGCACGACGGCAGCGGCCACCGGCGTATATCAACTGGTGGACACCACCGGCGCGTCCGGCTACCTCCGCAGTATCCCAAATTGTCCGTCCGGCGGCACCTACACCACCGGCAACGTCATCGCAACCCCGTCGTGCAGCACCACCGGTGCGTCCGGCAGCGGCTACGAGAAGGGTGCCAAATGGTACCACGGCTTGAACTAATCTAGGCTGACCCGGAGCGGCGAGGATGCACAAGCGTCCTCGCCGTTTTGCTTGCGGCGGCTCTTTCTGCCGGGCTGTGTATTTTCCCGAAAGGCCATCCTCTATGTCACTCTGCTTTCACGGACGGCGCTTCCGGCGCGGTTTCACGCTGGTTGAGATCATGATCGTCGTGTTAATCATCGGCATCCTGCTGGCAATCGCCCTCCCGAACTTTGTTGCGGCCCGCGAAACGAGCCGAGCCAAAAGCTGCGTGGCGAACTTGTACGAGATCAACAGCGCCAAGCTGCAATGCATCCTGGACAACAAGCTCGCCGGGGCCGACACGACCTCCAAGTTCGCCGTTGACGGGACAACCCCGAATGCGCCCGCCACGGACGGAACCGGAACGTATCAACTGGTCGGCCCGCCCAACATCACCACCAGCTATATCCGCTCGGTGCCGGCCTGCCCGTCCGGCGGCACCTACGCGACCGGCGGCGTGAATGTTGCCCCGACGTGTTCTTTCACGGGCGTAGCGGGCAGCGGCTACGCGCACGGCGAGAAGTGGTATCACGGCCTGAACTAAAGGCCCTATTTTTTTGCGGGAAAATTTCCGATAATAGTTTTATCCCGGTAATTTTGCCGTGCTATGGGTACGACTATGACTCTTCAATTTCTGAAACGGCGGCAGGATATGTTGCTGGCCCTGCTGCTGGGCATCACTGTATTTGCTGTGTATCTGCGGACGCTCTGCCCGACCCTCTATTGGGGTGACTGCGGCGAGCTGGCGCTGACGGCGGCCACGCTCGGCGTTCCCCATCCCACCGGCTACCCGCTGTACTGTCTGCTGGGGAAGGCATGGATCACCCTTTTTCCGTTCGGCTCTATTGTCTGGCGGCTAAATGTTTTCAGCGCCGTGTTCGGGTCGTTCGCCGTCACCTGCCTGTATGGGGCTGCCCGCGCTTGCCGCCTGCCGAGGCCGGTTTCCCTAGCGTCGGCGGGCCTTTTGGCGTTTTCCTCAACCTTTTGGCAGCAATGCCTTTTGACCGAGACCTATACGCTGGCTGCCTTTTTTACCTGTTTGCTTCTGCTTCTGGCTGTCCGATGGAATGCAAACGGCCACCGCCCCGGTGACTTGCGGCTTTTCGCGCTGGTTTACGGGTTCACGCTCACCTCGCACCAGACAAACACACTATTCCTGCCGGGCTTCGCGCTGTTTATTCTGTGGTCGGAGCCGCGCCTGCGCCGCCTGGCCGAACCGAATATCCGGCGTCAGTGGGGAACAACGCTTGGACTGGGAGCGCTGCCGCTTCTGCTGTACGCCTATTTGCCCCTTCGCGCACGGGCGCACCCGGCCTACAACTGGGGCGATGCGGAAACGCCTTTCGCATTTTTCTACCATGTCACTGGCCGCGCCTTCGCCGTGCTTATGTTTCACCAAACAGTGCCAGAAGTTTTAGCCCGGCTGCTGGCCTGGGCCGTGAACTTGCGGCTCGAATTCTCCTGGCCGCTGGTCGGTCTTGCGGCGCTGGGCGTCGGACTTTTTTGGAGCAGACGCTCCGAAAGGCCGCTGGCGCTGCTGCTAACCTGGATCGTCGGTGCCGATCTCTTGTTTGTGGCGAATTATTCCATTTATAACGGCTATATTTATTACATTCCGTCCTACGTCGTTATTAATCTATGCATCGGGCGGGGCCTGCTGGGTTTGTGGCAGATGCTGGATCCGCGTATGCAGCCCGACAGGCGCCCGATTTTCGCGGGATTAGGAGCAGCCTGCGTTCTGGCACTGGTTCCTCTGCAAGCCGTGGGCCACCGGAACGTGGACCTGAGCGGAAATTGGACCTGTTACGATTATGGGCAAAACCTGCTGGCTTCGGTCCCGCCGAACGGAATTCTTGTTGAAAATGGGGACGACACAGCGGCGTGCGCTGTTGCCTACCTGCAAATTGTTGAAGGCCGCCGCCCGGATGTGATTTTGATTCGCCGCGCCTTGCTCGGCGGCATCTACGACCCTCACTATCACACATGGGCCAACGCCTGGTACTTAGACGACCTCAAGCGTCATTACCCCCGGCTTCGCGAGCTTTATTCCCAGCAAGAGATTAGCAAGGCGCAGGCGGAGCAGGAAGATCCGTTGCGCCGGATTATCAGGGGTGCGGCAGCACACCACGTCCCAGTATGTGTTCTCGCCCCTGCCGGCGGCCCAACTTGGTTCAACAACCTGCCGCCTTTTACTGACGATGACGGCAAGCCTGTCGCTTTAGACACTTACCTAGACCGTCATTATGATACGTCCCCAATGGGATTAGTTACCCGCGTCTATAAGCGAGGACATCGCCCGACGGCTCTAGTCTTAGCGGCGGAGACAGAACGCCTCTGGCGCTCTTACTCGATGCGCGGCGTTTTCACTGGAAAACTTCAGCGGGACCCATTCCTCATTCTGCTGGCCTTAAACTATGCACATGGCAGTTTAGCGCGGGCGAACTATGCGTTCCAGCAACGGGACTACCAAACTGCCGCCACTTCCTACTCCGATGTGCTGGCGCTGTTCCAAAGCCGTGGCGCCGCTCAGGGGCTTCAGCAGTGCCGGTCGGCGAGCCAAACTGCTGCCGGGCCACCCTAATTTCTACCTGCATTTTTGCCGATAATAAAATTATGCAGGCAAGTCTCCGGTTCATTCCAAACAAACACACGCGGCGGCAGCAAGGCTTCACCGTGATGGAAGTCGTGCTGTCCCTGGTCATCTTTACGATGATGACCCTGCTGTTCGGCGCGGTGCTGCCGATCGCCGTGCGCGGCGCCGCGCACAGCGGCAACTACGCTCAGGCGGCGGCGCTGGCCCAGCGCAAAATTGACCAGCTCCGGGTCGCCGGCTACAGCCGCCTGTCCGACGGCACGGACGGCACGGCGCTGTCGAAGCTTTCGGTGCAGAATGTGGTGGACGCCCAAAACAGCGCCAACGTGTTTGACTTCACGGTCGCCGACCACCTGACAGGGGCAAACGGCTACTTCCCGCCGGGCAGCACCGGCACGATTGTGGTTGATGATTACGCAAACCAAACGCCGGGGGTTGCCGCGAACAATGTCGCAGTAGTGACAGTGACGATCACCTGGACCGGAACCGTACCGGGCAGCTACAGCGCGTCGGCCCTTATTGTCAGCATGCCGCATCAGTAGAACGCTTTTTGAGGAGCTTTGGACCATGCGTTAAAACGCATGGTTCAAGATTATGACACACACAGCCCTAGCACAACAAAATATTCACAGACGCACTCCACATGGATTCACTCAGCGCGGATTTACGCTGGTGGAAGTCATGGTGGCCCTGCCGCTTGTGATGCTGCTGTTCGGCGGCACGATCGCCCTGTTCCTTCAGTCCCAGCGGCTGGTGCAGCGCACCAGTGTTGCCGTGCAAAGCAGCCAGGATGCCGGGGTCGGTCTTCAATCTATCACCGGCACCACCCGCGAAGCGATCCAGTTTTCCCTGCCGCCCGACACGAACGCGGCGAACACCAATGGCCTGGCGTTTCTGCCGCCCGACGGCAACGTGAATGATTACCAGAACGTCACGCAGAGCGGCAGCATCAACACGGCGGTCGAGCTGCTTCTGCCGGCGATGCACGGCCTGAACGTGTTGGACCGCACCGGCAAAGCGATCACGCCGCCCGGCTACGACCGGACCCAAGCCGAGGTCAGCGGCGGTACCCCGGTCAACCCGCTGGTCGGCGATATTTTGTGCATCTACCGGGGCGACGCTTCCGGCAATGCGTCCCCGGCCACCGGGCAGTTCCTATGGTCACTCCGCCGGCCTCACGGCATGAACTTATACGACCCGTCCCAAGACACGCTTCAAAAGCTGTGCCGCCTGATTTTGACCAAGCACGCCGACGGGACGCCCGCGACCGACGCCGTGCAGTTTATCGGCTGCCATACGCCCAGCTCGGACATTCCCAGCTCGATGCCGTATGAGCTGGAGTTTAAGCTGATTTGCGGCGACCAGACCTCCATCAACGGCGCCCAGACCAACGAAGGCAGCGGCGCCGGCAGCATCACGTCGCTGTCCGGCAAATGCGCCCTGATGCGAAACCATAATTAGAAACCTCACCCGGCAGCACCCTAATAAAACCCTAAGCTGCCGGGTGAGGTCTCCAGCAGAGCAAGATAACAATGCCAAATCTTTTACGAAAACGCAACACGCGGCGGCAGCGCGGCATGGCGCTGGCAGGCGGAATGCTGGTGATGTTCGGCATTCTGAGCCTGGTGCTGATCGGCGTCCTTGCCGGGACGCAGCGCGGCGGCGGAATCCTCAGCCTGACCGGAAACGGCGACCAGTCGGCGTCGCACCAGATGCAGTCCACGGCGGCGTTCAATGTCGCCGAGTCCGGCATGGAGTTCACCGTGCAATGGCTGCATGTGCGGTCTCAGCAGTACGGTCCGCCTGCCTTAAACAATGCGTTCCCCCTGCCTGCCTGGAGCGGCAATCCCGGCGACCCAGGCGGCACCTACACGCTCGGCGGCGGGACATTTACCGTTTGGATCTTTCCCGATGTTGGCAACAGCAATACCATTATCACGGCCAGCGGGCAGGAAACACCAAAGCGCTACTTGATCCAGTCTACCGGAGTGTGCAACGGAATTTCGCAGACCGTGCAGGCGTATGTGTCCTTGACATCATTCGGTAAATATGCGTTTTTTACCGACCACGACCCGTCCAACATCTACTGGGTCGGCGGCCTGAACTCGTTTGACGGGCCGACCCACTTCAATGACAACGGTGGGTCGCCTACCAACATCATCTGGGTGGACGGCAAGCCGATTTTCAACTCGCCGCACACGGACGCGCTTTCCTATTCCGGCAGCATCAACTGGTACCACAATACCCAGTCGTCGGGCCAGCAGGCGCCGCAGGTCCTTTACAACCCCGACGGCACCGTGCAGAACGACCAGTTCCTGAACGTTGCCAAGCTGGGCAACCCCGCCGTCAGCAAAGAGCCGGTTATTCCCATGCCGACATCGAGCCTAAAGCAGCAGTACGCCGCGCTCGGCCAGACCATGCCCGCCGGGCCAAGCCCCGGACCGCCCCCGAACGCGCCGACCGCCGCCTCGCCGTCAGGCATCACCGTGACCCCCGGCGGCGGCATTTACATCCATTCGGCCAACTCCGCCGACACCAACGATAACTTGGCGAACTCCAATCTGCCCGCCACGGATGTCCAGCAGATGGTCCTGAGCGTGGACAACAGCGGCAACCAGGTTATCACCATCCAGCAAAACAACGACGCCGGAACCCTGACCCAGACCCAGATCACGCTGGACCGAGGGAACGGCAAAACGCGCATTAAAGCCGGGGCGTACAACGCTTCCAGCCAAACGTTTACCATGAGCAGCCTGCCGGATGTCAGCGGCGTCGGCAACGGCATCATTTACAGCGACGGCAACATCGGCAGCACCGGGAAGTTTGGCGATGCCAACGGCAACCCGCCTAATTACAGCCCCGACACCACGCCCGGCAAGGGCCTCTCCGGGACCATCGCCGACAACCAATCGCTGACCATCGCGACCTACGCCGCGCCGAGCCAGTCCGACCCAAACAACAAAAACATCAACCTCAACGGCAGCGTCGTTTACAACACGCCTCGCGCCAAAGATAACACCGGCGCGTTTCTGCCGGAGAACGACCCGTCCAACGCAAACTTTCTGCAAAAGGCCGGCGTGCTTGGCCTGGTCGCTGACAATGTTCAGCTTGTCGACAACACCAGCGCCGGCCAGCCGCTCGGCGACACGGAGCTTGACGCCACGACGCTGGTTCAGAACACAATGCAAACCATAGACTACACAACTTATTACCTGGATCAGAACTCCAGCAACAACATCGGCTCTGTGCAGTCGAACGGCCAGACCTACTACGGCCACTGGCTGCGGCAGCCGCACAAGTTCTACTGCATGGGCGGCGAGATCGCCAGCGTGCGCGGCGCCCTCGGCGCGTTCAACAGCAGCACGTCGCAGATGGTGACCGGATACGCCGGCAACTATTCCTACGACGGCAGGCTGGCGAACACCCCGCCGCCGTTCTTTCCGACCACCAGCAGCCAGTTCACGGTTTTGTCCTGGCAGCGCGTCGCCGTGCCGCTGTAGCAAGAGAAGCACCCCTCCCGGCTCGTTCCTCGCCTCCCTCCCCTGTTAGGGAAGGGCCGGAGCAAATTAAGAGCAACAGCATAGCCCCGCGTCCGTCGCGCTGATCTCTTGCCCTTCCCTAACAGGGGAGGGAGGCGAGGAACGAGCCGGGAGGGGTGCTTCTCCGGACGGAGGGCTTCCCCCGCATGTTTGCCGATAATCTTCTTTTGACGCCGGGCCATAATTAAGTCCAGCCCAGCTCTTTTCTCGCCCTAGCTCTTTTCGCGAGGTGTCCCATGAGACAGCGCAAATCTTCCAGCCGCCGTATAAGCAGACAGCGCACCGCTGGATTTACACTTATTGAAGTCACTTTGGCGCTGATCGTGTTCGCCATGATGACCGTTTTGTTCGCCGCCGTCTTTCCGATGACCATGCGCGGCGCTCAGTACGGCGACAATTACACGCAAGCAGCAATGATCGCCCAGCACAAAATGGACCAAATCCGTTCGGCCGGCTTCAGCAGTCTGGACCAGGGGCATCTTTCCAGCCTAAGCATCATCGACTCGCCGCAGCCGGCCGGCTACCCGATGGTCGCGGGCGGCGGCACGACCTACTCGTTTACGTCCGCCGAGAACCTAGTCAGCAGCGGCGCGACGCAGGGATATTTTGCGCCCGGCAGCCAGGGAACCATCACGGTGGTGGATTACGCCGCGCTGCATCCCGGCAGCGGCGTCCCCGCCGGCAGCCTCGCGCTGGTCAACGTGTCCGTTTCCTGGACCGGCGGCGCAACCCACAACGGCAGCTACCAGACATCCGCCCTGCTTGCCAATGTCGTCCCGTGAAAGCTTCTTTCTATGAACGCATCTTTTCGCAAACGCCGCCTGCGCGGCCTTCATCAGCGCGGCTTCGGACTGCTGGAAGCGCTGCTCTGCATTTCGCTGATGTCGCTGCTGTTTCTTGGCGCGATGACCATGCTCCTCACTGCCGGGCGCAGCGTCGTGCGGACCCAGTCGCAGGTGTATTCCAACGGTGACGCCGCAAACGCCATCCAGAACGTCATTGGGCAGCTCCGGGAAGCCAGCGCGTTCTCCCTGCCGACGTCTACTGCCGCAGGCCAAGCCGAAAACAACTGGACCCCGCTGTCCGGCGTCTCCCTGTCCCAGTTCAGCACGACCATTCCCGACGGCACGGCGACCGGCGAGACCATCAACACGGCGCTGGAGGTGATCACGCCGGGGACTTTGACGGTGCAGGCGAACGGCTACACGGCCAGCCCGCTTCCCGGCGGCCTGCGCGTCCTCGCGACCACCCCCGGCGGCTACTGGCAGGCAAGTTCCGGCGGCGGCTGGGCGGCAGCCCCGGTCTCGACCCAGATCCCCGGCGGCCTCGGCGTCCCCGGCAGCGCCGTGTATTTGATTTACCGGGGCGACCCGGACGGCACGCCCGACGCGGACCCTTCGACCAATCTGAACCCGCCCCCGAAGGCCGGGACATGCCTGTGGCAGTACCTCGTGCCGGCGGACTCAACGTTCAACATTGCGAAGTATCCTGCCAACCTCACGGCGCTCTGCAAAAGCGTCGCGACGGCTCCGAACGCCGTTCAGTTTGTCCGGCCCTCTTACGGGACTGTCGCGCAGCCGAACCAAGTGGAGATTAAAGTCATCAGCAGCTACTACAGCCCAATCAACGGCCAGCAGACCAGCGAAGAGACCGGCGGGGCCACCACAAGCCAGCTCAACGGCAAATGCGTGTTCATGCGCGACCATTTCAACGGCAGCAACCCCCAGGCCCCGGCGAACACCGGCGCCCGCGCTGGCAACAACCCGTTCCGGTATAACTAAGAGAACAAACTTATGCAGACGCAATGCCGAACACAGGAAAGCCGCCGGGCGCAACGAAAACGCCGGGCGCAGCAAAGATACCGGGCGCAGCAAAGATACCGGGCGCAGCGCGGCATGACCATGGTCATCACCATGTTGGTGCTTTTGGGGATTTTGACGCTGACGCTCATTGGGACCGTCGGCTCCAACGGCTCGCACGGGTACAACGGCATTCTCGGCATGACCGACAACGCGCTTCAATCAAGCTCCATGCGGACAAAAGCGTCGTCGTCGTTCAACATGGCGGAATCGGGCGTCCAGTACACGCTGGCTTGGCTCGGAACCCGCGCTCAGCCGCCGGTCGGCCAAGCCCAGGCGCCGGTCGGCTGGGAATTTACGACCGTGGGCGGGCGCGGGGTGGTCACGCCCGACCCATCCGACCCCAACTCCTACTTTGCCGTGCGGATCTACCCTGACTATTACAACACGGACACGGGCAGCCCGACTTCCAACCAAAAAAAGTATTTGATCGAATCGGTCGGCGTTTCCGGCGGCATGGCGACCATCGTGCAGGCGTATGTCGGGCAGGGGAGCCTTGCCCAGTATCTAGTTCTGCTGAACTCGTGGAACAACGCCGGCAACTACTGGGTCAGCGGCCTGACCACGTTTGACGGCCCCGTTCACGACAACAACGCGAACGGCCAGGCGGAAAATGTCCTGTGGAAGTCCGCCCCCGGCACCCTGCCGATGTTCAACTACACCGGCAGCGATGCGTATACCACATCAGGCACAAACGGCATCGCGTGGTGGAAAAACCAGTTCAACACGGCGGGAGCGCCGCAGATCGTCACCAATGCCGATGGCTCGCAGACAAACCAGTGGCTCAACGTCGCTGCCGGCGGCGCCGGCTCGGTGCATACCGGCACACCCGTCGTACCATTCCCAACGTCAAGCTCCCTGCAAAAAAACGCCGCAACTAACGGGGCGGCGCTGAACCCGCATGGCGTTACGCTCTGCCCCGGCGGCGGCGTCTACATTGAAGGCAATGTTTCGGAAATGGCCCTCAGCACGTCGGGCGCAAAAAATACCGTTCAGGTAATGACCATCACCCAGCAGAGCGCCGTACTCGGCACGACCGTCCAGCGTGTCACGGTTGACCCGGCAGCGGGAACCAAGCTGGAAACGCAGCAGCCGAACGGCACCTGGCTCCAAACCGGCGCTCTTCCGACCACCGGCAACGGCGTCGTGTATGTCAACGGAAACGTCGGACAGCCTGCGACGACGGACAGCTCCGGTAATCCGGTTGACCCGCAGACCAGCCCGCTAAATAATCCATCCTCCGGCCTGTCCGGCGGCCTGCACGGGCAGGTGGCGGACAATGCGCTGGACACAAATGGCAATGTCACCCACAACAACGGCCTGACCATTGCGACCCCGCAGGCCGACAACTGCAATCTCGACGGCAGCGTCACCTACAGCACCCAGCGCCAGGTCGCCAAAGACAGCAGCGGCAACCCGAAATATATTGACGTCAACGGCAACCCGACTTCCGACCCGACTAAAGGCACGCCGGTCTATGTGCCCGAAGGCAGCGACGCGAACTTCGTGTCTAAAGCCGGGACACTCGGCCTGATCTCAAACAACGTTCTCGTCACGACAAAAGACTCGGCGGGCGCCGCGCTGACGAACTTCGAGATGGACGGCACGGTTTTGGCGTCGGGCCTGTACGACGCCGACCATTTCGCCAGCCGGGCGGTCGGACTGTGGGAAAACATGGGTGGGTACCTGTCCAGCACCGTCGGGACGTTCGGCGAGTTCAGCAACTCGTCGCTTCAGCTCGTCCAGGGCTTCAACACGCAGTTCAACTACGATGCCCGGATGCGGAACAACCCGCCGCCGTTCTTCCCGACCACCGGCTACACCTACAGCATCATCTCGTGGCATCAAGTCGCGTCGCCATTGGAGCCGTAGAAAACAGAAAAAACCTCACCCCGCCATCAGAATGGCGACCCTCTCCTTGCTTAAGGAGAGGGTGGCAGCTTGCTGCCGGGTGAGGTTCTTTCCGTCTGGTTCTTCGGCGGCTTACGTTAGCGTCGCGATCTGGGTTGGCGTCACGACGACGCCGATAGTGTTAAGGTCGGCAATCGCCCGCTGGACCTCGTCCGCGTCGCCGTTGAACGCGACCTGCATCCAGCCGGCTTCTTCGGAAACATTGGCTTTTTCAATGACCGTAATCAGCCGGTACTTTTTGCCTAAATTGTAGACAATCGGCTGGTTGTACATGAGCTTGTTGAACGTAAGGTTGAATCGCTCGACGGCCATAAGTTTTAAACCCCTCCTGCGATTGCCGGGACAATCGAGACTTGGTCACTGTCTTTAAGCGGCGTTTCCGCGCCGCTGAGGAAGCGGATATCTTCATCGTTGACGTAGATGTTGATAAAGCGCCGCAGCGTCCCGTCGTCCCCGCGCAGGCGCCCGCCCATGCCCGGATACTGCGCTTCCAAAGCGTCTACCAGCGTCGTCACGTTCGCCGCTTCTACCTCAACCGTGTCCTGCCCCTGCGTCAAAGTCCGCAAAGGAGTCGGCACCAACACGCTGACTGCCATACCTAAATCTCCTATTCCACGCCGCCTGTGTGCTTTAAAATCGTTCCGATGTCCTGCCGCAGACAGGTAAACACCGGCACGTCGCGCTCGGTGTACGCGCTTGCCTCGCTTTCGCGCAGGCGATGCACCAAGTCTAAAAAGTCCTGCGGGTAATCGCTTTCAAACGCGACGACAAACTCCTGGTCGTCCAGCCCAAACGAATAAGTCGTGTTCAGCTTGATGCTCGGATAATCGTGGCCGACGGTGATATGCTCGCGCATCGCCCCATGCCGCTCCGCCGGAGAAAGCTGATACCAGGCGCGGGTCTTGATAAACGGGTACACGAACAGGTACTTGCCGCCGCCAATGACAATCTGCTTGCGCCCAGTTTCGCGGTCGTCGAAATCATGGTCGTCTACATAGACGGATGTTTTCGTCATGGCAAGGTACGAGTACGGCGTGGACAGATATTGTCCCATCCGGGTCCGCAGGACCGCCGCCGTCATCTCCTCAAAGTCTTCAATTCGGTATGAGACGCGCCAGAGCATGTAGTCGCATTCAGGCCGGATGCCGAGTGTAGAGAACGGGTAGATCAGGAAGCGCGATCTGGCCTCTTCAATAACCGCTGCCAGTTCTTCGGCGGCGTCGGCCCGCTCGGTTTCGGTTAGCTCGCGCCGGAACAGCGGGTCGAGCTTGTAGAACGCAAAATTGACGAACTGCCGGGGCGATTCGGCGTCGGCCTTCCGCATTTCCTGGTAACGCGCTTCTTCGTCGGGCGCAAGATTTTCACGGTACGCTCTCATGGATAGTGCTTTTGTTTCTAAAGGGACGGCAGCCCCCACCCTGCCTTCCCCCATAGCGGGAGAGGGTTAAGAATTTAATTTCCCCTCCGGCTCTCCTCTCCCGTCGCGGCTCCTAGTCGCAAAGCCTCCGTAGCGGGGTGAAGGGAGGGGCTGGGGGCTACGTTCTATACTCCAACCAGATCCCCTGCCCCGGCCTCAACCTTTGCTGCCGGAAGCGCGTGGGCGCGAGCGGTCAGGGCGTCTTCCAGCGACGACAGCGACGGCTGGATGGGAATAGTTTTGCCGAGCTTGCCCAGCACGGCGTCAATGGTTTTCAGGCCGTTGCCGGTGATACAAATGACCAGGCTTTCGTCTTTCGGAATACGCCCCTGCTGGATGAGCTTGCGGGCAGTCGCGACGGTGACGCCCCCGGCGGTCTCGGTAAAAATGCCTTCAGTACGAGCCAGAAGCTCAATGCCTTCCACCACCTCGTCATCGGTGACATCTTCGGCCCAGCCGCCGGACTTGCGGCAGGCTTCGGCGGCGTAGTAGCCGTCGGCGGGGTTCCCGATAGCGATAGACTTGGCGATGGTGTTGGGCCGGACGGGCTTCATAATCTCCGCCCGCTCTTTTACCATTGTCGAGATCGGATTGCAGCCGGTGGCCTGCGCGACATACATCTTGGTCGGGACGCCGTCAATCAGGCCAAGCGAACTGAACTCTTGAAGCGCCTTGTAGATCTTGGTGACGAGCGAGCCGCCCGCCGACGGGCAGACAATGTGCTGCGGCGCTTTCCACCCTAATTGTTCGGCGATCTCGTAGCCGAATGTCTTGGAGCCGTCGCCGTAGAACGGGCGCAAGTTCACGTTCGCCAGGCCCCAGCCATACTTGCCGGCAACTTCCGAACACAGACGGTTGACTTCGTCGTAGTTGCCCTGGACACTCAGCACCGTCGCGCCGTAGATCAGCGTGCCGACCACTTTGCCCTGCTCCAAGTCGTGCGGGATAAAGATGTACGCCTCAAACCCACCCTCGGCGGCATGGGCCGCGACCGAGTTTGCCAGGTTGCCGGTAGACGCGCAGCCAACGGTCTGAAAGCCGAACTCACGAGCTTTGGACAGCGCGACGGCGACCACCCGGTCTTTGAACGACAGCGTCGGATGGCTGACAGCGTCGTTTTTAACCCAAACTTCGTCCATGCCGAGTGCCCGCGCCAGATTTTCTGCTCTGACTAATGGTGTAAGGCCGACCTGCTTGCCGACGGTCGGCGGGCCGTCGAGCGGCAGCAAGTCCGCGTAGCGCCACATGGAAAGCGGGCCGCTTTCAATCAGCCCCCGTGTGATCTTTGGGCCGAAGGTGTAGTCATACTGCACTTCCAGCGGTCCGAAGCACAGCTCGCAGACATGGACCGGCGCTTTGTCATACGTTTGGCCGCACTCGCGGCATTTCAATCCCAGCACTTTTGCCAATTTTTAATCTCCCACTCCAAGCACAAAAAAAGCCTTACGCCCTGCACAGATAGGTTCATGTCAAGGACGAAAGACAGTCGGCTTTCGTGGTACCACCTTGCTTCACGCCCGCCTCGCGGCAGAGCGCCTTGTCGGGTACAAGTGACGCATGGATGAATGCGCTCTTTCGACCCTGGCCCAATCACGGGAGCCGCCCGGACAGCGCTACTCAGCATTCATCTTCTGATCAATGCCGTTCCCGCTGCCGGCTCGGAAGCCATGTTCCGCCGCGTGTTCTCTGCCGGATTTCAGCATCCCCGGCTCTCTGAAAGAGAAAATCACAGCGTACTCTTCTTCGTCAACGCCTTTTCGCAAAATCTTTCAATTCAGTTGTTCGCTTATTATACACAGGGACAGCAGGTGATGTCAAGAGCCGGCTCTGTTTGCGAAAGCTGTGTCAAGGCGGTCCCCGATGGGTAAAAAGCAAGCATGAAGACACCTGGATTTCATCATGTCGCTCTGCGCGTCCGCGACTTCGAGGCAACGCTGCGCTTGTATCAAGACGGCTTCGGCTTTGTCCGCCGGTTCGGCTGGGGCGAAGGCGACCGACGGGCGGCGATGCTGGACACCGGCGACGGCAACTATTTGGAAGTCTTCGCCGGCAGCAAGCGCCCGGCAGGAGAAGATGCGCCCGAAGGCGCACTGCTGCATCTGGCCCTCCGAACACCCGACGTGGATGCCGCCTACGCCCGCGCCGTCGCCGCCGGAGCGCGTTCCCAGTCTGCGCCGCAAGACGTTGTCATTGACGGGGACTCTCCGGTGTCGGTCCGCCTGGCTTTTGTCGTTGGCCTGGACGGCGAGGTCATCGAGTTCTTTCAAAACGATGTTCTCTAAAAATGATATTCTCTGAAGAGACGGCATGAATCTTGACAAAGGGCCGTCGCACCGCGTATAGTAAAGACAGAGGAATATCGCGTGGCACGCACTCAGTCCAACACCGTTGTCAAAGTTCTCGGAGCCGGGTTCGCCGTCATCGCCGGCGGCGCGGCTTTCGGCTACCTGTTCGGCAGCGCCCATCTGCCTCACCCCGCCGAGCAGACCGCCGCGCCGTCGGTGTCGGCGACTCTGCCGCTGACCCCGGCCCCGAAGCTGAACCCGTCGCTGATCCACCCGCACACGGCAAACGTCAATTACACCGCTCCCGGTGCGCCGCACATCACCATTGAAGAGCAGTCGGAGCCGATCCTGCGCCGGGTCATGCCCCCGACCGCGCCCGCCGCCGACCCGGAAGCCAGCCAGGAAGCGACCGTGCCGGCAGCGAGAACCACCACGCATGAGACGACGCCCGTTGATACTGCTGCCAGCCCGTCTTCGAGTGATACCGACAATACTGCCCCGCCCCCGGACACCAGTTCCAGTCCGGCCTCTCCCGCCGTTTCCGCGCCCCCTTCTGCGCCCCCCGCTCCCGCTGACCCGGACTTTGAGCATGTCAACAGTCCCAAGCCGAGCACGTCCGACCCCGAAGCCGGCCAGCAGGGAGGCGACAAATCCCAAAACGGCAAAAGCCAGACCAATAACAACGCCGCAGAGAGCGGTGTCCGGGCGCAGTTCCGGGTTCAAACCGGCGCGTACACTGACGAAAGCAGCGCTCGCTCGGTGGCCGACACCCTCCGCTCCCAGGGCTTTACCACCAGCACCCGCAGCGAGCGCGACGGCGACCACTTAGTCTACAAAGTCCAGGTCGGCGCGTACCGCTCGAAGAACGGCGCGTCCAAAGCCGCCGACGACCTCCAGAAAAAAGGCTACCCCGCGTTTATCTCTCCGATGACTCCATGAAACCATGCGTTGTTCGGACCATGTGCTGAAGCACACGGCTATTAGACGCAGACGCCGTAAACTACGCCTTCGGCGCACTCAGATTCTCTGCATCTTCATCTTAGCCCCGCGAAGCGGTGGGTTCGCGGCGTCTGCGCCCAATAGCCGTGCGTTTTAACGCATAGTTCTTGTTACAAGCGAAAGCCAGCAGAGAAGACAAACACCGCCGGATTAGCTTGTTTTCTCCGAGCGCGGGTCCAGCGCGTCCCGCAGGGCGTCGCCGAGGAAGTTCAAGGCCAGCACGGTCAGCGAAAGGCAGAGGGCGGGGTAGATGACCAGCTCCGGGTGCGACCGGTAATAGCCAGATTCGAGCGGCACGGAGATCATCTTGCCCCAGCTCGGCATCGGGTCCTGAACGCCGATCCCCAAGAACGATAAAGTCGCTTCGGCGATGATGACGCCGGCGATGTCAATGGTCGCGGCGACGATAATCGGCGACAGCAGGTTCGGCAGGACATGGCGCAGGATGATGCGTGAGTTCGGGACGCCCAAAGCCCGCGCCGCTTCCACATATTCCCGGCCCCGCAGCGACAATGCCTGACCCCGGATGAGCCGCGCCAGACCCGGCCAGCCGGTAATTCCCAGCGCGATAAAGATGTTCAGCAGGCTGGGGCCTTTGATCGCCATGATGAGAATGGCAAGCAAGATGTCCGGGAACGCGAACATCATGTCGGTCAGGCGCATCAGCCCGACATCCAGCCACTTGCCGTAGAAGCCGGCGACCAATCCCACCAAGCCGCCGACACCTAAGACAATCGCTTCGACCCCAATCCCCACCGTCAGCGAAATCCGCGCCCCGACCGCAAGCCGTGTCAGCGTGTCGTAGCCGGAGTCATCGGTTCCCAGCCAGTGCCGGGCCGACGCCGGGGCGCTGTAATCGCTGGTTTGATGGTCATAGCGGTACGGCGAAACGAGCGGGTAGAAAATCGCCATCAAAATAATCACGGCCAGCACGACAAGGCTTGCGGCGGCTAGGGGATTGCGGAGAAGATGCCGCCAGACCTGACGGCCCAAGCTGGGGCTTGCCGCGCCCAGCTCCATCAGCTCTTCCCGTTCCTGCTCTAAAACAACGCTCATGTCAGGCTCCTTCTAGCGCCTTCACGCGCGGGTCGAGCGCGGCGGACAGCAGATCAATAACCAAGTTGGTGACAACAAAGATGGTCGCCAGCAGCAGCGTAGTACCCTGAATGAGCGAGTAGTCGCGCTGGAACAAGGAGTTAATGGACTGGTAGCCAACCCCCGGCACGGTGAAAATAGTCTCCACGACAAACGACCCGGACAAAAGGTAGCCGAACGAGACGCCGGTTGTGGTCAGAACGGGCAAAAAGGCATTTTTGAGGGCGTGCTTGACCAGCACCGTCGCCGGGGACAGCCCCTTCGCGCGGGCGGTCCGAATGTAGTCCTGGCGCAGCGTTTCCAGCATGGACGCCCGCGTCATCCGGGCGATCAGCGCGGCAGGCCGGGCAGCCAGCACGACCGCCGGCAGAACTAAGTTCTCCGGGTCGCCCCACCCCGCCACCGGCAGCCAGCCGAGCCGCAGTGCGAAGATGAGAATAAGAACAGGCGCGAGGACGAAGCTCGGCAGGGTAACGCCGACCAAGACCGTCGCCATGAGGAACCTGTCGAGAAACGTGTTCGGCTTCAAGGCAGCGACCAGGCCAATCGGGATGCCGACGACAAGCGCGAGTAAAATCGCCGCCGTCGCGAGCAAAGCCGTATTCGGCAGGCCGCGCTTTAGGAACGCCGTCACCGGCTCCCGCGTGTAGTACGACTTGCCGAGATCGCCGTGTGCGGCGTTCCACAGGTACAGGCCGTAGCGTTCCAGCGGCGGCTTGTCCAGCCCGAACTCGTGCCGGATATGGGCGAGTGTGACCGGGTCGGAATGCTGCCCCGCTGCAAGCTCGGCAGGGTCGCCGGGCGCGAGAAACGCGATAAAGAACGTGATGGTGCAGACGGCCCAGATGGAGAGCAGGGCCAGTCCGATGCGCTGAAGTAAAAATCGTGCCATAATGTTTTCAGAACCTTAAGAACCCCTCCCGCTCGTTCCTTGCTCCCTCCCCTGCTAGGGAAGGGTCGGAGAAGTTTGGAGAGGCTTGATAGGCGCGTCGCCTTCCAAATCTTTATTGCCCTTCCCTAGCAGGGGAGGGAGCAAGGAACGAGCGGGAGGGGTTCATCTCAGCGCCACCCGCTTGTACGGCAAATGCCCCATGAGGCAGTCGTCGAGGCCGGAGACGCGGGACGAAATCAGCTCCGGGTCTACGGCGTAGTAGAGCGGGATGCGCGGCGGGGCGAGGCTGGACAATTGCGCGGCCTGCCGGTAGAGCGCCGTCCGCTTAGCTGGGTCGCGCTCGACATCGGCACGGGCGCACAGCGCGTCAAATTGCGGGTCGGCATAGCCCGTATGGTTTTCCGGGCTTTTCGACGAGAGCAGCAGCGTATAAAAATCCTGCGGGTCTAAATAATCGGCGTACCAGGCCAGAACAAAGCTCGGCGTGGAAGTGTTCTTGTCAATCGCGGCAATGAGTGATCCCAGCTCCATCTGGCGCTCGTTGACCGTGATGCCGAGATTTTGGGTATACATCTGGCGCAGGATGTCCATGGTCTTCTGGTACAGCGGGTTCTTTTCCGATGTATAAATGTCGAGCGGCGGCAGGCCCTTCCCATTCGGGTAGCCGGCAGCGGCGAGCAAGGCTTTCGCTTTCGCCGGGTCATACGGAATGTCTTGGAAGTGCGGGTCGCCGCCGGGAATGCCCGACGGCAGAATGTCGGGCGCGACGGGGAAGACGCCCTGCGTGACGACTTGGATGATCTTCTGCTTGTCGGTGGCATAGGCGAATGCCGCCCGGACACGCGGGTCTTTGAACGGGGCGTAGACAGCTTCATTGAGCGCGAAATAGTTGATCCCAGCGCGGGGCCAGATTTTGATTTGGGACTTGACGGCGGGGTCGTTTTTGTCGGATTGCAGGTCGCCGACTTGCAGGCCGCGCATGATGTCGAGCTTGCCGGCGGCGAACTCTTCATGGCGCGTGCCGGGGCTTAAAATGACGCTCATCACCTGGCCGGAAATTTTCGGCGCTCCGTCCCAGTAAGCAGGGTTCGCGTCAAAGTCCACTTCCTGGTCTTTGACGAAGCGCGTGATCTTGAACGCCCCGGTTCCCGCGCCTGCTTCGGCATCGGCGTCGGTGAGCGGGCTAGCGCCTTCTTTCGCGGCGATGGCTTTGCATTCCACCCACCCGGTCGGGTAGGTCAGCGTGTCAATCCAGTACGCTTTCGGCTTGGTGATGGTGATGGACAGCGTTTTGGCGTCAATCACTTTGACGCCGGTAAGTGTCGTCGCTTTGCCGCTGTAAACGTCCAGCGCCCCTTTGATGTCGCCCATGTATTCGGGCGCGACGGGGGACGCGAGCTTCGGATTGAGCGTGCGGAGCAGGGAGTAGGCGACATCGTCCGCCGTGACCGGCATTCCGTTTTGGAACTTGGCGGGGCGCAGGTGGAACGTGTAGGTGAGGCCGTCGGGGCTGATGTCCCAGCGTTCAGCCAAACACGGCACGACTTTGTTACTGGGGGCGTACTGGACCAAGCCTTCGTAGGACTGCTGAAGCATTTGGTTGGTCTCGACATCTTGGGCCATGGCCGGGTCGAATGTGACCGGCGCGGTCTGCATGGCGACCCGCAGGATGTTTCCGCCGCCATTGGAGGCGCTGTGAGAATGGTGTCCGCAGCCGGTGACAAGCACGGACAGGGCGGCGAGTGTGGCGAGACAAGAAGCGCGAAGAAACGAGTTCAAGAAGTGCCTTTTCGTATCGCGGCGCTGCGAGGGTGGGATAGTTTAGATTGATGGCAGGCAAATGGAGCAAACGTCATGTAGGAAGGGCGAACACAAGGTTCGCGCCCTACATTGTGTTCCTTACTCCGCTGGAGCGAACCTTGTGTTCGCCCTCATTAACGGGTTGGCCCTCCCCAATGTTGCCTTGTCGGTGCTGCCGCGCGGCATCAATGCCCCAGCGACAGGTGCTTGTACGGGAGATGGCCCATCAGGCCGTCGTCGAGGCCGGAGACATAGGGCTTGATCAGCTCGACATCCTGCTGGTAATACAATGGAATGACCGGCACTTCGTCGGCGGCGATTTTCGCCGCCTGTCGGTACAGACCGGCCCGCTGCGCCGGGTTCTGCGACACGTCGGCGGCATCGCACAGCGCATCGTACTTCGCATTGGAATAAACCGTGTGATTTTCCGGGCCGCCGGAGCGCAACAGGACGCTGTAATAATCCTGTGGATCCAAGTAATCGGCGGCCCAGCGGATATGGTAGCACTCCAAAGCGTTTTTGTCTTCGCGGTCCAGCATCGCGCCCCACTCCGTCACCTGCGGCCTCACTTGCAGCCCTAAGTTATCGCTCCACATCTGCTGGATCAAAACCACCGTTTTTTCCAGCTCCGGCTGCCCTTGCCGGTAGGTCAGCGGGATCGGGCCGATGCCGACGCCGTTCGCGTGGCCGGCGGCAGCCAAGAGGGCTTTGGCTTTCGCGGGGTCATACGGCAGGCCCTGGAACTTGGGGTCAAAGCCGGGAATGCCTTCGGCGAGAATGTCCTGCGCGGCATCGCGCTTGCCTGCAAAGACGACTTGGACGATCTTGTTCTTATCGGTGGCATACGCGAACGCCTGGCGGACACGAAGGTCGGCGAAGGCCGGGAAGGCTTTTTGGTTGAGGCCGATGTAATAGGTGGACGCCCGCTTGAACAGCTTGACTTGAGACTCCAGCACGGGGTCTTTCGAGTCGTTGTCCAAATCGCCCGGCGACTCGAATTGGAGCATATCTAAATCGCCCCGGATATACTCGTCGTGCCGGGTTCCGGCGTCAATGATGACAGGCCGCTCGATGCCCGCGAGCTTCGGCGCACCGTCCCAATAGGCGGCGTTCGCAGTCAGGGCCGCCTTCGAGTCGGGAACGTAGCTCGCCAGCTTGAACGCGCCGGTGCCGGCGCCTTTGATGTCGTCGGCAGCGCCGAGCGGGACGCCGGGTTTGGCTTCGGCCTGCGAGACGACGTAAGCGGTCGGGTAGGTCAGCGTGTCAATCCAGTACGCTTTCGGCTTGGTGATCGTGATCGCGACCGTCTGCGGGTTGATCACTTTAACGCCGGACAGCTCCGTCGTCTTGCCGGAGTTCAGCTCTTTTGCGCCTTGAATATCGCCAAGATAGTTCAGCGCGACCGACGAGCCGAGCTTGGGATCGAGGCACCGGCGCATGGAATACAGCACGTCGGACGCCGTGACGGGAGCGCCGTCCTGAAATTTGACGTTCGGGCGCAGGTGGAACGTGTAGGTGAGGCCGTTCGGGCTGACTTCCCAGTGATCGGCCAGGCACGGCTTGATTTTGTTGTCCGGCGACCACTGGACCAGGCCCTCGAACATCTGCTGCAACAGATCAATCGTGTCGCCATCCTGCACCAGCGCCGGGTCAAACGTCGTCGGCGAGGTCTTGATCGCGTACCGGAAGATGTTGCTCGCCGGGGCCGAAGACGCCGACGGTGATGAGTGATGCCCGCAGCCGGCAAGCAGCGGCAAAGCGGCGCAGGATATGAAAGCGAGCGGGCGGAAGCGGACGGTCAAAAGTGTTCTCCTGAGAAATCGGCACCAAACTTGTACGGGATTGCTTATTATACCACGCACATCGTCTTTTGGAATTGCGACCTCCGCGCCGGACCAGAACAATCGCATAGACAGGGCGAACACAAAGCAGGGCGAACACAAGGTTCGCGCCCTAGACTATTCGCGCCCCACGTTCCTAACCCCGTAGGGGCGAACCTTGTGTTCGCCCTGCTTTGTGTTCGCTCTTTTCTTCTTTGCGGAACGCCCGCCGAAAAAACCGCTTGACTTTTTTGACGTCCTATGTTAAAGTAGCTTACAGCCAGTTTTCGCGCACCTTCCGCCTGCTGCCGACGCGCGTTATTACACGACGAGACGCCGCATGACACCACCCTGCCTGGAGGCTTTGATGAACTCGACACCCACATCCCGCTCGCTTCGAGGACTGACCGGCGCTGCCGCCGTGCTGGCCGCCGCCCTCGGCTTAAGCCTGGTCGGACCGCACCGCGCGTATGCCGCCCCGCATCAGCTTGCCGCGCCCTCCGCAAGCGATTTGGGCGTTTCCATCCTCAGCCCGGACCCGCACCAGCCGCTGTCGGGCGTCAAGCCGGTCGAGATCTCGGCATTTTATCAGGGCAGCCCCGCGAACCAAATCATCGCAATTGAGCTGTTTGTTGACGGCGCCAAAGCGGCGACAAAGACTTTAGACGCGCCGGAAACGCGCGGCGTCGTGTCGTTTCTGGTAGACGCCGGGCAGATTTCAGCGGGAACACATCAAATCGTCGTCCGCGTCACCGGGGCCGACCAGGAAGTGTCGTCGGCAAAGAGCCGGTTCACGTTTAACGGCATGGACCCCGGCGCAATCCTGCTGGCCGCGCCCAGCCTGTCCGGCCCGAACCTTGTGCCGGCAGACCCCGGCCTGTCGTCGGGCCTGCCGCCCACCCTGCGCTTGGTCAGCCCAACCCCCGACGGCCGCGTTCAGGGCGTGATTACCTTGCGCGTCGAAGCCTCCGACCCCAGCGGCAAAGCGCCGTATGTGTCGCTGTTCATTGACAAGACGTTTAAAACCCTCCGCAACTACGCGCCGTATGAATTTGACTGGGACACGACGGCGTACACGAACGGCTACCACACGGTTGAAGCCTACGGCTACAACGACACGCCGAACGTTGTGGGCCACGCGAAGACCCTGCGCCTGTATGTCAACAACCCCGGCGGCGAGACCGGCATCCGCCGCGATCTGCTGGACGCCCCGAAAGCCGCCGCGCCGAAGCGCATTCCTGCCGTCCGGCCTGTGCCTGCCGCGCCGAAGAAGCGGCTTGCGCCCGCACAGATGGCATCACTAACCCCGCACCTAACTACGCCCGAAGCGATTGTCCGCCAGCTTGCCGCCGGTGCAAGCGGCCTGCATTTCGGCGGCTTAGACTTTGCGACCGAGCTGTCCACCCCGTTCGCCGCGCCGAAGCCCGTTCAGCCTGTGCCCGCCCAAACCACTCCCGTCAAGCCGCAGTCAGTCCGCACGAAGGCCGTCACCGCGAAATCATCTCGCGCTCAGGCTGCCTCGCCTGCACTGCCGGCAGTCAGCGCCGACACCGCCGTTGTCGCCGAAACCTCGGCCCGCTCGCTCGGCAAGAAAGTTCGCCTGCCGCAGCTTGCGTCTATCCGCCTGCCCGGCAACGACTTGACCTCGCCGTTTGTCGCCCTGCCCCATGCGCTGCCGCCGGCTGCGAAGCCTGCCGTGGTCAAATTTGCTGTGCACCCGGTAATGGAAGCCATGCCGAAGATGCACACCCTGCGGGTTCACCTGCCGGTCGGCGTGATGAGCGAGCTGCTGCGGAGCGCGGGCCAGAAGACAATCCTGTTTAACCACACGACCGTGACAATGGACCGGCCTTTAACCGCTCAGAACCAAGTGCTGTTCGGTCCCCTACGCCAGATCTTCGAACAGGGCGGCGGAAGGCTCACCTGGCAGTCTTCCACCGGCACAGTTCGGGCGAAAAGCACCACCAAAGACATTGTGCTGACCCTCGGCGACAACCGTGCCCAAGTGAATGCAAAACAAGTGACACTGGACGGCAAGCCGTACCTGCTGCTGGGCCGGACAATGGTTCCGGTCTCGTTCTTCGCGGCTGCACTCGATGCGGATGTCCAGTTCGACGCCGCCACCGGCCACCTGCTGGTGACAAGCCGCAAGTAACGCTGTTGCTGCGTTCTGAGAAGAAGCCACGCGCCGTATAGCGCGGGGCTTTTTTGTTGCGGAAGATGGCAGTTGGGACTATGCGTTTCGGACCATGCGCTGAAACGCATGGCTATTGGGCGCAGACACCGTTTAGCGCATGGTCTTCATTCTGGGTAAAACAGTCCCGTGTCAAAAGTTGCATTGCTGTACGATCCCGCCGTGCTGGAACACCAGCCGCCGGAAGGACACCCCGAACGGCCTGCGCGGGTGCGCGAGGTCATGGCTGTCTTGGAACAAACGGGAATGCTGGAGCGCCTGGCCCGCCTGCCGGTGACGCCCGCAACGCGCGAGCAGCTTCAGCGGGTGCATCCGGCAGCGTATCTGGACTTCGTGGAAGAAGTCGTCGCGGGCGGCGGTTACTTAGACGGCGGAGACACCGTCGCGTCGCCGGGGTCATGGGCCGCCGCAACGGCAGCTGCCGGAGCGGCCATCGGCGCGGTGGACGCCGTTCTCACCGGCGGCGTGGACGCGAGCTTTGCCGTCGTGCGCCCACCGGGACACCATGCGCCGCCGGACCGGGCGATGGGCTTCTGCATTCTCAATAACGCTGCTGTCGCTGCCGCCCATGCGATTTCGCAGCACGGGCTGTCGCGGGTGCTTTTAGTAGATTTTGACGTGCATCATGGCAACGGCATTCAGGACTGCTTTTACAGCTCCCCCGAAGTCCTCTATTTCTCGACCCATCAATCGCCTGCGTACCCGTTCACGGGCGCGGTAGAAGAAACGGGCATTGGGGAGGGCATTGGCTATACAGTCAACGTCCCGCTGCCGCCGGATGTCGGGGAAGCCGGGTTTTTGTCGGCGTTCGAGACCATTCTGCGTCCGCTCGCCCGCCGCTTCCAGCCCGAACTTGTGCTGGTCTCGGCAGGCTATGATGCCCACTGGCGGAACTCCCGCTACGTCCAGGGCATTCGGGAGCGCCTAACCGTGCGCGGCCTCGCAGCCCTATCCCGCAGTTTGCAGGAGATCGCCGACGCCTCTTGCCCCGGTCGTTTGGTCGGCATTCTGGAAGGCGGTTACGACCTGGAAGCGCTGGCTTACGGTGTTCTCGGCACGCTCGGCGTTTGGCTTGGCGACACAAAGATTGCCGACCCGCTCGGCCCACCGCCGACCGCCGCAGAAGAGCCGGACATCACGACGCTTTTAGAGAAGGTGAAGGGGATGCATGGGCTGTAGAAGACCTCACCCGGCGGCGAGCCGCCACCCTCTCCTTGTTAAGGAGAGGGTAGGAGCTTGCGACGGGTGAGGTCTCCTACCGGCTCGCCACCAGCACTGACCGAGGCAGGTTTGGGTTGGTCACGGCTGGGTGGCCGAACAGAACGAGCGCATGAGGAACCGGGCGGCTAGGGATGCCGGGGGACGTGTGTCCGGTGACAAGGATTTTGCTGCCGTAGACCAAAGACGTGCTGAATCCGGAATCGAGCAGCACTGCTTCGTGAACGCCCAGCGACTGCAAGGCCAAAGCGAGGCTGGACGAGGGGGTGACATAAGTGGTCGCGCCAAGCACGGGGCGGCCGTCGGGCAGCAGGCAGAAAAACGCCCGGCGGCGCGGGTCTTCGGCATCGTGAACGTGATAACGGTCAATTTGAGCGCGGCCTGCGGCAACGCCGTTGTGGACCAGCCAGACGCCGCCGAGGAACGCATCGGTCAGGCCCGGCAGCCATGTCTCTAAGTCGCGCTGAGTTCCCATCTCCTGCGGCTGATACGGCACAAGACGGGTCTGCGTTTTGGACAGCAGCACCAGCGGACGCCCGACAAGAAGCGCGGTTCGATCTTCGGGGTTGAAGACGGCTTTGGTTTCGTTGCCGCACAGTGACGGCCCGATCAGCGCGTTGTCGGTTCCCGCGACGGACGCATCTACGAAAAATGTCCCGTTGAGACCTGCCTGCGCCCCGGCTTGCTGCACCATTTGGCCGACCCCGCAGCGGAACGCCGAGCGGCGGGTCTGGGGAACACCCCCTTCGATCAAGATGAACGGGACACCTGCCTTTCGCGCCTGTAAGACAAGAAGCGGCGCCTGCGGGTTGACCAAGTCGGTGCCAAGCTGTGCCTCGCGCGGAGGGAGTGTTCGAATCGGCGGGGCGGGGGCAACAAGCACGGGTGGGTTCGGTGAAGGCAGAAGAAAAACAGCGGCGGAGCCGAAGACGGCGAGGACAAACGCGCCGCTGAACGCACGCAGGGCGGTCCAGCCGCGCTCTCGCAAAGACAAATTAGCTTGAGGGGACATCGGCTCGATTATACCCTAGGTGTGGGAAATATGTCAAATCTTTATGATTACAGAATTACAAAACGCTAAAACGTTAAGCCCTGGACTTGAATGCCTACACCGAGGCTGCGGGTACGGAAGTTGTAGGAAAAGACCGGGATGAGGCCCCGCAGGGCTGGGCCAAGCGCGATTTGGTAATCTATTACGCCGCCCCGCGACAAATCGTACCGGATGCGGCCTGCCGCAACTAGACGTGCCGTACCTGTCTGGAACCGCAGATCCAGCTCCCGCGATGTGTCCAGCACGTCGAAGTTAAACGGCGAGTTGCCGCTCGTGCTGCTGGCGAGAAATTGCACTCCGACGGCAGTAAGCGGCGAAAAGTAGTGGTTGACCGCGACATTGATCTGGTCGTAGCGGTAGGCGGTCTTGTCCCCACTGTAGCTGTTGGTCGTGATCGAAATGCTGGGCAGCAGGACCGTATTCGGCGCAATGAGGAGCGGGCGCGTGGCGAGGCCCGCCTGGTGACTGATGCGCCGGGCGTAGATGTGGTACGGCGCCGACGACAACTGCTCCCGGTAGTACCCGATGGTCTCCCGCGCCTGCGCGTAGAGGACAAGGTGCTTCAAGTTTGCTCGGAACGCCTGCGGATCGCCGGAAACCGGCGCTTTCGGCACAGGGGTCAGCGGAAGGTCGCCGCTCAGATTGACTTCCGGCAGACGGCTGACATACAGGTCGTTGCGAAGGCGTCCGCTGGAAGCAACATGGGTGGACAGGTCTTCGCCGAGATATAGGCCGCCGTGCGACGGCGCGTTGAAAAGCTGGATCGGGTTGGGGTCCGGCAGGAAGTCTACAAACCGCAGCGGGTCGCCCTGCGGCAGCGGGCCGGGCGAGACGGTCGCCGCCGCGCGGATGCGGTCCAGCAGCGTAGCCGGCCCCGTGTAGGGCGCAGCAGGCGCAGAGGGCGGGCGCGGCGTGTAGAGCGTTTGCGAGCTGGTGACCGCTGCCTGGACTGTCTGGCGGGTCGGCAGGAGCAGACGGTACTGAAGCGGCAGGCGCATGACGCGCGTGTTGTTGCCGAATGCAATAAACGTCCCGTAGCGGGAAGAATAGCCGACCGTCGGAATGGCAATCGCCCGGCGCGTCCCGCCGCCGGGCCCGCCGAGGCCGAACGACAAGCGCTTGATGGTCACGAGCCGTGCGCCGAACAAGTACACCGTAGCGTTTTTCAGCGTCCCTCGGCGCTTGCCGGAGTCCAGCGTGATTGTCTGCGAGCGCAGATAAAAGTCAGCCGGCCCGCCGTTCGGCACGGTCGTAAAGTCGCCGCCGTAGGCCGTAATTATCTCTGGAGTCCCGACGATGCGCGGTGCCCGTATAGTAAAGTAGGAGCGGTAGATGGAAGCGTTAGTGGCAACGCCGCTGGCGGCCCGCCCGTTGAACGTCACCTGCTGCGCTTTGAGCGTAGTGTCGGTTTCGTGGATGCGGACGCCGTCCCGCAAGTCATAAGTTCCGGCGGCGAGGTCAGCGTCGGCTTGGCCTGCGCTGAGTGTCAGCTCGCCACCATAGGTAAGCAGGGGAGTGTCAAAGCGCGGGTGGCTGATTGAGCCAGACTGGCCTTTGTCATTCAGCTCCACCTGCGGCAGGCGCTTAGACGGTGCAGTCGGCGGCTCGGCAGTGTCGGAGGCGGCATCGGGCGTGTCGGAGTTCGGCGCTGAGGCCGGGGGGGGGACATCCGGCCCGGCGGCGGTTCCATTGGGAAGCTGGGCCAGCGCGGGCGCAGCAAGCAGGAGCAGGAGCAAAAAGGCAGCGCTATTTCCAGTCACTAAGGTCCAATCTCGCAGGGGCGGCGGACTTAGCTGGGTTCATACTGGCTTTGAACGCCGCATCGTCGTAGGTGCGGGAATGAATGACGACCGGCATGGGGACGGCATGGCCCATGAGGAGCGCCTGCTGCTTGGAATCGAGCGACGCCAGGACGCTCCGCAGCGACGACGCGCCGGAGATGCCGGTCAGCACGGCGTCAATATCCCGCTCATCGTTTAAGAGGCAGGTAATGCGCGTGCCGAGCTGGGACAAGACTTCCGAATCAATGCCCGAAGGCCGCTGGTCTACGACAAGCAGCGTCACGTTATACTTTCGCAGCTCGCGGGCAATCGTGCCGAACGTGGTTTGATGGGCCAAATGCGGCGACAGAAACTTGTGCGCTTCTTCAATAGTGATAACTAAAGGCGTCGGCTTCTTGGCTTTGTCGCCCAGGGCCGCTTCCGAGAGCTTGATATACTCGCCGTGGATTTTGCGGGTCAGGATGTTCGCGACCAGCATATATTGCAGGGGCTTATGGTAGTTGCCGAACTCCAAGACGACATTGATGTCTTTGAGCAGACAGCCCATGATCTGCTTGACGGCGTCGTCGGCATCATCGGCTTCTTCGGTCAAAAAGCCTTTGCATTCATCCACCATGCGGCCGAGCTTGCGCTTCAGTGCGCTCAGGGACATGGCGTTTGCGCCGCTCGCTTCGGCAAACGCCTTGAGCTGCTCGCTGTCCATTTTGAGAAGCGTTGCCAGCCACTTGCGCTTGAAGTGCTGCTCTAAGAGAAATGTCGTCTCAGCGGCGCTCTGGTTCAAGTTCAGCTCGTCGGCCAGCAATAAAATATCTTCGACGCTGATCTGGCTGTAGGGGATGCGAACATCGTTTTCAATCGGGACTTTGCGCCGGGCCGATGATTCCCGGTCCAGCGTGAAGACACTGACCCGGTTACCGAAGTATTTTTTCAGGCCGTCTACGCCCGCCCGGCCCGGCTCTTCGCTTGTCCCCTGCCAGCCGTATTCGCCGTGCATGTCAAAGACCAAGTTGACGGCCTTTTTGTGCTTGATCATGCCGCACAGGCAGATGCGGGTCAAAAATGTCTTGCCTGTGCCGGACTTGCCGAAGATGCCGTTCGAGCGCTCCACCAGCTTCTCTAAATCTAAACAGACTTGGATTTCTTCCATGTCCAGCGGCGCTCCGACGTGGAAATGCTTGCCGCCTTCGGTTTCCGCGCCGAAGATGTCCGCGATGTCGTCCTCGGTCGCTTCCCCCACCCCGCTGAAATGGGTCGGGACCGTCTTGACCGGCTCAAACTCGCCGCTTAAGCCTTTGATCCGCATGAGCAGCGGCTTCAGCGTGACGGTGCCATAAGCCGAAGTTCCGGCCAGCACTTGCCGCAGGAACGCATTCTCAGGTTCCGCGCCGCTCGGCGGGTTGGCGAGGACACCGGGCGCGACGCAGTCCAAAGACACATCAGTAATCATAGCAAAGAACTCGTGCTTCGCGCCGTCTATGACCACAAACTTACCCGCACGGATCTCTTCCACCGAGCCGGTCAGCTTCATCTGCATCCCGGCCTGCAAAGAGCCGCGCACGATGCTTCCCATCATCAGGCGCGGGCGCGGGATTGTTTCAAGCGGCGGCAGGGCATAATGCAGGCTGCCGTGTCCATTGCCGCTGCTGCCGTTTCCATTACTGCCACCGTTTGTCGCCATATTTCGCGCCCCGCCCCGCTTGATCGTCAAGATGTAGTGCATTATAACACAGGAGGGAGTACCTCGTCAACAAAAATGCCCCAGCGCGGTGAAGGCGCTGAGGCAAAGGGGCGATTGAATTCAGTTAAAACGCCATCGCCGGCGGCAGGTGAGTCTTCTCAAAGACCGCCGACGTGCATTCCTGGGCAATTATGTTATAGTTCGCAATCGTCTTTGCCTGCATCACTCGCCCGTCGTGCTTGCGGCTATACGCCACGTTCTTTGCTTCCTGCTTCAGAAACACAGTCATGCTTTTGTCGAGGCGCGGGTTGGGCTGAACAAGATATACCATGTCCGATCCTTTGCCCGCCGCTTCTAGGTTCATCTGCCCCAAATTTACTTGCGGATGCCAGAGGCAGACCAGCAGGCCGGCTAGCCCCAGCAGGGGAACTCCATAAACCGAAAACGGCATTGTTTTCGCTTGCATCTTTCACTTCTTTCTATCTTACTTCTGTGTATACTGCAATGCTCGCAACAGAGCATTAAACCCCCCACCCCAATTCTGGGGAGCAACATGGAGAAGAGGCCGCATGATGGCCTGTTCCTACTCCGGCTCCCCAGGATTGAGGCGGAAGGCAAACTTAACTGTGGCTGCGGCCTGCTTCCACGTTCCCGCGCAGGGCTTCCGCGCTCATCGGGGCCATCGAGCAGAGATACGCCCGGTCCCATTCCGCCTGCGGCCCTTCGTTCATGTGGCTCCAAAACGCCCGCAGGCTTATCATAATCTTCAGCAGCCGCGTGTTTGTTTCGCGATGCGTTCCGGCATTTATTCCTTTGGTCATAATTTTGCTTCTTCCTAATATTCGCTCCCAGTCACTCTTGCCGTGTCACCCGGATCAGCGCCAATATCTGTTTTCGCAGCAGCGCCTGCTTTTCCGGCGGCACTTCCGCCAACTCCCGGACAATCTGCTGGACCAAATGCTGCTCCGGAGCGATCTCTTCGGTATTACCGTTACTGATGTTCTTGGCGAAATCATGCTTGCCCGCATAGCGCAGCCAGTCGGTGGGCGCCTCGCCCAGGGCGCCTGCGAACTTGATCAGCGTCTTTTCGCCCGGCGACTTTCCCTTCGCCATGTCAGCGATCTGGTTGTAGCCGATGCCTAGCTTTTCCCCGGCGGCCCGCGCCGATAGCGGCTTTTCCGGCGTTCCCAATTCGGTCAAAACGCGCAAGGTTTGCTTTTGCAGTTCATCATTTTTCGGCATTGATGTAATTATACAACATCAACACCATTGTTGTCAACAGTATACCGATAATTCTTTGATGCCTAAACATCGGCTTTTATAAGGCGAAACAAGAGGGTTGCCGCGAAGCGGTACAATAAAGCTGTCCGCAAGTGCAGGGAGGCACACATTGAAGGTTCGGGACGTAATCAAGCAGATCGAAGCGGACGGCTGGATTTTCGCCCGGCGCGGGAGCCGTGCAAGTCACCAGATTTACAAGAAGAAGGGTGTTGCCTCCGAGATCGCTATTTCAAGAGCTGCAAGCGACGACGTATCACCAGGCCAGCTTCAAAGCATTCGCAGAAAGTCAGGGTTGCCGTTAAGATGATAATCACTGTAGTTTTAGAAGAAATGCCGAACAACTGGTGCGCCTATACGCCTGATTTGGAAGACAGCATTATCGCAACCGGCAGAACGCGGCAAGACGTGATCGAGAACTTCCGCGACGCCATGCTGGGTTTGTTCGATTACAAGCGTGATATGGGCGAACCAATTCCCGAAGTGACGGCTTTACAAATTAGCGCAACCCGCGCGGTCGAGATGCTGGAAACGCTGGCTGCGGCGTAGCGGCATTCAGCGAGCAGGAGATCAAAAGAATGAATGAGCTAATCCGACGGAACCGGGAGCGGCTGCAAGCGCTGCCTCCGCGTCAAATCTGGGTTCTTAATCTGCTTGCGGGTTATTGGCTGCGGCGGTCTTAGGACCCTAAGTTAGAACGCGCGGCGAGACGGCGCAAACATTACGCTGCACGGGCCTGGAAAAAGGAGAAACCATGAAGACTATGATTTTGCCGGTAATGTCAGTTGTGCTTGCAGAAGCGGGAACCGCGCTGGTCATATTCAATGCTTCGCCGCATGCGCCGCTGGGCTTCCGGCTCTGGTTCGGCGGCCTCGCTGTCATCAGCCCCTTTGCTGGCTACTGGCTGTACCGACGCATGACGGCGAAGGCTTGAAATGCAGAAGTATCTTATTTGGGATTTCGACGGCACACTGGGATACCGAGAGGGCGGGTGGACAGGCGCGATGGTGGAAGTCCTGCGCCGACATGCGCCGGACTGCGACGCCGCTGCCGACCATGTCCGCCCGCATATTCAGACCGGCTTCCCGTGGCATGACCCGCACCAACCTTACTCTATAAAATCTGCCGAGCAGTGGTGGGATGACCTCAGCCCCATCTTTGAGAAGGCATTTACCGCTATCGGCATTGAAGCTCCCCTCGCGAATCGTATGGCGCAGGAAGTGCGGTTTGCTTACACAGGCCCTCAGCAATGGCGTTTGTACGACGATACAGTTCTTACGCTCACCCGGCTTTCTGAGGCAGGCTGGACACATCTGCTGCTCTCAAACCATGTCCCGGAGCTGTCTTCGCTCTTGCAGCATCTCCACATAGACACATCTTTCGCCCAAGTGTTCAACTCTGCCGAAACAGGCTACGAGAAGCCGCATCCGCAGGCATACCGCGCTGTTTTAGAGGCGGTTGGGGACGCCGAGCGGGTTTGGATGATCGGCGACAGCCTGGTTGCCGACATCGCTGGGGCTGCGGCGGCAGGCATACCGGGCATTCTCGTCCGCAAGCACAGTGTAGATGCCTTCTATCAGTGCAGCGACCTTTCGCAAGTCCCGACGATCTTGCAGTCGGAGCTGTCGCCGAAGGTAGCAAATGTCATCATTGGTCAGCAGACCGACTGGCGGCAGTGAAACTGTGCGCTTCAACGTCTATACAAAAACAGCCTCCGCTCGTATTCCAGAGCGAAGGCTTCTTGATTGTCTGCTGGTTAGTTGCCGATTAGGCCCGGATGTCTACCGGACCCATACGGCGGAGCTTCTTTAACGCCCGAAGCTCGATCTGGCGGACGCGCTCGCGGGTGACGGCGAAGCGCTGGCCGACTTCTTCGAGCGTGTGCGCGTAGCCGTCGTCGAGGCCGAAGCGCATCCGCACAACGTCACGCTCGCGTGGGGTCAGCTTATCCAGCACCGTGTCAAGCTGCTCGCGGCGGATCAGGTTCACGGCAGCGTCCGACGGCGACTGGTTGGCATTGCTCTGAATGAAGTCGGCGAGCTGCGCCGAGTCTTTCTCGCCGACCGGCGTTTCCAGCGACAGCGGCTCGGACGCGATCCGCTTAATCTCGTTCACCCGCTCCACCGGCACTTCCATCTCGGCGGCCAGCTCGTCCTGGGTCGGCTCGCGCGAAAGCTGCTGGCGCAGCAAGCCCTCGGTGCGAACCAGCTTGTGGATCGTCTCGGCGACATAGACCGGGATGCGGATGGTCCGGCCCTGATTAATCACCGCGCGGGCAATCGCCCGGCGAATCCACCAGGTCGCGTAGGTGCTGAACCGATAGCCTTTGGTATAGTCGAACTTCTCGACCGCACGGATGAGGCCGATGTTGCCCTCTTGAATAAGGTCCGCCAGGCTGATGCCCGGCACCGAGTAGCGGCGTGCGATGGAGACGACCAGACGCAGGTTCGCCTCGGTCAAAATGTCCTTCGCCCGCTGGTCCCCGGCAGCGACTTTCCGCGCCAGGTCAATTTCCTCGGCGGCGCTTAAAAGCTTCGTGCTTTTAGTCTTCCGCATCCACATCTGGAGCGACTCGTCACGCGGGTTTTCCTCAACCGGCGCGTAGACTGTTTCCTGCGGCTCGTCTTCCGCCAGCTCTTCCGCCTCGTCATCGCCCGATGCATTTTCCAGCAGCGGGCTGTTCATGTCGTCATCCCCGCCTGCCGCCAGCGCCAAAAAGCGGATGGCGTCGGGATCATCCAGCGCCCCGCCGGAAGCCAGAGGCGACTCGTCGTAATCCGATCCCTGGCGACGCTCACCGGAGCCGGCCAGGCCATGCGGCGACGCTGCCGCTTCCAAATTGTCTCGTAATGCCGTATTGCTCGCCATTGATGTCCCCTTTGTCCCACTCACACAGTCAACACATAAAAGTCAACACACAAAAAATAAGTTACTGATAATTAAACACACTCAACGTGGCTTGAGTTCCAGTAAAGACCTTGCTTTGTTCTTCTTTTACGGAACCAAGCCCTTAATTGTCACAAATATCTTCACATTTTTCAGTAATTTGCATTACATTTATATAAAAATATTTGGACTGCCTGGCCGCTTGAACTGGGTTAGTACCCATCAGGAACAATTGTTAAGCGTGGAGAAATCAGAAGACTATTTCGCGGCGGGGATGGGGCGGGGGCAGGAGGCCCAGGCAACAAACAGCGATACCAGGCGGGCATCCCACTGGCGGCCTGCGCCGGCCAGCAGTGTCAGACGCGCTTTCTCCGGTGTCAGGGCCGCCCGGTAGGGCCGGGGAGACAGCATGGCGTTGTAGGCATCGGCAATGGCGATAATCCGTGCGCCGAGCGGGATTTGGTCGCCGTCCAGACCGTCGGGGTAGCCTTTGCCATCCCAGCGCTCGTGGTGATGGCGGATAATCGGCAGCAGGGCGGCGGTCGAGCGCAGCGGAGCCATGATCTGCTCGCCCAGCGCCACATGCGCCTGCATGGTCTGCCGCTCGCCCGCGTCCAGCGTTCCCGGCTTTTGCAGCAGCCGGTCCGGCAGGCCGATCTTGCCGATGTCGCGCAGCATCGCGGCCTGCCCCAGAAGCCGCAGCGCTTCATCGGGCAGGTCCAGCGCTCGGCCCAGCGCCTGCGCGTAAGCCGTCACTCGCTCCGTGCCGCCTGGGTCGGCCTCTCCTTCACGGACTTCCAGCGCCCGGCTGAGCGAATAAATCACGTCTTCGGCTTCGTCGAGCTGATCGTTCAGCGCTTTGATTCGGAGCAGCGAGCGGACACGCGCCAGCAGCTCGATGCGGTTAAATGGCTTGGTGATGAAATCGTCGGACCCGGCTTCATACCCCAGCACGCGCTCCTGCGCCGTGGTCTGCGGCATGATCAGGAGAATAGGAATGCGGCGGGTGCGTTTTTCCGCCCGGAGCGCCCGGCAGACTGCGAGGCCGTTCAAGTCGCCGGGCAGCAGGGGGGACAGCAAGACGAGATCGGGCCGGGCCGTTCGCGCCGTGTCCAGCGCCTGCCGGCCCTCGCAGGCGGTCAGCACTTCGTAACGCCCTTCCGTCCGCAGGACAGCGTCCAGCAGTGTCCGGCCCATCGGCTCGTGGTCTACCACTAAAATGCGCGGCTTGGCGGAAAGCGTCTCGTTCATATCCCTCCATTATAGGAGCGGAAGCTAAACAGCGTTACCCGGTAAAGCCGCGTGGATCGGCTTGCAGACGCGCCAGCAGCGGCGCGTTGGCGGCAGGAAAGGGGTAGTCCGAAAGCTCTTTGGGCGTGACCCACACGATGCGCTTGCTTTCCCTAGGCTGGGCGTCGGCGCTCAAAGCCCGGCACAAAAACGGGTGCAGCGTCACGGTCCGGTCGGCGTAGGCGTGCGTGATTTCGGGCCAGGCTTCCAGAATGCTCACTTCCAGGCCGGTCTCCTCGCGCGTTTCCCGCGCGGCGCAGTCGGCGGGCGCTTCCCCGTCAAAGCACTTGCCGCCGGGGAACTCCCATAGGCCGCCCTGATGAGCATTATCTCTGCGCTGTGCAATCAGAATTGTGCCGTTATGGGGATGCAGGATGAGGGCGAGGGCGATTAGCATGGTGTAGCCCCCACCCCCGGTACTTCGTACCGACCCCTGCCCCCGCAAGCGGGAGAGGGGTAAGAGGAAACAATCAATAAGAAAGGCAGAGCGCTATTCTCTTAGTCTGAACCCCTCTCCCGCTTGCGGGGGCAGGGGTCGGTACGAAGTACCGGGGGTGGGGGCTGCTCTTCATAACTCCAGCCGCCCCTGCGCGTCCTGCCGCCACAATAGCTCGATCAGCTTCACCTGCGGCGTCGCCAGCGCGAACTCCGTTCGGCTTGCTGCCGAGACCCAGGCATGACGCGCGTCCACTAAAATTTTGCCCGTGCCTTCGGCTTCAAACCCATGCAGCGTGATCCGGCGATTGGCGACGACGTGCTTCACGGTCCCGAACGGCCTCAGACCGTGGACGCTGACGCCCGCGCTTTCGCAGACGGCCCGCCCGGCGCAGGCTTCTAAAGTCTCGCCGTCCTGACGTGTCCCGCGCGGCAGCTCCCACAATCCGCCCCAGAGCGGCAGGTCCGGCGATCGCTGGACAAGGAGCGTCTCGCCAGGGCGCTTCGAATCGCGCAGGGCGACCGAGACATCTTCCACATCCGTCCACTTCTTGACCGTAGAAAACTGCGGAAATGCCGTCGGCTCGCCCATTTCCCGCGCCCGGCACCCCGCGCGGACCGGGCAGGTGCCGCACTTCGGCGCTCCGGCCTCGCAGACCAACGCGCCGAGTTCCATCAGCGCCTGATTGAAGTCCCCTGCCCTGCCGCTTGGGATCGCTTCTTCCGCCAGCCGCCACAGCTCGCTCTGCGTCTGCGTAGATGTCTTCGGGTCGCCCGTCACGGCATGGACACGGGCCATGACCCGAATGACATTGGCATCCAAAATCGGTGCGTCTAGGTTGAATGCGATGGACAAAATCGCTCCGGCAGTATAACGCCCGATCCCCGGCAGCGACAGCAGCATCGCCGGGTCGGACGGCACCATCCCGTCAAACTCCGCGACGACTCGCTGCGCTCCTTTGTGCAGGTTCCGGGCGCGGGCGTAGTAGCCCAGCCCCGCCCAGAGTTTCAGCACGTCGTCTAAAGGCGCGTCCGCCAATGCCTGCACCGTCGGGAACCGCGCCATCCACTTGTTATAGAACGGAATCACCGCCGCCACGGTCGTCTGCTGAAGCATGATTTCCGACACCCAGACGGCGTAAGGATCATGCCCCAGCCGCCGCCAGGGCAGATCGCGCTTGCATACGTCGTACCACGCGAGTAAATCCCGCGAAAATTGAATCTTTGATTGGTCTTGCTGGTCTGTCATTGTTAGAACGGGCTATGTAAATTATCAGCAGTCCCGCCATGAATGGCAGGTCTATGGGCGCAGACGCCAACCGCCCTACGGGCGGAAGAGCAAGCAAGCCATCGGCTATCGGCATTTCCGGTCGCAGACCGATTGGCGTCTGCGCCCATAGACCTGCCATTCATGGCGGGGCTTCTCTCATGGCGGGGCTTCTCTCATGGCGGGGCTTCTCTCATTTGGCCATTCTCGCCTCACTCGCGCGGACTTTGCTTTTGTCGTCGCTGTCGGCCCCGGCATCGAGCGAGATGTCCAAGTTGGGGGACGCGCCGTGCATGACAACTTCGTAAGCGGCCCGCATCTGGCGGGCGGCTCTTAGTGGCGGCATGAAGCCGTTGTCAGTGCCGAGGCCGGGGACGAGCAGGGTCTGAATGGGGTCGCCGTGCAGGTCGTTGAAGGCGAGAACGGAGCGCAGGGCGGCGCGGAACGCTAAATAGGAATTGACGGTGCGGCTGATGTTCTGCGGGACGCGCATGGTCGGGGCGACGACCAGAAACGGAAACTGGGTGGCGTTCGTGATGACGATCTCGGCGTGGCCGACCACTAACTCGCCGTCGTGCCGGTCCCGGATCATCTGCTGGACTTCGATTTCCACGTCTTCGCCGAGAAACTCGACAATCTGGGCGTCCAGCCCGCCGTCCATGCGTCCGAACGAATTGGCGGGGGAAACAAGCGCGTCGGCTTCTAGCGTGAAAATGCTGTCGCAGGTGATGGCAACGTTCGGCAGGCCGGGGAAGTAGACCTGCCAGGCTTCGACCAGCGGCAGGTAGGTATCGCAGAGGATGAGTTGCAGGCCGGGCATGGGTTATTATAGCATGAAAGCCATGGCATATTATTACCGGCACTGGAAGTACCGATTCCAAACGCGGGTATCACCCGAACCGGCCCGAAACGTAGGCTTCGGTGTCTTTGTCTTTCGGGTTGGTGAAGATCTGGTCCGTGTCGCCGAACTCTTTTAATTCGCCGCGCAGAAAGAAGCCGGTGCGCTGGGAGACCCGCGCGGCCTGCTGCATATTGTGCGTGACGATGATAATTGTGTAATCGCGCTTCAGGTCCTCCATAAGCTGCTCGATCCGAAAGGTCGAGTTCGGGTCAAGCGCAGAGCATGGCTCGTCCATCAAAATAACTTCGGGTTCGACGGCCAAAGTTCGGGCGATGCAGAGGCGCTGCTGCTGGCCACCGGACAGGGCAAATGCCGAGGCTTTAAGCTTGTCTTTGACTTCGTCCCATAAAGCAGACCCGCGCAGGGTGCGCTCCACAATCTCGTTGAGCTTCTTGCGGCTGGTCGTGCCGTGGATGCGCGGGCCGTAGGCGATGTTGTCGTAGATGGACATCGGGAACGGGTTCGGCTTCTGGAAGACCATGCCGACCCGCTTTCGCAGGTCTACCACATCCACGCGCCGGTCGTAAATGTTGTCTTGGTCCACCGTAATCGTTCCCGTCAAGCGCGTGCCGTCAATGAGGTCGTTCATCCGGTTCAAGGTCCGCAGGAACGTGGACTTGCCGCAGCCGGATGGCCCGATGAGCGCGGTGATCTGCCGGTCGGGAACAATCAAATTGATGTTTTTGAGGGCGTGGAAATCGCTGTAGTAAAAGTCAACGTTATCCGCCACCACTTTTGCCGCTGTTGACACAGGTGTTTGGGCGCGGGCGAGGTCGGCGACACTGCCTGACTCAGTCCCAACCCGATTAGGTTCCAGGGAAAGCGGCTCGTTGGAATAGCCTTCAGCCATGATCAATCTCCAATGTTTGTGCTATTTTTCTTCCATGACGTTGCCGCGTGTCGCAAACCGGGCGGCGATGCTGAGGACAAGGATCAGCGTGATCAAAACAACCGCCCCGGCCCAGGCCGCCGCGTTGTGGTTGAGGTCAACGTCCTGCGAGTAGTTATAAATACGGAGCGGCAGAGCGTCAATCGGGGCGTTCAGGGTCGGCACATGCAGCTTTCCATGCAGAACGGCATGGGTTGTCAGGAACTCGGAACCCAAAATCGTAAACAGCAGCGGCGCGGTCTCGCCGGCGATCCGGGCCAGTGCCAGCATAATACCGGTGATGATGCCGCCTTTGGCCGCCGGCAGCACGACGCTCCACATGGTCCGCCAGCGGGTCGCGCCGAGGGCGAGCGAGCCTTCCCGCAGCGAAATCGGCACCAGGCGCAGGATTTCCTCGGTGGTTCGCATGATGGTCGGAACCATCAGAATGCCAAGCGCAAAGCCCCCCGCGTAGGCCGAAAATCCGGTGCCGCCGTCGCCGGACTTCAAGGCCCGCTGGGCGGCGGGATAAACGATAACGGCAGAAGCGAAGATGCCGATGACGATGGACGGGATGCCGTTCAAAACGTCGGTGAAGAACCGGACCATGAAGGCGAACTTGCCATGCGCTTCAATCTGGTAAATGCCGCCGAGAATGCCGAGCGGCAGGCCGATCACCGACGCGATCCCCAGCAGCACCAAAGTCCCAAAGATAGACTGGGACATGCCGCCTTTAGCCGTGTCAATGTTGTTCGGGAGCTGCGTAAAGAGCCGCAGATGCAGCGAGCTGAAGCCTTTAGACAGCAGAAAATACAGCACTAGCCCCAAAATGCCGATGGCGAGGGTCGCGGCCAGGATGCACAAAACCAGCATCAGACGGTTGACGAATTTCCGCCGAGCGACATTGCCGGAATGCGGCGTCATCATACGCCCATCGGGAGTTAAAGAAACACTCATTGTTTGCTTTTCGTTACTTGCGCCCCTGCACGTCTTTCGCGGTGTAGAACACCAAAAGACGCGCACAGATATTGACTAAGACCGTTACTCCGAACAGCACCAGCGCAATCTCAAACAGCGCGGACTGGTTGAGGCCGGGGGTCGCCTCGTTGAACTTGTTCGCTAGGACACTGGACATTGTGTAGCCGGATGACAGCAGGGACAGCGAAATGCCCGATGCCGTGTTCGGCGACTGGTTGCCGATCACCATTGTGACCGCCATCGTTTCGCCTAAAGCGCGGCCGAGGCCCAGCACAACTGCGCCGATGATACCCGACTTCGCGTAGGGGATGACGACCTTTGCAATCGTTTCCCACTGGGTCGCGCCGACGGCATACGAGCCTTCGCGCTGGGCGCGGGGAATGGCTCGCAGGATGTCCCGCGTCACCGCCGTAATGAATGGAATGACCATGATGGCAAGCAGCATCCCTGCCGCAAGCATGGAATAGCCCGCCGACTGCCCTTCAAACAAGCCGCCGATGAAGCGCTTGTGCGCGAGGTCCGCCTTCTCGACCGGCGCAATCACCGCGACTTTCAGGAAGGGGATCAAAATGAAGATGCCCCACAAGCCGTAAATGACGCTGGGAATGGCCGCCAGCAGCTCAATCAAAAACGTCGCCGGGGTGCGAATCCAGCGCGGGGCCAGCTCAGACAAAAAGACGGCTGCGCCGACCGAAACGGGAACCGCCAGGACGAGTGCGATAAACGACGAGAACAGCGTTCCAAAGATGAACGGCAGCGCGTGGTAGCTGTCGGTTTCCTCGTTCCAGTCCGACCCTGTAATGAAGCTCCAGCCGAAATGGTGGATGGACTGCCGGGAAGCGGAAAAAAGCTGCCACAGCAGCCAGAGAATAATGACAAAAATGCTCAGCGCCGCGAGAAACGTCACTCCAAAGTAGATCGCGTCGCCGATCCGCCCCCCCGCCGAGGCCGGACGAACCCGGTTCGGACGAACTTGGGCGGACATCTTCGCGGCGGGCGGCGGCGTACTGCTGAGGGGAATGCCGGGAGCGCGGTCAGCCATAATTGCTTCTCCAAAAACGGTCTTTTCCCTGCGCTTTGGAAAAGCGCAGGGGAAGACAAATTGCTTTAAACATCAGCGGCTACTGAATGCCTGCGACAGCGGCCAGGGCGCGGGTGCGGACATTTGCCGGCAGCGGCGCGTACTGGCTCGGCGCAGCGTCCTTCTGCCCGGTCGTCAAGGCCCACTCCAAGAACTTCTTCATGGCCGGCTTGGTTCCATTTTTGTAAACCAGCAGGAACGTGAACCCGGTAATCGGGTAGCCGCCCGGCGCTTCGGTGTTTGTAATCACTTTGCGGAAGTCCGGGGGCAGCGTGACGCCCGACGCGGCCAGGGTCGTGCTTTCGACGCTTGGATAGATAAACTTGCCTCTCGCGTTGCGGACAAGCCCATACGGGATGTTGTTCGTAACCGCATACGCCAGCTCAATATACCCGAAGCCGCCGTCGTTCTGCCGGATATACTGGGCGACGCCCTGGTTTCCTTTGCCGCCGAGGCCGACCGGCCAGTGAACGGATTTGCCCGCGCCGACATTGGCTTTCCATGACGGGCTGACTTCGCTCAAATAGGTGGTCAGAATGTTCGTCGTGCCGGAGCCGTCCGAGCGGTGCGTAGTCGCAATGGCGATATTGGGAAACTTCGTGCCGGGGTTCAGGCTGGTGATGCGCGGATCGTTCCACCGGGTAATTTTGCCCTCAAAGATGTCGGCGATGACTTCTCCCGTAAAGCGCAGGCCGGCCTGGATGCCGCCGACGTTGTAGGCGATGCAGACCGGGCCGGCGACGGTCGGGATATGGAGGATGCCGGGCGCCCCGCGCAGCTCGTCGGCGTTCATCGGCGCGTCGGACGCACCGAAGTCAACGACATGGCCGGTGATGTTTTTGATGCCGCCGCCGGACCCGATGGCCTGGTAGTTGATCTGGACGCCGGTTTGCTGCTTGTATTCCTGGAACCATTTCAGGTACAGCGGGGCCGGAAAAGTCGCGCCCGCGCCATTAAGCTGAGCCTGGGCCGAGCCGCCGCCGAGCAGGGCGAGACCAAGCGCGGCGAGCGCCGTCGCTTTCAGTGTCTTCGTCAGTGATTTCGTCAGTGTCATGCGATGCTAATTCTCCTTCGGCAGTGGATAGGCCAACTTTGTTGGAACTTGACGCGGCAAAGGACGCGGTAGCGGAAAGTCTGCCTGTTCCTTACGGCGCGATTTTACCTGCCTTATGTTAAGGGAATGTTAAGAAATTGAGAAATTAGATTAATTCACCTGCGCCGAGGCGTCCGTTTTTTGGGCGGGGAGCGCGGCGGGAGACACGACCGGGGCAGGCTGAATGTAGATGGGATTGCTGAAAATCCACGGCTTTGCGCCGAAGCAGACGCTGCCGATGCGCTGCCGGTAGAGATACGCCTCAATCCGGTAGACGCCGGGCGCTTTGACCGTATAGTCCAAGCGCCCGCCACGTGCCGCTGCGACTAAACGCCCATCTTTATACAGCCGGACCAGCGAACGAGTGCGCGGGGTCTGGGCGGTCAGCAGAAATGCGGGGTCGCCGGGCGCGTCCGAGGTAAATAGGAGCGCGTCGCCCATCAGCGCCGCCGCTAGTTTACTTTCATCTTTGCTTTCGTCTGCAAGAGGTTTTGCTTCGAACGTAAAGCCGGTGGAATCGGCGTAGTTGTCGTAGGCCATGTAGCAGTGGCCGAGCGCGAGCGCCGAATGGACCAGCGACTGGTCTTTTTCCAGCGCTTTGCGTTTTTGGCTGGGCGCTTCGCCGCACGACAGCGGCTCGGTCATCAGCAGGTGGGTGCGGAGTGTCCGAAACGTCTCTTCATACGTCGGGAATGGATACGAGCGTCCGCCGAACTTCATCACGGCATGGGCATCGAGCGAGGCAATCCCGACGACGCGCCGGGCGGGGAGACCGGGCTGCGGCGGAGCCGTCAGCGTGTCCCAAAGCTTCAATTCCGGGGCCGGACGCGCGGCGACGAGATTGAAGGCTTTTTGGGGGCTGCGGCTGTTGTAGCGCCGCCAGACTTCCGCCAGCGTGGGCAGGTTGATCTTGGTCCGGGCGATGGCGCTGAGATTAAACACTTCCAGGCCGATGCCGTCCCCCATCCGCCGAAAGTCTTTCCAGTGGTCTTTCAGGTCGCACGGCAGGGCGACAAACCCCAGCCCGCCGCTTTCTTGGATGGCGGCCTGCGCCGGCTCGGCGTCATGGGGTGCGGGCAGGAAGCTTTCGGGGACATCCAAAGCCAGCAGGTGTCCGGCGTCGGTTGTAATCTCGGTGCCGATGGACACCAGCGTCCGCCCGCGCCAGCCGTCCTTTCCGTCGGCGCGGGCCTGCAAGCTGGAATGGTCGCACAGCACCAAGAAATCCAGCCCGGCCCGGTTCGCCGCCGCCGCGATCTCTTCCACGGTCCCCGCGCCGTCGCTGTAGGTGGAGTGGACGTGCATCGCGCCTGCATAGTCGTAGAAGCGCGGCATGGCGAGAGTCTGTCCGCCGCGCTCTTCCTTCTTCGGCGCAGGGGGCAGCGGCGGCGCGAATTGGACCCGCTCGCGCAGGGTGGCGAACAGTCCTTCGCAGCTTAGGATGGAAAGGTACAGCCGCACGCGCGACCAGCGTAACACAGGGGCAGTCTCCAGGCTTTTGGTTTCTGCTATTGTAGCATGGATTCGGGGAAATTTGGCCCCCACCCCCTCCCTTCATCCCGCTACGGAGGCTTGGCGACTAGGGGCCGCGACGGGAGAAGGGCTGGGGGTGGGGGCTTCCTACTTCGGCCCCACCGTAATCTCCGCCGTCCGCGCATGCGGCAGCAGGGCCGACACCACCACGTCTACCGTGCCGGGGCGGACGCCGGGCGACTGCGAGACAATGGACGCGGCGCCGGGCTTGTTCTTCTTTTTGTAGGCCAGCACCGACGACACGCTCAGGGCTTGCCCGGCGGGCGGGGCGGCGACATGAAAGACGAGGTGACCCGCCGTGACGGGGCTGAAGTTCGTGTTGGTCGCCCAGACCCGCTGGGTCGGACCGATCTTCGTTTCGCCGTCGGGATACGCTACTTCCAGATGCTCCGGCTGAAGCACGGTGGGCGCAATTTTTGCGCCGTCCACCTGCACCACGACATAGTGGAGGTAGCCGCCGTGTTCCGGGTCGGCGTCCAGCGGAGCGCCGCCGCCGCCGGAGATGTAGTAGTCCACGCCGTCCTGAACGGTGTGGTAGTAGATATGGTTGTGGCCGCAGAAGACGGCCCGGACTTTGTACTTAACCATCAGCGCGTGCAGCCGGTCTCGCGCGGCTAAATCTACAAAGCCGCTGGAAACCGTAGGGGTATCCGGGTCGGGCGGCCCGAAAACGTAGTGGTGCAGAAAGACGAAAGTATTGACGGCGCCTTTGTTCGCTTCCAGATCGGCTTGAAGCCAGGCAAAGTCGGCGTCATTTATTGAACCGCTCTTGATCGTGCCGTCCGCGCTGACCGGGCTGGAATTCAGCGCGATGAAGTGGCTGTGGCCGTAGTCAAACGAGCCGTAGAGCTTGCCGATGCGCTTTTGATAAACGGGCAGCAGAGCCGGGTCCAGGCTGAACTCGTGGTTGCCGGGGGCGCAGTAGACAGGAACGCCGCACAGGGAGATGTCTTGCAGAAACACGTCGTATTCGGCGTTTGCCTCGGCGGGTGTGTCGCCGTAGCCTTCAATCGCGTCGCCGGTGGTCAGCACAAACGCTGGGTGAATGGTCCCGATTTCGCGGCAGATAGTCGCCCACACCGGCGGCATCGGGTAGCCGTGGCCGGTCGAGCGGTTGTCGCCGCCGACGATGAATAGGAAATGGTCCGGGTCGGCGGGAACAGAGGCGGCGGCAGACGCCGTCGGCGCGGGGGCAAGCAGCTCCGTTGTCGAAGCAAGCGCCGGAACAGCAAGCGCCGGAACAGCGAGCGCGGCGGCGAGCGAGCAAGTCAGCAGAAGCAAGTTGATGTTCATAGGGTCTCGGTAGGGTGTGAAAAAGCCCCGCCCTTCGCTTGATTTTCGAGCGGCGGGAAGGGCGGGGGCTGCCGAAGAGTTAGGGAGAAAGACGAACCATTCCGGCGCTGTTGCAGGCTTCGGTGCTGCCGGCATAAGGAGCGCCGGTCGGGCCGTCGCAGAAGCGGTTGACCTCGTTGATCGTCGTCGCATTCGCCTGTTTGGCCCCGGTCTTGTCCGTAGAAACGATAAACTTGACATGGCCGTCCATGAAGCCCCAGTTGCCGCCGCCGCTATGCCAGACGCTCTGGCCGTTCGGGGTCGCGACGCCGCCGACTTTGGTCGTGAACGGCGCATCCCACGGGTTGTTCTGATCTTTCATGATCTTGGACATGGCGGGGTTTGAGAAGTAACTCAGCATCATGACGCTCGGCGGCAGCGCCGGGTTTGCTGTTGAGATCGTGAATTGGGGGTTTCCGAGCGCGTCGGTTCCTGCCTGCGGGCCGAGCGCGACCAGCAGATCGTTTTTATTCGTGAGCTGAACCCCGCCGCTGCAATTCGTTGTCGACCCGCTCGCCACGCAGTTCTGCATGGAGTAGTTTTCTTTGGTGAACTTGTAGGAGTGGCCGTAAGCATCAGCAAAAGTCGCGCCCTGCATATTAGTCAGGCTTCCATGCAGGTCGCTCGCCCCAGTCGCATCCTGCCCCGGCAGGTTTTGGGACAGGCTGCCGATGCCGCTGTCATCGGGACAGGCGTACATTCCCGTGGACGCGCCATAGCCGGCGAGGAAGACATGCGGCCCGCGTCCTTGCGTTCCGCTGATGGTTGGCTTGCCGACAAGGCCAGGGTTCATGGCAACGGCCTTCGGCCCGATGCACCAGGAGTCCACCGTCGCGGGCATGAGGCCCTCGTCATTGTCGCCGGCATACATTAAAATAGACAGCGCGAACTGCTTCATGTTGGACGTACAGGTTGTCCGACGGGCATTTTCACGCACTTTCTGGAAGACGGGGAAAAGTATTGCGGCAAGAATCGCGATAATAGCGATGACGACGAGCAGCTCAATGAGTGTGAAGCCCTGGGCAAAGCGGCGTTTGTGATGTGACATAAGGTCTCCTTGAATCGGCGCTGAAACATACTTTTATATAAAAGCATTCCTAGTTTACACGATTTTCTGAAGAGTTTATGTTAAGAGAATATTAAGTTTTTGAGGAAGTTTGGGAAGAGGGAATCCCCCTGCCCCAATTCTGGGGAGCCGAAAGTTAGGGGAGCCGCGAAGTCATCGGCATTCTTTCTGCATTGCTCCCCAGAATTGGGGCGGGGGGATTCCCTACGGCACAATCTTGATCCCGTCCGGGCTTGTCACCGCAAGCTGAACCGCGTCGCCGTGGGCGACGAACTTCCCTGAAACCAGCACATGCCTGCCAGCAAGCTGGGTGAGGTCAGGGAACTTCGCATAGTCGGCAGGCGCAATGTTTGCAGTCAAGGCGTCCCGGTAGTGCGCCGCGAAGTCGAGGGCGACAAAGCCGTGATTTTTGGGCGAATAAACCTGCGTCACCGTTCCCTGGAACGATCCCGACTGGCTGACCCGCTTCTTTGCGTCCGCCAGAACCTTCGCGTCGAGCGCCGCCGTGACCGAATGATCCGACGCGGCGACAGTTCCGAATGTTCCCTTCGCCGCGACCGAGGCCTGCGCCGGATAGGCTTTGTCTTCCTCACTCTCCGCCGGTTTTGCCGCAGTCGCAGACGACGGAGCAGCGGCAGGGGCGGCGGGCTTGGCGGCAGGCGTATCGGCATGGACAGCCGCAGTCCCTAAAGCAGCAAAGCAAAGGCTGAGTGAGATAAAATGCAGCTTCATCAAAAAGGCTCCTTTCCAAAAGAAAGCCATAAGCGACTGCTTATGGGCCGAGGAATAACACTTAGCTGGGGGTCGTCGCGAATGGTTTCCCATCGCGTCCATCTTGAAGCGTCCAGATTTGATTGGGGTCCTGCGTGATGTCGTAGCCCTGCTTTTCAGGGCGGCGGGATTTGACATGACCGTCGCAGAACAGGTAATTGTTGGTCATGTTATGGTAAGTCATCGTTGGCGACTGCTGGGCATACTTGGCGTAGGTCGTGGCAGCGGCCGTCGTGTTCCAGAACCCCTTAACCCGCAGCCAAGCGCCGTATCCGGGCGAAGACGCCGTATAAGTGCTTGTCGCGGGACCATCTTCCGTCATTTCTTCAAACAAAAGGTCTGTGCTGGCAGGAGAAGTGATACGCGAGAGCGTAACCGGCGTATCTAGGTCGCTCAGGGACTGGTCCGTACCCGAAGAGGATACCATGCTCTCGTCGGCAACACGCGGATAGTAAGAGTCAGGGTCGCTGATAGTCTTACAGCCGGCACCGCTTGGACACTGATACGTTGCCCCGGCATTGGTCAAGAACTCGTTCATGCCGTAGGTGCGCGGATAGTTGTGGTAAGTGATTGGCGTTCCCTGGTAGTAGTTGGCGAGGTCGGGGCAGGTCCAAACAGAGTTTTTGCTGTTGGCGGAATGATTCTTGATATACGGCTCCAGGGGGGAGTTTCCGCCGTTGTCATAGTAAGCGTACTGGTACTTCGAGACCAGTGCGTCGTCGTTGTCATTGGAATACTGGATGAAGGCGAGGCCAAGCTGCTTTAAGTTGGATTGGCAGGACGCGCGGCGGGCGTTTTCGCGGACTTGGGCGAAGACCGGGAACAAGATGGCGGCGAGAATCGCGATGATAGCGATGACGACGAGCAGCTCAATCAGCGTGAAGGCTTTTCGGAAGCCTCGGCGGTTTGGCGGGTGCGGCATGGGTTAATCCTTACTGACGACAGATTGATAAAGACGCGGACGGCAAAACGAGCTTTGCTTATCAAAGAGCGGCTTTAGTATACACGGCGCCCGGCCTGATTTATGTTAAGAGAAGATTAAGTTTTGGAGTTTATATAAAAACCTGAACACGTGCTTTGCAGCCGGGCAGGATTTGGCGGGGCGGACGGGGAAAGACCTACCGTACTGCCGGCAGAGCGGTAAGTCTCTTAGATTGGAATCATTGATGCACGAAATAGTCGCGCTGGAAGCGCATCTGGCGGATATTAAAGCGCTTTCGGAGGCCGCCGCACTGCTGGGCTGGGACCAGCAGACGTATATGCCGGCGGGCGGGGCGGAGAGCCGGGCGGCGCAGATGGCGGCGCTGAGCGGTGTCATCCATGAAAAAATGACCGGGGTGGAGACGGCCCGGCGGCTGGAAGCGGCGGAAGCGGCGGCGTTGGGATTGGACCCGGATGCGGACGAGGCGGCGCTGGTGCGGGCGGTGCGCCGGGACTTCGATCAGGCGACGAAGCTGCCGGGCGATCTGGTGGCGGAAACGGCCCGTGTGACGGCGCTGGCCCACGCGCATTGGGCGGACGCGCGGGCGGGTGCCGACTGGAACAAGTTTGCGCCGGATTTAGAGCGGATCTTGGACTTGACCCGGCAGGCCGCCGACCATCTCGGCCACGGCGGGGAGCAATACGATGCTCTCTTGGACCAGTACGAGCCGGGAACGACGACGGCGGAAGTGCGGGCCTTGTTCGAGGCAATCAAGCCGGACACGGTGGCTTTGGTGGGGCGCATCGCCGCGCAGGGGCCGGACGCCGTGGACGCTTCACCGCTGTCCCGGTTTTACGGCGAAGACGCGCAGCTTCTCTTCGGCGAGACGGTGATCAAGGCATTGGGCTATGACTTTGAGCGCGGACGGCAGGACCGGGCGCTGCACCCGTTCTGCACGTCATTCGGGTCGGGAGACGTGCGGATTACGACCCGTTTTGACGCGAACTTCCTGCCGATGGCTTTGTTCGGCTCCATTCACGAGACCGGCCATGCGCTCTATGAGCAGGGGCTGAATTTACGCTACCCCGGCGCACTCGGCGCGGCGGCGGCGCTGGGCGTCCACGAGAGTCAGTCGCGCTTGTGGGAAAATCTGGTCGGACGAAGCAGGCCGTTCTGGACCCATTTCTATCCAAAGCTGCAAGCGGCCTTCCCCGCGTCCCTCGGCGAGACTTCAGGGGAGGATTTCTACCGGGCGATCAACCGCGTCGCGCCGTCACCCATCCGGGTTGAGGCCGATGAAGTGACTTACAACCTGCATATCCTGCTGCGGTTTGAGATGGAAACGATGCTGCTGTCGGGCGAGCTTTCGGTCGCCGACGCCCCGGCGGCATGGAACGGGAAAATGCAGGAGTATTTCGGGCTGACCCCGCCGGACGCCGCTTCGGGCATTTTGCAGGATGTCCACTGGTCGGCAGGATTGATCGGGTACTTCCCGACTTACACCATAGGCAACATTCTGTCGGTGCAGCTATATCACAAAGCAGATGCCGAGGGCGGCGGCCTGCTGGCCGCGCAGATTGCCGCCGGGGACTTCGCGCCTCTCTTGACCTGGCTCCGGGAGAACGTCCATCAATGGGGCCGCAAATACCTGCCGAAAGACTTAGTCGTCCGGGCAACGGGCAGCCCGCTCGACCCCACCCCGTATCTTGCCTATTTGCAGACTAAGTTCGGCGAAGTGTACGGATAAGAACCCCTCCCGCTTCCTTGACAGACAAGACCATTTTATTGTAGAATGAAGCCGGCACAAACACCAGTTTGGCGTCTGCGCTTTTGTAAGAATTATGTCGTTAGAACCAACAGAACCCCTTGAAATGCCGCAGTTGCATGACATCGTCGTGGTCGGCGCGTCCGCCGGCGGCGTCGAAGCGCTGGCGGAGCTGGCAGGACTTCTGCCGCTCGGCCTCCCCGCCGCCGTGCTGGTCGTCCTGCACATGCCCGCCTACGGCCATTCCGTCCTGCCCGACATTTTAAGCCGGCGCGGGCCGCTGCCGGCCAAACACGCCGCAGACGGCGAGCCAATCCAGACGGGCCGGATTTATGTCGCGCCGCCCGACTATCACCTCCTGATGCGGGACGGGAAAATCCTGCTGACGCGCGGCCCGGCGGAAAATAACCACCGGCCCGCGATTGACGCGCTGTTCCGGTCCGCCGCCCGCGCTTACGGCCCGCGCACGGTCGGGATGGTGCTGACGGGAACGCTCGACGACGGCACGGCGGGCTTGCAGTCCATCAAGTCGTGCGGCGGGCTGGCGCTGGTGCAGGACCCAAACGAGGCGCTGTTTACCGGAATGCCGATCAGCGCGATTGAGAATGTCGCCGTAGACAAAATTGAAACCATTGCAGGATTAGCAAAAACAGTGACACGGTTAGCAGGCGAAAACAAAGCAAGCGTACAAGCAAAGGATGAGCAGGCGGCTCAGAAAGAGACCTCTGTGGCACCTCGGTTGGAAGAAGATGTTGCCGTCGCGGAGTCGGATCTTTCCCGGTTCGAGAACCGCACGGAAGGCCAGCCGTCGGGCTTTAGCTGCCCGGACTGCCACGGCGTCCTGTGGGAGATTTCCGAAGGCGAGCTGACTCGGTATCGCTGCCGGGTCGGCCATGCGTATTCCCCGCAAAGCCTGCTGGCGTCGCAGTCGGACAATTTGGAAGAAGCGCTTTGGACCGCGCTCCGGGCTTTGGAAGAAAGTGCGGCGATGGCTGAGCGGCTGCAAGCCCGCGCCGCCGAGCGCGGCCATACGCTCTCAGCGCAGCAGTTCGGCAATCAGTCAAAAGACGCCCGCCACCGCGCCCGGATTATCCATGACGCTCTGCAAGGCGGCCAGTTCATCGCCGGGTCCGGCGAATTCGTTGGAGACAGCATCTAATGGCCGAAGAAGGCATAGAAGAAGGCGCAAAGGAGCTTCTGCCGGGCGACTGGGAAGAGGATACGTCGGACGATGCGTTTGACGCAGTACTTCCCGGCGCGTCTGCCTCGGAGAACGGCACGGACGCCGAGTTCGAGAGTCTGCTCCAATACTTGAAGCGAAGCCGAGGCTTCGACTTTACGGGCTACAAGCGGGCCAGTTTGCAGCGGCGGCTGGACAAGCGTATTGGCGAGGTCGGCTGCGGCAGCTACGCGGCCTACACCGACTTTCTGGAAGTCCATTCGGAAGAGTTCCCGCTGCTGTTCAATACTGTGCTGATTAATGTGACGACGTTCTTCCGGGACACCGCTTCCTGGGAGTATCTGTCGGAAGAGATTTTGCCTCGGCTGCTCACCGGCAAGACCGAAGACGACCCAATCCGCCTGTGGAGCGCCGGGTGCGCGTCCGGCCAGGAGCCGTATTCCCTCGCCATGATGCTGGCGGAAGCGATGGGTTTGGACGCTTTCCGAGCGCGGGTCAAGATTTACGCCACCGACGTTGACGAGGACGCGCTGGCGCAGGCCCGGTCGGCGTCGTACTCCGAGCGGGAAGTGCGGGATGTGCCGCCCGCTTTTCTAGAAAAGTACTTTGACCGCGAAGGCGACCGCTACATTTTCTCCAAAGACCTGCGCCGCTCTCTCATCTTTGGGCGGCATGATCTGTTGCAGGATTCGCCGATCTCGCGCATTGACCTGCTGGTCTGCCGCAACACGGTGATGTACTTCAACTCCGAAGTGCAGGCCGGCATCATGGCCCGGTTCCATTTCGCGATCAAGGACGGCGGATTTTTGTTTCTCGGCAAGGCGGAAATGCTGTTCGCCCATTCCGGCCTGTTCCTGCCGCTGGACCTGCGGCGGCGCGTGTTCGCCAAAGTCACCCGGCCCGGCCTGCGCGACCAGCTCATGCTGATGGCCCAGTCGGGCGTGGACGCGGCGGCGCTGCCGCCGGACAACCCGCTGCGGCTGTGGGAAGCGGCGTTCCAGACCGCCCCGACTTCCCAAATCGTGCTGGACATGAACGGGCGTCTGGCAATGGTCAACGAGCGGGCGCGGGCCTTGTTTCACCTCAGCGCCCGCGACATCGGGCGGCCCTTTCAGGATCTGGAGATCTCGTACCGGCCGGTCGAGCTGCGGTCGCGGATCGAAACGGCGCAGACCGAGCGGCGGACCGTCAGCGTCAAGGATGTTCCCTGGACTGCCGGCATCGCCAAACCGATTTTTCTGGAAGCCTTAATTGTTCCCCTGTCGGAAGGCAGCACTCCGCTCGGCATCTCCGTCTCGTTCACCGATGTGACCCGCTACCGGCAGTTGTCGGAAGAATTGCAGGCGGCAAACCACGAGATGGAAACCGCCTACGCGGAATTGCAGTCGGCCAATGAAGAGCTGGAAACGACAAACGAAGAACTCCAGTCTACAGTTGAAGAGCTGGAAACGACAAACGAAGAACTTCAGTCCATCAACGAAGAGCTGGAAACAACTTCGGAAGAAGCGCAGTCCACCAATGAAGAGCTGCAAACGGTCAACCGGGAGCTGAACCAGCGCTCGGACGAGCTAAATCTGGTCAATGCCTACATGGAAAGCATTCTTGCCAGCCTGCGCGGCGGGGTCATCGTGCTGGACGCCGATCTGCGGGTGCAGATTTGGAACGCCCAGTCCTCGGAGATGTGGGGGCTACGCCCGGAAGAAGTCCAGGGCGCGGAGTTCGCCGGCCTCGACATCGGCCTGCCCGTGCCAGCGCTTCTGCCGCCAATTCAAGACTGCCTTTCCGGCGCCTCGGCGCACCAGGACTTGACTTCAGAGACGCGCAACCGGCGCGGCAAGTCGTTTACCTGCCGCGTCACGCTTTCCCCGCTGCTCGGCGTGGAGCGAGACATTCGGGGCGTCATCCTGCTGATGGAAGCGCAAGCCTGACATTCTTAGGTAACAGCAAGCCGGCAATTTGCCGCACCTTTTAGTTTGGACACCAACATTATGCCGAATCATCCGCCTGCTGACGGCTCGAAAAACGGGGCCGACACCGATGAAAAGACGCCGCGTACACGCGGGCTGCTGCCGCAGGCACTGGAAGAGCTGCAATCCTCCCTCGAAGAGCTGCGGGTCGCCGATGAAGAAATGCGGGTGCAGAACGAAGAGCTGACGCGCGGCCGCCTGCGCCTGGAAGCCGAGCGTCATCGGTATCAGGACTTGTTCGAGTTCGCCCCCGACGGCTACCTCGTCACGGATCTGGACGGCGTCATTCTGGAGGCCAACCGAGCCGCGTCCAAAATGCTGAACATCTCGCCGCGCTTTCTTAAAAAGCGCAGCCTCGGCACGCTCGTCATCCTGCCGGACCTGAACGACTTCCAGACCCGCCTCAAAGACCTGGCGCATCCCGGCGCGGACACGGCTGCCGAGATGACAATTCGGCTGCGCCGCCGCCCATCGGGCCAGTTCACGGCGGCCGTCACCGCCGCCCTCTACCACGGCCTGCTGGGCGAGGTCCCTACCCTGCGCTGGCTCATTCGCGACATCACCGAGCGCATTGACGCCGAAGAAGCGCGAACGGCTCTCGCCCAGGCCGAAGCGCAGCGAGCCGAAGCGGAAGAAGTGGGGCGGCGCACACAAGAAATTTTGGACAGCATCACCGATATGCAGGTCGTACTTGACTGCGACTGGCGTGTTGTTTCGATGAACGCCAGTGCAGTGAAGTTCCTGCAATCCGCCGGACATGAACCGGCGGCGGTTGTCGGCCAGGTGCTTTGGGAAGCTTACCCGCTCATGCTGGACCGCAAGTTCGAGGCCGAGATCATGCAGTCCGTCGGCGCGGGGCAGCGCTTTGATTTTGAGGCGTACTTGACGGATTTCAACCGCTGGATTGCGGTGCGCGTTTTCCCGCAGGAGAACGGCGTCGTGCTTTATTCCACCGACATCACGGGGCGCAAAGAAGCGGAAGCCGCCTTGCAGGCCGGCTACGCACGGGAGCGGCGCATCGCCGAGACCTTGCAGGAAATCCCGCTGCATACGCCGCCCGCCCAGGTGTTCCCCAGCCTGGCGATTGAGACGTTCTACGAGGCCGCCTCGGACGAAGCCGCCGTCGGCGGCGACTTTTCCGATGTATTCACCTACGACAGTGGAAAAATCGCGCTGGTGGTCGGCGACATTTCCGGCAAGGGCCTCAGCGCGGCCACACTGATTGCCGAAGTCAAGTATGCCCTGCGGGTCATCTTCCGCGAGCACCCGTTTCCTGAGTCGGCGATGGCTCGCTTGAATGACTTCGTCTGCGAAGCCCAGCATCAGGGCGATTTCGGCGGCGACTACCAAGTCGTGCTGTCGCTGGCGGTCTTTGACCCGGACACAGGCCGCCTGTCGTATGTGACGGCGGGCGGGGAGCCGCTGTTGCTGGTTCGTGAAAGCGGCGAAGCGGAAACGGTCGGCGTCAGCGGTCTGCTGCTGGGGGTCCAGCCGGAGACGGCTTACACCGCCGCCGAAGCGCATTTGGCGCTTGGGGACACGCTGCTGCTGGCAACGGACGGCCTGACCGAAGCGCGGCGCGGCCGGGAAGTGTTCGGCTTTGACGGCTTGCAGGTCCAGGCGGCCGCCCTTCTGCCGGACAAGCCGCTGCGGGACGCCGGGCAGGCGCTGATCGAGTCCGTGCGCGGCTGGGCCGGCGGCGCCTTTCAGGACGACGCCTGCGTGCTGCTGGCCCGCCGGTCTTAAGCTGCTGGCCCGCCGGTCTTGAGAGGTTTCCCCGCCGTGCGATAACGCTGCGATTTATGCTATAATAGGCCGATTGTTGAACGGGAATTGTTTTCTGTTCCTCTCTGCCCGTTTCGGTGGCGAGCCGAAACGGGCCAAAAATCCAAGCCCACAGAGAGGAGGCATTTTATGCCATCCATCGCCATCACGCAGCCTTACGAGGCTGTCTTCATCATGGACCCCGATTTAGGGGACGAGCGCATCGGCGCCATCACCGCGAAATACCGGGGCATCGTCGAGACCGGCGGCGGACAGCTCGAAAAGCTCGATGTCTGGGAGCGCCGCCGGCTGGCCTACGAAGTCAAAGGCCGCACCGAAGGCATTTATGCTGTCATGCAGTTCCGCGCCAAGCCCCCGGTGGAAGCCGAGCTGCGGCGCATCTTCCAGATCAGCGAAGACCAAATCCGCTTTCTGATCATCCGCCGAGACGACGAGGAAGCTTTGCTTCCGGCGGCAGCTCCAGCCCCGGTGGTCGCCGCGCCCGCCCCGGCTCCTGTGGCTGCTGCCGCGCCCGCCCCGGAGGCGGTGGAAACGCCCCAAGCGGAAGCCGAAGTTCCCGCCCCGGCAGCCGCCGCCGTAGAACCTGACGCTGTCCAGCCCGCCCCAGCGGGAGACACGACCCAGACCGAAGAAACACCGAACCCGGTTGTCTAAGACGGGTTGCTTACGCATTGCTCATCCGATAACTGCATTGGTTTACGAGAACAGACAAAGGAGCTACGAAAATGGACCTGAACCGCGTGATTTTGATTGGCCGGCTGGCCAACGACCCGGAGCTGAAGTACACGCCGAGCGGTATTGCCGTCACGTCGTTCCGCCTGGCGGTCAACCGCCCGATGTCGGCGGAAGCCCGGACCAATGGGCAGGAAAAACAGGCTGACTTTTTCAGCATCGTCGCCTGGCGCCAGTCGGCGGAGTACGCCGCAAACTACCTCGGCAAAGGCCGCCTTGTGGCAGTCGAAGGCCGCCTGCAAGTGCGTGAGTATGTCACGCAGGACGGCCAAAAGCGCCGTGATACCGAAGTAGTTGTGGACAACCTGAAGTCGCTGGACCGCCCGAAAGAAGGCGAGGAAGGCGGCGGGGGTGGAAACGGCTACAGCAACAGTGGCGGCTACAGCGCGAATGGCGGCGGCGGACGCGGCAATTATGCCGATGCCGATCCCGGCGGCGACACCGGCTACGGCGACGACGCCCCGGCATCCCCGCCCCCAGCCCGTGCACCCGCCCGGCCTGCCGCCGCGCCCGCCCGGCCTGCCCCAGCGAACAACAGCGCTCCGCCGCGCCCGGCAGCCGGCGGCTCCCGCTACCAGCCCCCGGCGGACGATGACCTGGACGACCCGTTCGCGGACAATTAGGACCCCCTCCCGCTCGTTCCTATGCCTTCGGCATTACTTCGTATCTGCTCCC
>CAXSFV010000007.1:0-144900 GCA_964236795.1 uncultured Armatimonadales bacterium | reverse complement strand
TGTCCCCCAATGGGTCTTGTTTAAGGTTCTCAAGCTTTTCCAAATTTTTGATTGCATCAGGTCTTAGTCCAAGCCCCCTTGTCGACGCTCCACCTGCCATCTGCATCGGCCCCGGCTTACCGAGGGCAAGGCTAGTCGGCCCTTTGCTTCCACCGGTTGCCGCAGCCAAAGCCGGCTGCCTCGGCCCCGCTCCCCCACCTTGCCCCCGCCGCCGTGCCGCCAAACGCTGCGCCGCCTTGTTGCCTGCTGCCAGACTTTCCGGTGTGTGCGGCTCCCCCGGCTTGCGCCCTGCCCCCCGCCGCTCCTGCGCTGCCTTCGCCGCCGCTTTGGCAGCGGACACCTTCTGCTTGGCCTGTGCGCCCGCCTCCTTGACCTTCCTCACGGCCCTCACGCCCGGAACCTTATCCCTCAGCGCCGCCTTCACCTGCGCCACACGCTCTTCGGCGGCACGTAGCTTAGCTGCCGCCGCCGCTTTCTCAGGAACGGTTTCCGCCGCTTTGAGACCCGCTTCGGCAGCGTCCCGGCTCAGGGTCGCCGCTTTCAGACCAACCCGCAAGTCGTTGAGGGCACCCACTTCCCCAGCAAGCGGCGCGAAGGTTGCCACCGCGTTGGCAGCGGCACCCCCCGCCGCATAGGCCGTCGGCTTGTTGAACGGGTTGATGCTGTCCACGAAGCCGTGGCCCATGTTGCGGGCCAACGCGCCCCCGCTGGCCTTGTGTCCGTCGGGATCGGCCACGAGAACATCGGCGAGCTGGTGGCCGAAGCTGTTGGCCCCCTGGATGATCTTGACCGGGTCGGTCATGTCGTTGACGGCGTCACGCGCTCCCTGGAAGAAGTGGAAGGTGCGGCCAAGGCCCGTCAGCAGTCCATGACCAAGTTCGTGCGCCGTCAACAGCGGCGTGGTGTCGCTTGGCAGCGGGGTCGGGCGGGGCGTATGAGGGTGCGGCTTGGGGGCGCAGGCATGGGCGGCCTGCGCGGGCGGCGGGGCCTGGTGCACCGGAGCGTGATGCTTGGTCGGGTGCAAGCGGCCCGGCGGCAAGGGACCGTTGATGCCCTGCCCGAAGATCGAAGTTCCGTTCAGGCCCGGAATGCTCATTGGAGGCAGACCCGGCAGGATCGGCGGGTTGTAGGCAGGCGGTCCTAGATTAAGCGGCTTCATGCCGGGGAATCTCCCCAAGCCGTTGGGGCCAAACGGACTGGGACCGGCGGACAGAAACGGCGGGGTGGCGGGGCTGAGGTGCGGGTGCAGCAGGTTCTGCACCTGGCTGTAGGCTTGCGATACCTGGCTGCCGGTCTTCGCGCCGAGAACGCGCGAGGCCAGTTCGTAAATGCTGGCGAACAGACCTAGAGGATCAAGAAATCAGTTTCTAATAAGAAGCGTTTTGTGGGCTAATGCCGTTTCTTTCGTGCGGCACAGCCGTCCAAGCCTGTGTCAGCAGGTCTAGACCAGGCACGTTTGCTTCTTGAGCTAATTGCTTTAGTGCTTCTTTGGCTTCTAGAAACTTCCACCCGTTAGAGTTGAGCGACATCCAAGCACCTAGATAATCTTTTTCTGACAAAAGCCGATTAAACACTGTTGCTTGCTCAGTTGTTGTGAACCACGGAGGCGCGAAAGGCAAAGTTGCGATATGTTGATGAAGCTCTCTACTTGTTTCGGTTGTACACATATTTCTTAATGCTTCTTCGTTCAGCATCATGCCATCATGCGGGAAGTCGCCAGTGTACGCTTCTCCTTCAGATAGACAGACGAGGGGAACGGCAGATACAAAAGTGGGTAACGAAATAAGCCCTGTCCTTTCATTACCCCACTCCTGCCAGATTTGCTCAATCTGCCGAAGTTCAGCAGTGCCGATGTCTGAATGGGTTCCGAATATCCTAATTTCTGTTGTTAGCTCTTCTGTGCCATCTATCGCGGAAAGCACGAGTTCACGAGTAAGTTGATCAAAAGTTCGAGCGATCTCCTGCGTCCGGCGCTTGTTCTCTACGATTACTTCCACGAGCGTCATCTGCCGCGAACCGAACCAATGCTTCCAGTAGCCTGTGTAGCTTGGACTTTCGCCACTCCAAAGAGGCAACAAGGCTGGAACGAAGCCATAGGTGTCAAAGGGACTTTCCGTATAGATAGGTAAAGGGATATTTCTTGCAGCAATATCGACTGCGGTTTTTGGCAGTTGCAAAAACCGAAACAAGCGACGATATTCGTCCATTTTTGTTACCTTTAAGGCGGTGTTGTTGGCGGCTTTGGCGGCGCCAAAGGAAATATATTGGTATCAACCGGAATTTGATGAGTGTCATCAACAGGTCCTGACCAAATATCGGAAGTGCTACTTGTTGCCTCATGGACAGCCTGGTGAGAGTTCCAACTTGTTTGTCTATCAGGCGTGTGTACTAGGTTCCGAGGGTCAGTGGCTTGCAGAGGGAAATCTCCCTTGTTAAAGTTCCAATGATGTACTTGTACACCATCCATGTTTATTCCTGCATTTCTGCAAAGTTTAAAGTATTCTTGTTGCACGACTCCCCAGGCTTCGTTCGCCTGATCATAGGTTGGCCTCTTGCCCTCTTTGATTTCTTGAAGATACCTTTGATAAGCATTGGGTCTAGGCGAGCGTGAGGCAGCCTTGTTTTTCAACGCTTGCTGAAAAAGACGCTGTTCTCGTGGACTCTCCGCGATAGTGTGTAAGTCAAAGTCCGCTGGCAAATGCCCTCCATTGGGATTTGTTCTCGGAATGACCGTTGGCCCGCCAACATACTTGGAGTTTGCGGGAACTGAGGTGTTTTTTGACGTTCCCTTTGCCATCTGCGACACGCCGTTGCTGCCACCCGGCCTGCCGAGGGCAGGGCTGTTTACACTGAGCCTGCCGCCGCCTGCCGGAGCCAGTTGCCCCTTCCCCGGCGGACCGCCATGCGCCTGGTTATACCGGCGGTTCCGTAGTGCCGTCGCCGCCTTCTGCCCCTGCGCCAAGCTCCTCGGCGTGTGCGGTGCCAACGGATCTTCTCCCCGACCCCCCCGCCGCTCCTGCGCTGTCTTTGCCGCCGCTTTGGCAGCGGACACCTTCTGCTTGGCCTGTGCGCCCGCCTCCTTGACCTTCCTCACGGCCCTCACGCCCGGAACCTTATCCCTCAGCGCCGCCTTCACCTGCGCCACACGCTCTTCGGCGGCACGTAGCTTAGCTGCCGCCGCCGCTTTCTCAGGAACGGTTTCCGCCGCTTTGAGACCCGCTTCGGCAGCGTCCCGGCTCAGGGTCGCCGCTTTCAGACCAACCCGCAAGTCGTTGAGGGCACCCACTTCCCCAGCAAGCGGCGCGAAGGTTGCCACCGCGTTGGCAGCGGCACCCCCCGCCGCATAGGCCGTCGGCTTGTTGAACGGGTTGATGCTGTCCACGAAGCCGTGGCCCATGTTGCGGGCCAACGCGCCCCCGCTGGCCTTGTGTCCGTCGGGATCGGCCACGAGAACATCGGCGAGCTGGTGGCCGAAGCTGTTGGCCCCCTGGATGATCTTGACCGGGTCGGTCATGTCGTTGACGGCGTCACGCGCTCCCTGGAAGAAGTGGAAGGTGCGGCCAAGGCCCGTCAGCAGACCTTGACCAAGTTCATGCGCCGTCAACAGCGGCGTCGTGTCGCTCGGCAAAGGAGCCGGGCGGGGCGCGTGGCGCCGGGGCGAAGCAGGCGACTTGGGGCAGGGATGCGCGGCCGGGGCCGGCGCCGGGTGCTGCCCTTTCTTATGGTGCGGGTGATGCTTCTGAGCATGGTGGACCAGCGGAGCCGGAGCGGGCATGGGCGGCAGGTGGTGATCAGGATGCACCACGCTTCTTTGCGGCTCAGGCGGACGCGGCGTGGCGGGCGGCAGCAGGCGGCGGAGTGGCCCCAGGTGGCTGAGGACGCTCTGGCTGACGCTTTGGCGGATCTGGTTGGCCTGGCGCATGACCTGCGGGGGCAGCAGGTGGCCGGTCAGGTCGCCGATGCTGGGGAGCAGGCCCAGCGGGTCGCTCTGGCCAACCGGATCATTGGCGGCGTAGGCATATAGGTTCAAGCCCCCGGCGAGGCCCAGCGGGTCGGGCGAGAGGTAGCGGCCTCGTGCAGGGTCATAGGAGCGCCAGCGGTTCTGGTGCAGGCCGGTCTCCGCGTCGTGGTACTGACCGGGCAGGCGCAGCGGCTGGCGCAGGTGAGAGTGGCGCGGGTGCGCCTGGCCGAACGCGGTGTAGGCCGCTGACCAGGCGAGGTGGCCGTTGCTGTCGGTGAGGCGGGTGGGTGCGCCCCGATGATCCGTGTGGCAGCAGAACACCGCGCCGTTGATGCGCTGGGCCAGAGGCGACCATGAGCCGGGCGGGTACAGGAAGTCGCGCGTCTCAACAGGCAGGCCGTCACGGGTCACGGTCTCGCCGATGAGCATGTCCCCCGCCCACAGGAAGTGGGTTTCTTCATTGCCGACGCGCTTGAGGATGCGCCGGCCCAGCGCGTCGTAGCCGTACTCAGCGGTGCCACCAGTAGGCAGAGCGGCGCGGAGGAGCATTCCAAAGGCGTCGTAGGTGAAGCTGAGGCGGCCTTCAGGGGAAGCTAAGGTGGTGACATGGCCGTCTGCGTCGTGGCGGCATTGCAGGAACGGGCCACCCAAGAGGCGGTTGGCGCGGTCGTACTCGTAGTCGTCGGGGCCGCTTGCGGTCTGGCTGTGGGTCAGGTTGCCGGCGGCGTCGTAGACAAACGCTTCGGCAAAGGCGCCGGTGGCCCCCACCAGCCTTCCGGCGGGGTCGTACTCGAAGCGGGCGTGGCCGAGGGCGCTATCGTCGGCGGCGAGCAGGGCATCGGCGGCGCTGTAGCGCAGGCGGATGTCGGCCAGCGGGGCGTCGCCCGGATGGGCCAGATGCACGGCTTCGGGCAAGCCCAAGGGCGAATACTCAAGGCGGGTGGTGACGCCGTTGGCGGCCCGCACGGTTTCTAAGGCCCCGGCGGCGTCGTAGCCGAACACATGCCTGCCGCCGTTCCAGTCGCAGACTTCGGTGAGGGCGCCGTCGGCATCGTAAGCGTAGGCGACGGTCTCGCCGGACGGCAGGGTCAGGGACGCCAGCCGCCCGGCGGGGTCGTAGGCATAGGCAAGGGTCTCGCCGTTCGACGTTTCCCCGGTCAGCCGCCCCAGGCCGTCGTACTCAAACAATGCCTCGGAGCCGGGGCAGGACGCTAACGTGAGCCGCCCGGCGGGGTCATAGGCGAAGGTCTGGACGGTTCCGTCGCCGCCGTGCAGGGCGATGAGGTTGCCGTCGAGGTCGTAGTCATACGCCAGCCCCGCGCCGCTGCGGGCCGTTCGGCGGATGACTTGTCCGGCGGGGTCGTAGGAAAAGACTTCGGAGCTGCCGTCCGGGTGCAGCAGGCGCTCCACCCGCCCGGCGGGGTCGTAATCAAACTGCCAGACCGACCCGCGCCCGTCGGAGAGCCGGTGCAGGCGGCTGGCGTCGTCGTATTCCATCTGCACGGCGCTGCCGCCGGGCGGGGTCACGGACCGAAGCTGCTGAAACCCGGCATATTCAAAGCGGGTGACATTCCCGGCCCCGTCCGTGAAGTGGGTCAAGCTGCCTTCCGGGTCATAGGCGAAATAAACGCCGCTGCCGCCCGTCCGCTCGATGGCGGTCAGCCGGCCCGTCTGGTCATATTGGAACCCGACGGCCCGCCCCGCCCCGTCAGTGAGGCCGGCCAGATGGCCTGCGTCGTCATACGAGGCGGTCAGCGTCCGGCCCAGGGGGGTTTCGGCGGCAAGGAGGCGGCCTGCTTCATCGGGAAACAAGCGGGATGCCTGCCCGGCCCCGTCTTCCACAACCAGGCAGCCTTCGTCGGGATCGGCTTCTACAGTCAAAAGCGGCGCGGCAGCGGACGGGGCCGTGACGACCAGGCGGCCTTCAGGCGTGACCGTGCGCGTCACCGTTTCCCCCTCTGGGGCGGAGACGGACACCGGGCCGTCGTCATCATAGGCCGCTTGGCTCTGCCCGCCGCCGGGCGCGGTCGCCGCCGTGACGCGCCCCGATGGATCATACTCGTACCGCGCCGTCCGGCCCAGCGCATCCGTGCGGGCGGTCTGGTGTGCGCCCTCATAGGTGAACGTCTTCGCGTGGCCGGCGGCGTCGGTCACACGGGTGACCAGTCCTAGATCGTTGTACTCATAAACCGTGGTCCGCCCCTCGGCGTCCCGCTCCGTCGTCTGCGGCGGGTCTTCCGTGTAGGTGAACGCGAGGTCGTACAGGCCGTCCTGCCCGCGTGTCCGGGTGCAGCGCCCGTGCGTGTCATACTCGAACAAAAACGAATAGCCGGTGCGGTCGGTATTTCGGACGAGCCGGTGGGAAGCATCGTAGAGGAAGCGCCGACGCTGCCCCAGGGCATCGGCGGCGGCGAGCAGGTTCCCTTCGCGGTCATACTCCCAGCGCACCAGCGCCTGCTCCGGGCGGCTTTCGCCCGCTTCCCACACCAGGCGGTGCCAGCGCTTGCCATCATCCGACTCGATCCGGTATTCATTGCCCAGCGTGTCGGCCAGGCGGACCAAAAGCGCGTCTGCGTACTCCAAAACCAGCGCCTGCCCGCCGGGTTCAAACACTGTCTGCAAGTGGGCATGACCCGTCAAAGCTTCGTCCACGAAAAACAGCGTCAGCCCGCCCGTCCGCTCCAAAACAAACTCGCCTTCGTTGCCCTGCGCCAGCGTGATTTCTTCATCCAGGTGCTGCACCGACTCGCCGAGACCCAGCGGCGGAAACAGCACGCGCCGCCCTTCGCCGTCGTGAAAAGTCAGCCCCTCAGCATCATATTCCAGCCGCTGCATGAGGCTGTGGGACCAGCCCCAGCCGAGAGGCCCATTCTCGCCGGCTTGTTCGGTGCTATAAAAACTCTCGCAGGCAAACTCCGGCAGCGCCGGCACGGCAAACTCAACCACCGACGTAAACATGCGCCCGGTCGCCACATCCACCGGGTCGCCCGACGCCGTGCATTTGTGCTGAGCGGCGGACTGCATCCGCCCCTGTTTTTGCGTCGTGGTCGCCGATCCGCCGCCCTCACCGACATGGCAATGAACCGCCGGCTCATGGTCAGGCCGCCCGGCACAGGGGGGCAGGTCCTTCTCGCGGACCAAAGGCCGGTTCTGAACAAAGACGTGCGGGCTGCCCTGGCGCAGCGGCCCGCTGTGGGCGCCGCAGTTGTGCGGGTCATCCACATGGGCCGCATGAAGCTTGCCGAAATGAACATTTTTAGAGGAGGGCATGGCAGAACCTGGGAAGAGTCACTCTAGGAAGAAGCGCTTATGAGTGAATTATACCCGTAATATCGGACTCTACGCCGTGCCGGTTGAGACGGCGCTGTAACATTTACCTCTTCACTCTCTTGACTCATTCCAGACAATCAGCTATAATAAGAAATATGATCCCCCCCACGCTTCAAGACGCCCTTCGCCAAGCCGGTCTGCGGGTGACTGCAAGCCGCCTGGCAGTCCTCGCGGCCGTTCAGGGCGACGGGCAGCACCGGGATGCGGACGCGATTGCGGAGGCGGCCCGCCGGCAGCTCGGCACGCTCTCTACCCAGGCGGTTTATGACAACCTGCATGTTTTAGAGGAAGCGGGGCTTGTCCGGCGCATCCAGCCTTCCGGCCATCCCGGACGCTACGAAGCGCGAGTCGGCGACAACCACCATCACCTTGTCTGCCGCCGCTGCGGGCTGACCGCCGACGTTGACTGCGTGGTCGGCGCGGCTCCCTGCCTGGAGCCTTCTACAGGACACGGCTTTGCCGTCGAAACGGCGGAAGTTATCTTTTGGGGGCTTTGTCCTCAGTGTCGGCAAGAAAACAATACACGAGACCTAAAGGAGCAATTATGAGCGACACCCTGGAACACGAGAAGCTTGGGACACACGACACGCCCGATATTATTTCAGCCCTTAACCACGAGGCCGGCCCCGAAGAGTCACGGCCCATTCTTGAAGCAGGCGCCTGCCCGTTTACAAGCGGCGCTTTGAAGCAGACGGCAGGCGGGGGAACGCGGAACCGCGACTGGTGGCCGAACCAGCTTAAGCTGAACATCCTGCGCCAGCACTCCAGCCTTTCGGACCCGATGGGCGAATCGTTTGATTATGCCAAAGAGTTTGAGTCCCTTGACCTGGAAGCCGTCAAGAAAGACATTTTCGCGCTGATGACGGACTCCCAAGACTGGTGGCCCGCCGACTACGGGCACTACGGGCCGCTGTTTGTCCGCATGGCCTGGCACAGCGCCGGCACTTACCGCATTTCCGACGGGCGCGGCGGCGCGGGGTACGGCACGCAGCGGTTCGCGCCGCTCAATAGCTGGCCCGACAACGCCAATTTGGACAAGGCGCGGATGCTGCTCTGGCCGATCAAAAAGAAGTACGGCCGCAAGCTCTCCTGGGCGGACCTCATGGTCCTCACCGGCAACTGCGCGTTGGAGTCCATGGGACTCAAGCCATTCGGGTTTGCCGGCGGGCGCGAGGATGTCTGGGAACCCGCCGAAGACATCTACTGGGGTTCCGAAGCCGAGTGGCTGGGCGACAATCGCTATACCGAGGACCGCGAGCTGGAAAACCCTCTGGCGGCGGTGCAGATGGGCCTGATCTACGTGAACCCGGAAGGCCCGAACGGACGGCCGGACCCGCTGGCGTCGGCCCGCGACATCCGCGAGACCTTTGGCCGGATGGCGATGAACGATGCCGAGACGGTCGCGCTGATCGCCGGCGGCCATACCTTCGGCAAGACCCACGGCGCGGCCGATCCGGGCAAGTACGTCGGCTTTGAGCCGATGGCGGCAGGCATTGAAGAGCAGGGCCTCGGCTGGAAAAACAGCCTCGGCAGCGGCAACGGGGTCCATACGATCACGAGCGGCCTGGAAGGCGCGTGGACGACGACGCCGACGCAGTGGGGTATCGGCTACTTCGGGAACTTGTTCGGCTTCGAGTGGGAGCTGACGAAAAGCCCGGCCGGCGCGTACCAGTGGACGCCGCAGAACGGCGGCGGCGCGGGAACCGTGCCGGACGCGCATGATCCGTCCGTGACCCACGCGCCTTTTATGCTCACAACCGACCTTGCCCTGCGCGTAGACCCGGCTTACGAGAAGATTTCCCGGCGCTTCTACGAGAACCCGGACGAGTTTGCCGACGAGTTCGCGCGGGCCTGGTTCAAGCTGACTCACCGCGACATGGGTCCCGCTTCGCGTTACCTCGGCTCTGAAGTTCCCGCCGAAACCCTGATCTGGCAGGACCCGATCCCGGCAGTCACCTATCCGCTCATTGATGACCAGGATGTCACCGCGCTCAAAAGCACAATTCTCGCGTCCGGCCAGCCGGTGTCTGATTTAGTCTCGACCGCCTGGGCCTCCGCCTCGACGTTTCGCGGCTCCGACAAGCGCGGCGGCGCAAACGGCGCCCGCCTTCGACTGGCCCCGCAGAAAGACTGGGAAGTCAACCGCCCCGCCGAGCTTGACACTGTGCTGACAATGCTTGAAGACATTCGTCAGGAGTTCAACGCGGCTCAGACCGGCGGCAAGCAGGTCTCGCTCGCCGATCTTGTCGTTCTCGGCGGCAATGCAGGCATTGAAGCGGCGGCGTCGGCTGCCGGCCACACGCTGACGCTGCCGTTCACGCCCGGACGCGGCGATGCAAGCCAGGAAGAGACCGATACAGTCTCGTTTGCCGCGCTTGAACCGGCAGCGGACGGGTTCCGTAACTACTTGAAGCCGGGACACACGGCCTCTGCCGAGGAGCTGCTGGTAGACAAAGCCCAGCTTCTGAACCTGACGGCCCCGGAAATGACCGCGCTTCTCGGCGGGATGCGCGTTCTGGAGACGAACTTTGACCACTCCCAGCACGGCGTCTTCACCGAGCGTCCGGGCCTGCTCACCCCTGACTTCTTCGTGAACCTCCTTGACTTTGGAACGAAGTGGAGCGCAGCATCAGAGATGGACGATGTGTTTGAGGGCCGCGACCGCGCGACTGGGGCAGTCAAATGGACAGGAACCCGCGCCGACCTCATCTTCGGCTCGAACTCCGAGCTAAGGGCCATCGCCGAAGTCTACGCCTGTGATGACGCCCAAGACAAGTTCGTCCACGACTTCGCCGCCGCCTGGACCAAAGTAATGAACCTGGATCGCTTCGACCTTATCTAAGCGACAGCCCATACAAAAGCCCAGCCCTCCTCTGTGAGCGGCTGGGCTTTTTGCTGTGTTAGGCGGACTTGATTGCTTTCAGTCGCACACGCCCCGCCGAGCGTGTCATGCCGCCCGCAGGTATCGGCGGTAATCGTTAGCAGGACAGTGTTCTTCGACGACATCAGCCGCGTTCCCGTCGTCAAACAGATATTGTTTTGGGCGCGAATCGTATTCTGGAAATCGTACCGAGCGATAGTGTCTGCGGCATCGTAGAGAAGCGTATCTACGGCCTGATTGCCCTCCAAGTCCACAATCCGAAACGTCTGGCATGCGCTGACTCGACAAAGCTGCCCGCCGGGGAATGGCCCGGCTGGTATGCCGTCGCGCCGTCCTCGCCGACCGTAACTTTGCTGAAAAAGTTGACGTTCGGCGACAAGTCGCGCGGCCCTAAACCGTATTTTTCCAGTTCAATGAGAAAGCTGCCTTGGGCGGTGCGGTGGAAGTCGCTACGATGCTCCTGATAGCGTGCCTCGCCGTATTTGGCTTCGACGGCCGCCGCGTCCAGGCAGCCGCAGAGGGCGTCGTGCTAGCCGAGCGTATCGTGCGTGACCGAGCAGAGAACACGGCCCATGTCGGAATACAGCACGGAGTTTAATCGGAGAACCGTGCCGCGCTTCAGAACGTGAGACCAGGCCGCACCGGGCAGGAGGGTTTCTTCAAAGAGGGGGATGTCATCCGGCATAGAACTTCCTATCAATCTTGCGGATCTCGCCGGTGAGCTGAATGCAGTATACAAGTGACGCAAAGCGCCAAGTTAAGCCGACAGTTGAACGTCCTAGTCGTAGGCGTACTTAATCATCTTGACGACTTGCAGTGACTCGATCCGCTGAATGCCGGGGATTTTGCTTAATCGCTCATGCAGGAACGCCAGCAAGTCGGTGTTGGAGTGGAACCAGGCTTCCGTAACGACATCGTAGGAGCCGAGCGTCACGCCCGCAAAGCGGATTTCCGGCATGGCGAGCAGCGCTTCCTGAATTTCCGTCAGGCGGCTGTGGTCAATTTGCAGGCCCAGAATAGCGACGACATGGTAGCCGAGCGAGAACGGCGGGGCGACGGCAACGATCTTGATGACCTGATGGTCCAGCAGCCGGTCCACGCGGCGGCGGACCGTCGGCTCGGTGCTGCCGACCTGCGCGGCGACCTCGGCATTGGGGAGGCGGGCGTTTTTCTGCAAAACGGCAATGATTTTATGGTCCAGCGCGTCCAGCCGGAGCGGCGTTTCTTGCGGGTTCACGTTTGTGACGATTGACATGCTTTTCTGACTTCTTTCTTGATGTTTTTCGTCAGTATAGCACTCAAGCTACTGTTTTACGTCAGCGGACGGCAAAAACAGCGTTTCCAGGCTTGACAGCCTGCCGGAAAGTTTGTATACTGACACTGCCTTACCGACAAGGTCCCCTGGAGCATGGCGCTCTCCCCATTCGGAACGGCTTTCCGCTGCCCCACTCGAAAAGGAGCGTTTCCATGCGTTTTACCCACTGTCTTCTGGCCGGTTCTCTCCTCGCTGCCCTTGTGCTCGCCGGCTGCGGGCCGAAGCAGGCCGGATCGTCCAGCTCCTCCACGGCGTCAAGCGCAGCGGACACCACCGGCGCCGTTACCCTCGGCTATTCCGACTGGCCGGGTTGGACCGCGTGGGCCATCGCCGACAAGCAGGGCTTTTTCCGTAAGCACAATGTCAACGTCAAGCTGATTTGGTTCCCAAACTATACTGATTCTCTCAATGCATTTGCGGCAAACCAAGTGGACGCCAACTGCCAGACATGGAGCGACACAATGGGGCCGCTGGCGCAGGGCCAGGCCGCTAAAGCCGTCCTGATCAACGACAACTCGGCGGGCAACGATGCCGTGGTGGCCGGGCCGCAGTACCACTCCGTGCGCGACCTCAAGGGCAAAAAAATTGCGACTGAGCTGGGAACCGTCGAGCAGTTTCTCTTGGACAAAGCGCTGGCGGCAAACGGCATGACCGAAAAAGACATCACCTATGTCAACATTAAAGTTCAGGACTGCCCCGCCGCGCTGATCGGCCACCAGGTAGACGCCGTCGCGGTCTGGGAGCCGAACAAGTCTCAGCTTCTGGCAAAGCTGCCCGGCTCGCATGTTATCTTTGACAGCCGCTCTCTGCCCGGTCAAATCCCCGACCTTTTGGTGTTCCAGTCCAAATATGTTTCCACGCACCCGCAGGACGTGCAGGGCATCGTGGATGCCTGGTATGACTCGATGGACTGGTGGCGCAAGAACCCCGACGCCGCCGTGCAGATCATGGCCGACACGGCCAAAGACCCCGGCACGCCCGCCGAACAAACGGCGTTCTACAAGAGCTTCATCAAAGGCACCCGCATCTTCGATGCGACCGAAGCCCAGGCAGCATTCACCCAGAGTGCCAAGCCGACGTCGCTGTATTCCAGCGGCCCGTCCATCACCCAGTTTTTACTCCGCGAAAAGCAAATCCCGAAGCGGCCCGATTACCAGTCGGCGATTGACCCGGAGTTTATTGAGGCCGCCGTCAAAAAAGGCGAAGGCAAGCAGCCGCCCTACGGTTACACGCTGAAAGTGGATTAGAGATTGCCCCCACCCCCGGCAGTCCGCCTTAAAGACTAGGCCACAGAACAGATACGGAAGACGACACACAAGCGGCGCCGGCGCGGCCTGTTCCAGTTTGGCGAGGACATCCCGCGCGGCGCGTGTCTCGTCGCCGCCGCGCCGTAGCTGCGCGTGATTTAGCTGATGCCGTCATTGCCGGACTGTCTGCCGACCGGCGCTTTGCGACAGCCTACAATGCGGCCCTTCAAAAGGATCGTGACGCAGGCCGCCGGCTTCCTGGCGCTGGTGGAAGCCTATATTTCGCCGAACTATCCGCCGTTTAAAGAAACATGACTTAGCCGCAGCCTCTTTGACGCGCTCTGGTTTGTGGTACTATAAGGAATTAATGCTTTTTTCAAGAAGGACACAAATGCATCCTCACAAGAAATCTTTTCACAAAAACTCTTTGACGGCGGCAATGTCTGCCGCCGCTTTCACGCTTGCGCTGGGGGCGCAGGCCCAGACTCCACCGACGAGCGGGACGCTGACGCCGATCCGGCCGCCGGCGGTGCCGCTGATTGTTCGGTCGCCGTATGTCTCTACCTGGCAGGCGGGGAACCGCCTGGCGGGGACGTGGGCGTCGTTCTGGGCCGGGCGCACGAAAGCGATTACGGGCATCGCCCGGATTGACGGCAAGCCGTTTGTGTTCCTGGGCGCTCCGCAGGCGGACGGCCACCCGCTGGCTCCGTTCATGGCGCAGACCGGCCTCTCCGTGACCCCCACCCAGTCGCGCTACCAGTTTGAGACCGGCGGCGTCTCCCTGAGCGTGGATTTTCTATCCCCAGTCGAGCCGGGCAGCCTGCGCCGGATGTCCGTGCCGTTTTCGTATGTTCTCGCGTCGGCCCGCAGCACGGACGGCAAGACGCACGCGGTCAGCCTTTACTTCGACATTACCGGCGAATGGGCGCACGGCGACGACAACGCGCCGATTAACTGGCAGCGCCGCAGCATCACCAGCGGGATTTCGGCGAATTATATCGCCGCACCGCTGACTGCGTTTGCGGTCACGCCTGACAGCCCGAAAGTGCTGGGCGAAACGAACGAGTACCCGATGTGGGGAACCGCCGTCTTTGCGGCGAAAAACCAGGCAGGCATGACCACGCAGGCGGGGCAGGATACGGTGGTTCGCGCGGCTTTTGCGGGCAGCGGCACGCTGGACAACACCGTAGACACCGATCAGCCGCGCTCGATCAACACCCGCTGGCCGGTCTTTGCGTTTGATTTTGCGCTGGGGCAGGTCGGCGCTGCGGCGACCAAGCCGATTACACTGACGCTCGGCGATGTCCGCGACCCCGCCGTGAGCTATCAAGGCGCCCCCGTCCCGCCGCTCTGGAAATCCTACTGGCCGGGCTGGCCGCAGATGCTCACCGAGTTCAACGAGGACGCGGAGGGCGCCAAAGCCCGCGCCGACAAGATGGACGCGCGGGTGACGGGCGATGCGACCCGTGCGGGCGGCGTCAGGTACGCCGCGCTCTGCACGCTCGCACTCCGGCAGGCGTTCGGGGCGACCGAGATGGTCGGCACATCGGATAAGCCATGGATGTTTATGAAGGAGATCAGCAGCGACGGCAATATCTCGACGGTTGATATCATGTACCCGGCATTCCCAGTCTTTTTGTACGCCGACCCGAAGCTGCTGCGCTTCCAGATGGACCCGCTGTTTGACTATGCCGAGTCCGGGAAATGGCCCCAGCTTTTTGCCGAGCATGACATCGGCGCATCGTACCCGAACGCCAACGGCCACAACGACGGCGGCGGGGAGAACATGCCGGTGGAAGAGTCGGCGAATATGCTGATTATGACCGCCGCGTACCTGCGCTACGCCCCGAAAGCCGACGCCGCCGCGTATGCGAAGCTCCACTACAAAGTGCTGAAGCAGTGGGCGGACTACCTGCTGTCGGTGCCGCCGGGTGGGGTGGCGCCGAACGCTTTAGACCCGGCGTTCCAGAACCAAACCGACGATTTCACCGGCGCAATCGCCCACAGCGTCAATCTGGCGCTTAAAGGCATCTTAGGGGTCGGCGCGATGGGCCAGGTAGCGTCGTATGCCGGCAGCACTGCCGATGCCGCGAAGTACGGCGGCGCGGCCCGCACCATGATCGGGCAGTGGGCACGCCGGGCGCAGTCCGGCACCGGGCCGCACCTAACCATGCAGTATATTGAAGCGGACACGCCGAAGCCTGCCGGATGGACGGAGGGCATTGTCGGCCCGTATGCGCTGCTGCTGACCGGCGCGGGCGGCGTGACCGCCCCGAAACCCGCAGTGGACACGACCAAAAGCTACACGGTCGCGGCCTGGGTCAAGCTGTCCAGTTTAGACGGGTTCCAGACGCTGGTCTCGATTGACGGCAGATCCGTCAGCGGCTTCTTTTTGCAGCTTCGCGGTGACACCGGCAGGCTCACCCTGAGCGCCATTTCCCAAGACCGCGTTGCGCCGGGACCGACGGCCACTGCCAGCATGACGGATAAACCGGCGCTGAACACCTGGTACCATCTTGCCGGAGTTTACGACGCGGCAGCGCAGACGATCACGCTGTATGTCAACGGCGTCAAGCAAGAGACCGTTCCGTATACCCATGCGTTCAAAGTCAGCGGCCCGACCGCGATTGGACGCGGCTTCTTTAACGGCGCTCCAGCCGACTTTGTCCACGGCGCGATTGACGATGTCCGCTTCTACCAGTCCGCGCTGCCCGCCGCCGACATTGCCGCTTTGGCCCGCCCCGGCGGCCTCGCGGCTCCGCTTACGGACGCGGCGCCGACGGCGTACTACACCTTCGACGAGGGCATGGGAACCGCCGTCGCCGATGCGTCCGGCAGCGGCAACAACGCCGTCTTGGACCGCGTCGGCGTTGACCCGAACGATGCCTGGAGCCTCAAATACAACGCCTTTCCCGACAAAGTGCTGGGACTGAATTTGATCCCGCAGGCCATCTTAAAAGAAGAAGCCAAGTTCTACAAGGCCAATTTGAAGCCCTACGGCGTCCCGCTCGACATCCGGCACGACTACACCAAAGACGACTGGGAAATTTGGACGGCGGCGTCCACCGACGACCCCGTGCTGCGCCAGGACTTCATTGACGGCATTTACAAGTTCGCGAACACGTCAAATAACCGCGTCCCGTTCTCGGACTGGTACGATACCGTCACCGGTCAGCAGGTCGGCTTCCAGGCCCGCCCGGCCATCGGCGGCCTGTTCGCGATCCTAGACCGGACGGCTCTGACGCCCGGCGGCCTTTCCGCCCGCCGCAGGGCCGCGAAGTAGCTCACCGGCAGAGGCGACGCCCCCGCCGCCTCTGCCCGCTGAATTATGCCAACATCCCAGAAAGAATTCGAGGCGGCAATACAGCGCGGCTTAGGCCGGGCTGTCTTGTGGCTGAGACGCGGCGAAATCGTTCCCGACCGGGACTTCCTCCTCTACGCCTGCACCCACAATTTCGCCTACGACCGCCAGACCGAGGACAACCGCGCCCTGTATATGTTTGACATCATCCAAGCCGCCGGCGAGCCGGACCATTACGCGCGAGCTGTCGCGCAGGCACTGGCAGAAGTCGGCGACAATGACGATTGGGAGGACGATAAGCGCAGCATTGACCAGATGTTTGACCTCCTCGGTCTGCTGGCAAAAAGCGGCGACTTAACCGCGAGGCAGTCGCTCTACCCACTGTTCGCCATCAAAAACGCGGTCTTTCCCGGCGACTATGGCGCGGAAGTCATTGTAAACCTGGACGGCTTAAACGGCTACTTGTTTGTCATCAGGCAATGGCTACGCTGTCCACGAGAGGAAGAAGACCACTGGCTAGAAGCGTTGCTGCTGAAAGATGTCGAGGAGCGTTTCGGCGCGGACGAAGTGCAGGCATTTCTTACGCAGGCCGCGCTTACGGAACCTGCTGTCGGCGTTTATCTTGCTGAGGTCCGTCAGAAGCAGGCGGCTGAGGAAGCACAGCGGAGAGAGAGGCCAAAACCACACAAGCCCGATTACGCCGAGCTGCGGCAGATTATCTTTGACACCGACAAGCGCCTTAACCGACCCCGCTTCTGGCGCTGGGGCGAAAAGATGAGCGACGCTGACGCAGAGCAGTTCGCGTCTGAGCTGCTGGCGGAGACTGATCCAAAGCGCTTAGAGCGTTACCTGCACTTGTTCCACCGGCGTGCTTTTCCGCTTAACCATATGCCCCTGCTGGCGCTGGCGCGAGGTTCCGACAAAGAGGTTGCATCCACCACCCGTGCGGCTTTAGCCCAAATTGCCCACCCGTCGGTCCGCGCTCTGGCGCTGGAACTCATGGACACCGATGAGCGGCCTGATCAGCTTATCGAAATGCTGACGCTGAACTTTCAAGCAGGCGACGAAAAGGCGATTGAGCGGGTCTTGGAAAAGCCGTGGGACTCAGACGAGATGCACTGGATTGGGACAGATATGCGCCATGTTTTCGAGAAGAACCCAACGCCACTCGCGACCAACACGCTGCTTTCGTTTTACGAGCGCGGCTACTGCACCCTGTGCCGTCACGGAGCAGTTGAACTGCTAGCGAAAATTGGCCCGCTGCCGCCGTACATTATCGAAGAAGGCCGATTTGACGCGGACAAAGCGATACGAGAGCTAGTGCAGGCGAATGAATAATGGCGCGGCGCAAAGACAAGCAGGCGCAGAAGGAAACCTAGATCGAAAAGACGCGGAAGCGGAGCGGCTTGTTTGCTACACGGCGCTGAAACCGTCTAAGTTATGCCCTGCGAGACGCCGCGCCCGGCGTCGGTCAATCCAGGTGAGGATGAGCGGCAGGACCAGAAAGAACACCCCGTACCAAATCATCGCACTCAGGGACTGGTTGTGCAGCGCTTGAAACCCATCCAGACCCACTAAGGCCGCGTTATGATAATGCAGTGCCTGTGCCGCAGTATAGCCGTGCTGCTCGAAATAGGAGATGGTTCCGTAGCCAGAGCCGGACGGAAGCGCATTTGTGTGCAGCCAATTCCGCTGCATCTGCCAGGTAGTCAGAGCGATGCCGCAGGCGGCAGTCCAGCAGATCACCCAGAGACGGATCAACCATGTTCGGCTGATGCGGGTCGCCCGCGCAAATTTTCCCGTGCCGGGGATAACGACCAGAAATAAGCTGATAAGAATCGAGACCGGGAACGCCGCAAGAAAAGCACTGAAAGTGAGGCCGGAGTAGGCAGTAGGCATGGCTGATCTCCAATGCCGCAAGTGTACCCACTTTTGCGGCGAATGTGCAAAAGACGAAACCGCCCGTGACCCGAAACCGCCCAACTTATGCTCTGCTGGCTGTGCTGACGATTGTTGTCGGCCTCGCGTCGCGCCATTTCTGCTTCCTGCTGCCGCCGCTGCTGGCAAAGAACGCCGGGGACGTGCTGTACGCCGTCATGGCCTACTGGCTCCTCGGCCTCTGCTTCCCGCGCTTGTCCCCGGTCCGAACGGCGCTTGCCGCCGGATGCTTCTGCTTCGCCATCGAGTTTCTGAAGTTCTCGAATGCGCCGTGGCTCATCGCCGCCCGCCACAGCCGTCTTGGAGCGCTCGTCTTCGGCTCCGGGTTCCACGCTTCCAACTTAGCCTGCTATGTGCTTGGCGCACTGGCCGCCTTGCTGATTGAGAGAGCGCTACCGGCAAGAGCGTCTCTTAGCCTTCTTCGGGATCACTGAAAATCTGCGCGATGTCCTGCGCTCCGTGCAACACTCGGCGAATAATTAGCTCTGTCTCAGTCGCCTGGTAGAAGATAGTGCCGGAACTTTGGGACGTGCCACATTCGCAGGCTGGGGAACTCCGGGCCGTAGTCACGCGGGGAACCCATACCAGGCATTCCTGCCAGTTGCCTGTACGCCGTTTCCACTGCCGTCAAAAACTTGTCGGAAGCATTGAGGCTTGAGTTTCCGGCAATGTAGTAAGCCCGCTCTATGACATCAACAAGGGCTTGCGGTGAGCGTTTGATGGTCAGGTTCATTGTTTTTTGAGTGCAAGTTTGCTTCGTACTTCCTTGCGTATCTCGGACCATTCCTCTTGTCGGATTGGTTCAGGCTCTCCCTGCATCCCCTCCTGCAAAAGTTCGACGAGGTGCGCTTTGTCGCGGATCGTATCAGGCGGGGCTGGCAGCGCTGCGGCGAGGTCTTCGGCTTCTTCCGATTCCGGCTCGATGAACACGCGGAGGTTTTGGCCCGCGTAGCTTTGCTGCATCTGCCGAGTCACTTCTTCGGTTGTTCCTTCAATCATTCGTGCTTGCGTCATGTGTTCGGCTCCGCAGGTGTTGTGCTTATTTTAGCATAGAAAGGTATAATTCAGCTTGAGAACATGAACGACAGATCAAATACTACTTATCCTACGGTAGAACTTAGCCTCTTCTGCCGCCGTCACGGCATCCGCTTTCTGGCTCTGTTCGGCTCGGTTCTTCACGCCGAATCCCGCGCCGGCAGCGACATAGACCTGCTGGTAGAGTATGACCCGCAGCAAAAAGTCGGGCTGTTCGCAATGACGCAGATGGAAGCCGAGCTTTCCGCCCTTTTTGGTCAGCCGGTAGACCTGCGAACAGCCCAAGACCTCAGCCCTTATTTCCGAGGCCGCGTACTCGCAGAAGCACGGATACTTTATGAGTCTTGAATATGAGTCCTGAATATGAGTCCTGAAGACGGAGTGCGAGTCCAGCACATTCTTGACGCGGCGCGGGAAGCAGTCGCTTTCGCGCAGGGCCAAACCTACGAAAGCCTAGAAGCGGACCATATGCGCTCGCTGGCGATTGTCCGTCTCATGGAGATCATCGGTGAAGCGGCGACAACGATGTCGGCAGAGATAAAAGCATCACATCCAGAAATTCCCTGGCGCATTATGGCCACGACCCGCAACCGTTTGATCCATGCCTACTTCAATGTGAACCTGCGAATTGTTTTGGACACAACGCAGGTAGACCTACCGCCGCTCATCGCAGATTTGGAAGCGCTGATTAGCAGCGAAACGCCCAAAGAACAGACAGATTAGTTCACGATGGGGTATGGTGCCTCAACCCTTACAGACTCCGGCCCGCGCGGAAGGGCCAAGACCTGTTCACAACGGTCTGTATTCAGAAGCGTCTTTAGCTTCGGGTTTGTCAAGAGGATTACCGGCGCGACTTGGGCTTTATCTACAGGCCACCAAAGACTCATGTGGTTCCACAAAACTTGCCCGCTGCCTCCCAAATCTCCACGCTCTGCCAGCAGTTGAGCAATATGAACGGCATTATCAAAATTCGCAGGCATTTCACCAGCGCGGTAAATATTGAGCGCGTCATCCGACTGGTTCAGATTGATTGCGATGGCAAAAAGATAAGCAGTCAACTTAACGGGGTCGTGACGCAGTTTGTCGTTGTTGTGCGTCGCTTCATGCACTGCGTTTTTGTAGGAAGCATCCCGATCCGCCTGCGTAAAGTGGGAGCCTATGCCAAATACCAGAGGCAAATTGTGTGGCGCTTCGCCCTGACCGGCAGCGTAACTTTTGAGATTGTCGAGAATTTCCAGGTGCGGATCGCGGATATGAACCCGGTCTTCGGTTCTATCGGTCTTCTCCCAAGCGCTCACCGCAGCGTCTGCAATCTGCTGCCACTGCCCGGTTTCATGTCCAGCGCGGCCCAGCAGGCAGATCATGTCGTTGAACACGTTGCCGGCGTATACGGCGGTTGGGTTCTCAATCAGCCGTCCCGCATGAAGAATGACTTCTTCCCAGCAGCCGCGAAACGCAAAGAGTTCTGCTAAAGAAGCGGACGCGGCGGCATCGCCTGCGTCCGCAAAACTTTGGAGGGCTTGCATTGCAATGTCGGTTTGCCCTTGCAGTGCAGTACGCCTCGCCTGGTTAAGCGTGAGTTTCCTTGTCATGTTTTCTCACTGACTTTCGCACCACGTCAGAACGTCTTCAAACCGGAGGGTTTCGAGTTTGCCGAACAAAGCGTGGCGGCTGATGCGGGCGCGGGCCAAAGCCGGGCTGGTCAGGCCGCAGAGGAAGCGGGTCTGCTGGCGCGGGTCGGCGAGGGCGTCGGGATGGGACGCGAGAAGCGACTGCCAGGCGGGAACATCAAGCAGTTCTTCGGGGTTGGGCAGGCCCGGTGCCGGCGGGAACACGGCGGCGCGGCCGGTGGCGCAGAACGTGCAGTGGCCGCACGGCTCCCCGCGCTTCTCGCCGAAGTAGCCGACCAGGGCATTAGTTTGGCAGCCGGCGTGGGTGACGAGTTTCAGCACCCGGCCCAGACGCTTGATTTCGGCCTGCTCGCGCTTTGTGAAGCGCTCGGCGAGATCGGCGGCAAGCGCGGCGGCGTCCTCATCCTCACGCCCGCGCGTGTACCGCTGGCGGACATCGGCGACTTTCAGCTTCCCCCACCCCTGCTCTTCGATATACTCCAGCGCCCGGACGACGCGGCGGCGCTCGACGCCTAAATGCTCGGCGGCTTCGTCGGGGTTCAGCGCATACCAGAGCTTGCCCTGCTTGGCGAACGCGAACAAATCCCGGACAAAGTCAGCGTGAATGCCTTTGAAGTTAGCGATGAGGGAAGGAAGCGGAATAAGCGGCTGAACTTCGTAGCCCGCGTAGAACGGCGTCCCTTGCTTGAAAACGCCGTCTATTTCCAGGTAGGTGAGGGCCGTTCGCAAGACTAATTGGCGGATGTCATGCTGGAAGGACAGGCCGGACAGCGCGAGATCGAACTCCGGCCCGCGCGAGAGCAGGTCGTCCATCAGGGACTCCAGCGACGCATCGGTCGGCGTGTCCCCGTAGGCAAAGTTTTCCAACGTCGGCACGTCTTCCGGGCAGGCCAGCAGCTCGACCGTGGATTTCAGGCCGTCGCGCCCGGCCCGGCCGATTTCCTGGCTGTAGCTTTCGAGTGATTTGGGCAGGTTGTAATGGTAGACATAGCGGACGGCGGCTTTGTCAATGCCCATGCCGAAGGCAATGGTCGCGACGACAATGCCGTTATCCGACGCCATCCAACGGTCCTGAACCGCCGACCGGACGGCGTCGTCGAGGCCCGCGTGATACGCTTCGGCGGGAAAGCCGTTTTCGGCAAGCAAAGCCGCAACCCGCTCTGCCGTCTTTTGCAGCGTGACATACACAATCGTCGGCCCCGGCGGGCGTTTTCCAATGCGCTTCAGCAGGACTCCGTCGCGGTCGGCGGCAGTGACCGGCGTGATGGAGAGGTTCAAATTAGGCCGGTAGAAGCCCGTCACAATCGCGCCTTCTTTGGAGATGTTGAAGGCTTTTTCGATGTCTTTGACGACGGCAGGCGTGGCCGTCGCGGTCAGCGCTAGGACGCGCTCGGCATTAATTGTTTTAGCAGCTTCCGCGAGCTTCAAGTAATCGGGGCGGAAGTTGTGGCCCCATTCCGAGATGCAGTGCGCCTCGTCCACGGCAAACAAAGCGATTTTGGTCCGGGCCAGCAGCGCGACAAACCGCTCATTGTTGAAGCGCTCCGGGGCGACATACAGCAGCTTCAGCGTCCCGTCTTCCATGCGGGCCGTCACGTCCTTCACTTCCTCGCCGGTGAGCGTGGAGTCAAGCCGTGCAGCGTTGATCTTGTGGCGCACCAGAAAATCTATCTGATCTTTCATCAAAGCAATCAGCGGCGAAACGACAAGCGTGAGGCCCGGATAGCGCAGGGCAGGCAACTGGTAGCAGAGCGACTTTCCCCCACCCGTCGGAAAGACGGCCAGCGCCGCGCCGTGGTCGTGCAGGGCGTCAATGACGACTTCCTGGCCAGGCCGGAACTCCCCAAACCCGAAATGCTTTTCGAGAAGCTCCGCCGGGGTCTCCTCAGTAATCGCCTGCGCGGCGGTGATTGTGTCTGTGTCCATAGTTTTGCCCCTATCCGTGGTAGAATAAGAAATGCCTCGGCCTGCTATTCTGCTTTTTGCGTCTATTTTCCTGCTTCTGCCCCTCGGCGCCCAGGCGCAGATGACGGTCGCCGGGCCGCCTTCTCCCACGGCGCACGCATTGACGGCCTGGTTTGCCCAGCACATCCCGGCGAAGTTCCAGGCGCACGGCGCGTTTGAAGTCCGGCCGCTGTCGGATTTCGACATGGACGAGTATCTGCACGGCGACGACTCGGACGATCATTCGCAGAACAATTCGCAGAACAATTCGCAGGACGACGATGACGAGATAGACGGTGTGTTTGTCCCAGACCCACCGCGCATCACGCTTCGTGTTCCTGATCCGGGCAAGATAGACTTTGACACGTTCGCCCACGAATACGGCCACTATGTCTGGTTCGATCTGCTGACCAGAGGCGACCGCAAGCGCTACAAAGCCGTCTACGACAAGCAAAAGGCTGCCCACAAGCTGATCACCGACTATGCCGCCGAAAGTGTGGAAGAAGGCTTCGCCGAAGCGTTCGCCGCTGACATCAACGCTCCTCTCGCGCTGCTGCATCAGGACCCGCTCTCCTACCGATTTCTCGCGGAATGGCCCAAAGAGCGATGACGGCCCCTGCTGGGAGTATGGTTCGGGCAGCCCGGCCCGAAGACGCCGAAGCAGTGCTGGAAGTCTTGTGTCTAGCGTTCGGCCTGGACACCAACGCCGCCCGGCCTATCTTTTACGGCGACCCCTATTACGACTTGTCGCTCAAGCGTGTTCTGTCCCTGCCCGGCGCCGGCCTGGTTTCGTGTCTGACGATTGTGCCGACGCTCCTTCGCATCGGCGGCGCGGTCGTTCCCGCCGCCGGTGTGGCCGGAGTCGCGACTCGCCCGGCGTTCCAGCGGCGCGGTGCAGCCGCCGCGCTTCTAGCCGCCACTGTTCCCGCGCTTTATGCCGAGCTTGGCTTTCCCGTCGCGCTGCTGCATCCGGTGTCCGCGCCGTTCTACCGTCGGCTCGGCTGGGAATACGCCTCGCGCCATGTCCGCTGGCTGTCCGCTCCGTCGTCCCTGCCCCAGTACGCCGAGGCGGATTGCGTCCGGCCTGCGTCGGACGCCGACTGGCCTGCGATTTACCGCCTGCATGATGCGGAGACCCGCACCGAAACAGGTTCATTTGCGCGTGATATCCGCCGCTGGCAGCTTGCCCGCCTGCCGGTTCCGGGGCGCGAAACGTTTGTATACGAGCAGCAAGGTGAGATCAGGGGCTACGGCATCTCCGAGCGTCACGATGTCCTGCACCTGCTGGAGCTTGTCGGCGCTACAGAAGACGCCCGGCGCGGCCTGGTCGGCTTCCTGGCCCGACTGCCGGATGCTTTGATTGAATGGTCTGCGTCGCCTGCGCTGCTGGACCGCTTCGGCCTGTCCTGGGCCGGATTGCGCTTGGACCCTGGCGTCATGCTTCGAATAGTCAATTTGGAAGCCGCGCTGTCTTCGCTGCACCCGGCCCACCTCGCGCCGGTTTTGGCCGAGGCCGGCGCAGCGCTGACTCTCCAAGCCGATGACGACTGCCCTCAAAACACGCGCCCGCTGCGCCTTACAGCAGACGGCATTTTTCCTGCCGACAGCAGAGACAGCCCCTGGCTCCGCGCCGACATCCGTACTCTTGCCCGCCTGTATCTTGGTGATCTGCTGCCGTCAGAGGCCGCTGCCGAAGACACGATCACTGTAGACTGTCCGCAGACGCTGCTTCTCGCCGACCGCCTGTTTCCTCAGCGCGAGCCGTATGTCGCACCGCTGGACCAGTTCTAGGCAAGACTGGTTCTAGGCGCGGCGGCGGCGCAAGGCGGGTATACTAAGGCCGACACACAGATGGAACCGGCACTGGAAGTGCCGGTTGTCCTGCTCTTAATAGATTTATCAACTGAGGAACATTTATGGCACTGACGGAACGATTTTATGGGGCGAATACGGCGGGGACTTCCCGGCCCATCCAGGACTTCGGCCTGAGCGATACCAAAGGCGTCTACCAGTACACTGCCAAGCTGCGGGCGAAAGGACTGCTCGTTGTTGTCTTCTTTTCGCCGGACTCGCCGCCTTCGGTGGAAGCCTTGAAGACTGTGCAGGCATGGACGACCGAGACGCCGACGCAGAAGTGGACAGCCATCGGAGTTGCGGAAGGCGACCGCACCGAATTGGCGCAGTTTGCCGAGGCGCAGGGCCTCGCAAATGTTTCGGTGGTGCTGGATTTTGAGCTGTACCAGACCCGGATGTGGGGCGTCTCGCACCTGCCGAGCATTTACCTGGTGTCCGGCAAGACGGGGCGGGTGCTGCATAAAATCGTCGGCGAAGATGACGCCGCTTTGGACGGCATGAAGAAGATGCTGGCGGATGAAGTCGCAAAAATTGTCGCTGCCGAAGAAGCGGCGAAAGCGGCGGCGGAAGAAGCGAAAAAGGCCGAAGAAGAAAAAGCAGCCGAGGCCGCAAAAGCAGCCGAAGCAAAAACTGTGGAAGCGAAGGCGGCCGACCAAAAACCTGGAGCCTGACCAAGTAGCGAATAACGCCCCGGCACTTTGTGTGCCGGGGCGTTTTTGTTATCAAATTAGACAAAAAGAATAAGACAAAAGAAACCGCCGATGCAATCCCAGCGCACCGGCGGCTGCCCTCACAAATGGAGCGGCAAGATAAGGAGATCACGTTTGTCTTGACGGGTTACGCCGATCAAATGTTCCCTCATTGATGAATTTTGTTTTGGTTCTGTGCAAATCCTGGTAATTTTGCTGGATTTTTGTCTAGGTTAATGCCAGCCGAGACCTGCAAAGTCAAAGTTGATTTTTTTGTTGCGGGTGGAATAGTAGAACGTCAAATCCCGCCCCAAGATCCGGTGGCTGACCGAATACTCAACGTCCTGGTAGCTGTCGGTCAAGTAATGCTCAAAGGAAGCGGCAAGGCCGATGCCCCAGTCCCGGTTGATCCGGTAAGTCGTGGTGGCAAACAAGCTGCGGTCGTTAAGCGGCAGGCCGTAGGAGCCGGAAAATGATGCCGAAACGCGAGGCGCAAGCGACGCGGAGTAGGACGCCGTCAGCCGGTGCTGGGTTGTGCTTTGCAGCAGCGCCTGCAACGGATTAAGGCCTGATGATGACGTGCCGAGCTGGGACAGCAGCGGGTCGTAAGAGAACGAGTAGTTCAGCGACAGCGAGTCGGTCTTGCGAAACGTCCGGGTGATGCCGAGGTTCGCGGCAACGGTCGGTGCAAACGAACGACGCTCCCCGCCGAATGCCTCGCCCACCGAGACCGAGTCGGTGAACTGGGTGCGCTTATCAAGGCGCAGGGGGGCGGTGAAGAAGCGGACATCGGCGGATGTCGTGGAAACCGGCGTCACGACCTGGCCGGTCTGCGGTGAGTTTTCGACCAGCCGCCCCTGCTGGACGCCGAAATCAGTCGTATAATTCAGCGGCGTGCGGCGGATGGCCTTTGGCGTCGTCTGCAAGTAGGTGTTCAGGGTCATACTGCTCGCGCTGTAGCCGCCGTTGCCGGGGTCACGGCTGCCCGACGCGCTGACGTTCAGCGAGAAGCCGGAAAACTGGCGGGAAACGTTGGACGCCGCGTACAGGCTGCGATGCTCCGGGTAGTCCACGAGAAAGTAGGAAGAAGTCTTATCGTCGAGGCGCTGGGTATGGTTCCACTGCGCTCCCCACTCCGAGCGCGTGATGCCGCTGATCAGAAGCTGGCCGGAGCCGGTGTGGCCGACATCGTAAGATTGCTCTAAGTCCAGCGCCATGCCGTGCCGGGCGGCCTGGCTGCCAAAGAACGTCGTGCCGGAAGAGATGGAAGAGCCGAGCGATGCGCCGCTGACCGCCGAGTTCCGCAGGTAGATCGTTCCCCGGCTGTGGGGCGTAACGTTGTAGTAGAACGGGACATTGACGAAGACCCCGGACGAGCCGACGCCGAGGAGCTGCTGGCCGAAGATCTGGTCCGTGTTGATCGGCATGACATGGTAGGCGGTGGAAATCAGCTTCCGCCCGTCGCTGTAAATCGTCGCCCGGCGGAACTGGACCTGGGAGGTGGGGTCGGCAGTGATCGCGCGGGCGGATACGACGACCCGGCTGGCAGACAGGTCCACAAAACGGTAAGGATCAGACAGCAGCGGAAGCTGGGCGGCGTCTGCCGGCTGCTGGACCGCCTCCAGTGTGAGGCCCGTGACGGTGACGGCTTCGGCGGTATCGGCGAGAACGCCGGTCCCACTGCCGTTCAGCAGGTCATAGCGGATTTCCGAGACCCGCAGGGTGTGGCGTCCGCGCTGAAGCACGGCGTTCCGGGCCAGCAGAGTTTGGGTTTCCAGGTCCACTTGCAGCGCGTCAGCGGTGATGTCCAGCGCCTTGTAGTCGAGATGCGCGGAGCGGTTCTTGCCCTGCGCTTCAATGGTGTGCGCGTCGGCGCTGTAAATCAGATATTGCGGGCAGTCAATACGAATCCAGCGGGCGTCTTTGTCGAACAGCGACTCGCGGTCTGCCGTAAACTCGACCGATGCGGCATTGGCCGAGGTTCCTTGAAGGCCGCTGCCGAACGCGGCGGCGGTGACACGGGCGGTCCCCGAAGTAGAAACGCTCGTCAAAGAAACGCGGGCGACTCCAGCGGTGGTGGAAGCGGTGTCCGGGGTCAGGGTTCCCAGTGTCGTGGTGAACCGGACCGAAGTGCCGTCGGGCGCGGCATGGCCGCCGCTGTCCTGCACGGTCGCGGTGACGACGGTGCTGCTTCTGCCGTCGGCGTAGATGACGTCAGGCGCAGCGGCAAGCGTGATGGAAGCCTGCCCGGCGGCGTGGGCAGCCTGCCCCGCCGCAGTGAAGACGGCGAGAAGGCACAGCAGCCGGGCAAAGCGTGTCACGAAGTACCGGGAAGGAGAAGTCCGCATGGTGGTGCTTTCAGCGAGAAGAGGCAAGCGGTCAGAGTAGATGGCTGGCACTCGGCCTTATTCAGGTATCGGGACCCAGCATTTCCAATACCGGGTCCCTTTTATCTGTGTCAACTGCCTAAGAGCCTGGAATGCCGATCGGCGGGTTAGGCGGTGTGCCGCCGCCGGTGCCTGTTACCGGCGCAGGGGTGGTCGTCGTGCTGCCGCCGCTGCTGTGATGGTGGTGCGTCGTCGTCAGGCCAATGGCGACGGCGGCGGCGACGAGGATGCCGAGCGCGATCTCGCCCGCCTTGTTGTTGTGGCGCTTCGGGCGCACGTCCTGCACAACGATGGGCCGACCCTGCGAGCGGTCGGCGTTCAGGGCGGAGACGACATGGCCGGCGGCATCGTTGACGGCGCTTTGGAGCAGCATGGCGGGGTCGTCGTTCGCAGCGAACGAGATGCCGCGCCCAGTCGCCGCCAGCGCTTTGACTGCTCGGCCTGTGGTCGTGCTGTAGAGGGTCGCGCTGACGACGACGCTGACCGTGCGGGTCTGCTGGTTGACGCCGATAGACTCAATCGTGCCGAGCAGGTAGCCGTCGGTAGCAATCTGCTGGGCAAGTCGCTGGCCTTTCGTCGCCGTATCATACGGCGGCGCGACATCGGTCTCGGTCAGGCCGTCCAGGCCGGAGTCCTGCACGGCCCGCTGGATCTGCGGCAGCGTGGGCAGGAACGAGTCGCCTTTGTAGCGCCCAGTCTCGTTGAGGCGCACTTTGATGGCGTCTTCCACCTGTGCCCCGACAATATCCGCATCGAAGCCGCTGTTGGCAGCGTCCGAGGTCTTGTTGGCGAATGGGAACATCAGGATCGTGCGGATTGGGCCTTCCGTCGCCGGCACGACCGGAATGCGGACTGCTGCAAGATCGGCCCCCGTCGTCGGGGCCGCGCCTTGTGCCAGCGCCGCCGCCGGCAGGAGAGCCGGCGGCAGCAGCAGGGCAGCAGCGAGGGCAAGCGCCAGCGTTCGGGATTGTCTGCGCCGAAGGGTCGAACTGAAGATCATAAACGTGTCCTCTCTGAAAACATCGAGCGACTTGCACAAGTCTTTGGGAGACCTCACCCGGCGGCAAGCCGCCACCCTCTCCTTCCGGAGGGAGAGGGTTAGGATAAAGAGGGAATAGCTTGCTTCGTAGGCTTCCCTCCTGACCTTTCTGTACCCTCTCCTTTCGGAAGGAGAGGGTGGCGGCTTGCCGCCGGGTGAGGTCTCCTACGACCTGATCAGGTCTCTCTTAGAAGCCTTTTCGGCGCTTGAGTCCGATGCCTTCCTGAATAGAGCTTCTCATTGACGCGCCGCTCAGGCCCGCCCCCAGCGACAGCGGGTTGCTGAAGATGTAGTCGTTAGGGAAGTTCGACTGCCCGTTGTCCGCCGAGTTGCGGGCGCCGACTCGGTAGAACAAAGCTGTGGCACCGGGGAAGTCAGTGGTCAGGTTGATGTTGTTGAAGACAACTGCCGTGCCGGTTGCTGCCGAGACGTTCACGCCGAACTGGTTCGGGTTGGCGTTGATGGCCGCCTGGGAAGTCGCCGCAATTTGGTAGGCTCCGCTCGGCGCTTTGTACGTCCGGGTGCTGGAGCCGAAGCCGGGGTCGGAGCTGATTTGCAGCTCGTAGTCATTTGCCCCGGCAGTAACCGGAACCGTGACGTTGACATTGGCGGAGCCGGTCGAGGTGACGGTCGCCGGCGCGGTCGGCTCGATGTAAGTGATCGTGTTTGTGTTCCGCAGGCTGGTGAGTTGGAACGTTTCCTGATGTCCTTGCAACCCAGCCGTGTTGCCGCTGGTGTTGGTGCTGCTGCTGGTGTTTGTCGTTCCCCCCGTCGATCCCGTCGTCGTTCCGGTGGTGGCGGTGCTGCCGTTCGTGCCGGATGTTCCATTCGTGTTGATCGTGCCGGTCGCGCCGGTTCCGGGGTTGATACCGGTTGTGCCGGTGGTCGTGCCGGTGCTGTAGGTCGCCGGCTGGATATACAAGCCTTCCACGGCATACGAGACGCGCTGGCCGAAGTTCAGCCCTGTGCCGGGAATGCCGCCGAAATACGACGCCGCCGCGCCGGTGGTGGCGGTCGTGACGCCGAGCGTGGACAGCGTGAACGTGACCAGGTTGGAAGTGTTTGACGGGTCAGGCTTTGAGGCGGTGACGCCGAACTTCAGGTTGAAGTCATCAAAAATTTGCAGGCTTTTCGCAGACTGGGAAAACAAAGGAACCTGACCGAAGCCGTTGATGCCGAGCAGGCCGATGCCATTAGTGTTGGCTCCATTAGTTCCCGTAGTGCCGGCCCCGCCGGTCGTGCCGCCCCCTCCGGTCGTTCCGGGAGTGGCGATGCCGATGGCGATCAGGTTCGCGGCATTGGAGAGCGCGGGAGGCGAGTCACTCCGGTAGACATGGAACTCCAAAAAGTTCGCCTGATCAATGTTGCCGATGTTCGCGTTGATTTTGACGGAGATCGGCTGGAAGTTGTCGCCGTTCGGCACGCCGACCGGGATGTTAGACGGCCCGCCAATAGCAGATGAGAGGCCGGACGTCGCGGTTGCGCCGCTGACATTGGCCCCGCCGAGCGAGTTGTCGCCGTTATGCCCGGCGTGGATCGCCGACAGCAGCAAGCCGCCGGAGATCACGGCGAGCAGCAGGCCGGTGATGCCACGGAACGCGCTGTTGTGGGTCGGCACGGTCGGGGCGTCGGCGGACACGTCGCCGGAAGTGGCGACGTTGTACGACCCGGTCGTTTTGTCCACATTGTATGCCGGCATGTGGAAAATCGCGGTGCAGCGGTCGCCCGGCTCAATGCCGAGGCCGAGGTCGGTGACCTCGCAGTTGGCGTCGTTGTCGGTCGGCTGGGCCACGCGGAGCGTGCCGATATAGCGGCCGCCCCGGCTGACCAGCATGTCCAGGCCCGGATACAGGCCGTCACGGGTGCCTTTGTTGATGGTGACGGTGACATCGCGGCCGTTCAGTGTCTCGTTGCCGGAGATCAGCACCGTCGCGACCGGCAGGTTGAACCGCGAAAGCTGCCGGGTCGCGTTGAAGGCGGCATTGCCGAACGCTTCATTCACAAGCTGCTCTTCGTCGTCTACCGGGATCACCCGCGTGTTGGACCGCCCAGTCGCAAGCGCCCCGTTTAGCAGAAAGCCGGACTTTGGATCAATCACCCGGACGGCGATGGAGACGGTCGCCTGACGGCGGTCGCGGGAAAAGGAAATGGAGGATATTTCCCCGGCGACAATCGCGTCCACGCCCAGCGACTGGCCGAGCCGCTGTATCGAGGCTAGGTTCAGCGGCGGGGTCAGGCTCTCGTTCTGGATGCCCGTCAGGAGCTGCTCGCGCGGCAGGACCGTGTAACGGTTCAGCTTGGCGAGCTGGATCACAAACGAGTCGGACGCCAGCCGCCCAACATCGCTGCTGCCGTAGCCCGATGGGTTAGCGAAGTCCAGGATCGCCCAGACCGGCTGCCGCGCCCCGATGGCCTGCGCCGACGCCGGCGCGGCTTGCAGCAGCAGGCAGAGAACGGGCAGCGCCATCAGCAGGCTGAGCAGGATGCTGATCGGCTGTGCGCTCCAATGCTGTTTGAAATGTTTCACTCTGTGTGATTCCTCCTAGAAATGGGGGCCGGCGCCGAAGCGCCGGCCGGTTCAGGCTATTTGCCTGTCGGAATGTTCACCGTCACCGGCGTATACACCCGGATCCAGTACGCCTGCCAGGGCTGGAGAGTTGTCCCCGCCCCAATCGGCTGATACGCGGACCCGTTGTACGAATATAGGGTCCCGGAGATCAGGTGGTACGTGCTGCTCGACGCATCCGTGAAGTTATAGGTCGTCCCGTTCGCGGCGGTAAAGGTCAGGCTCGATGCCGTCACCCCGGCGGTGCTGGGAACACCGATTTGGTTCCAGGCCGGGTTCAAGACGACCGAGACCGAGCCGGAGAGGGTTTTTCCAATCTGCGTCACCGGAGTGGCGTTCTTCAGGTACACCCAGTAGCCGACGCCGGGCCGGAGCGTATCGGCGGGTGCAGTCGGATCAAGCGCATACGCGCCGGTCAGCGGGTTCCAAACCGCGACATGCGAGCGGTTGCCGTTCGGCGTTGTCCCGGCGGGCGCGGTGTTCAGCGTTCCGAACAGGCCGTCGAAGCCAATTGCACTGTAATCGAACGGCGTCGAGACGAACTGGAAGCCTGCCGAGAACGTGTGCAGCGGCTGGAGGCCGGCAGTTCCAGTGAAGTCAATCCGGGCAAAGCCGTTCGCCGGGATCGTCACCGTCTGGGCTGCCGACGAGACGCCGTTTGCAGTCGCGGTTACGGTGTAAGTGCCTTGCGGCAGCGTCACCGGGCCGTAGTTGATCGCGCCGCTGCCGTCGGGGGCGGCGGAGGTAGTTGAGACCGAAGTCGGTGCGGGCGTGATTGTCTGGCCGGTCGCCGTGTTGACGATGGTAATGCTTACGCCCGCCAGCGGCGTCGTAGAGCCGGACGTGGTCACTAGGCCGCCGAGCGTGCCGTTTTGGACCGGGTTCAGGACAATGTCCGCGACTGTTGTCACGGTCGAGCTGGTAATGACCACCAGAACCGGCGTGCTGGCCCCGAAGGTAGGCGCTGTCGCGCTCACCTGATAAGAGCCTGAGGGCAGGCTGCCTGCCGGGAACGTGTAAACGCCGTTCGCTCCGGTCGTCGCCGTCGCCGTCGCCGGGAGGCCGCCGCCGTTGAAGAAGACGGTCGCCCCGCCAATCGGATTGCCGTTCGTGTCAACGACCCGCCCGGTTGCGCTGCCGGCGCCGGGCGCCAGCTTGAAATTGACGGTCAGGGTCGCGCCGCTGGTGACGGTCACTGCCCCCGAAGTCGCCGTCGCGCCGGACAGAGAGGCCGTTCCGGTGTAGGTGCCGGGCGGGACATTGGACAGCGTGTAGCTGCCGTTGGTGTCCGTAGTCGCGGTCTGGACCGAGCCGCCGCCGCTTGGCGTAAAGACGACAGACGCGCCGGCGACCGGCTTGGAGGAAGAGTCGGTGACAATGCCGGTGATGATGCCGGGGCTGCCCTGGGTCAGCGTCAGGTTCGCGCCGGTCACCGCCACGTCGCCTTCCACCGTCAAGACCGTGCCGGCGTTCGAGACGGCCCGGCTGTAGCCGGTCTTGTAAGAGACCAGCGTGTAGTTGCCCGGCTCGACGCCGTTGATGACGAAGTTGCCGGAGCCGTCCGTCGTCGCGCTGAACGTTCCCCGCCCCGGAATAGCCGGGCCGTAGGCCGATTGCAGGTAAACCGTCGCGCCCTGAACGCCCGCGCCGACCGTGTTGTTGCCGGTCGTCGCCCGGATGGTGCCGGAGATGGAGCCGGTCCGCAGGTAGGACACGATATTGTGCATGATGTTCTGCCGCTGGTTGCGGGCGGCATATACAATCGGGTTCGGCTTGAAGCTGGCCGTCTGCCTGTAGTACTCAGTGGACAGTCCTTCCAGGCCGAAGGTCGCGTAGACGACCTTGCTGCCGGTTCCGCCGGTGGCAGCCGGGCTTTCCGTGTAGATCAGGCCGACGCCGCCCGCCGCCGTCGCCGCATTGTCGTTGCCGTTGTCCACCGGCGGGATCGGGTTGGTGAACTGGCCGAGTGTGATGTCGGTATGGACATTTGCCCCGGCATTCGGCTTGATCGTGTCGATCTGGCCGACGACTGAGTTGGTGTTGTTGCCCTGCTCTGGAAAGCCCTGGATGTACGGCCCCAACTGATCGAGCGAGCCGTCTGTGCGCCAGTTGCCGAAGTACGCTACGTCGTTCTGGATCGTATACACGACGTCGAAGATGTTCCGGCCATAGTTGTTCGAGATGCGGATCGGGCGCTGGTTGATCGGAGTTGTGATCTCGCCCAGAATGGTGTCAACCTCCTGGTAGCCGCCCTGCACCACACCGTCATAGGAAGGAATGTTGCTGATCCGGTTGTTGGTCGCGCTGGTGCCGCCCGACGGGATCTGCGTTCCCTGATTCGGCGACACAAGCGTCGCGCCCAGTACGTCCGACAGGAACCCGCCGGGGCCGTTGTTGACGGTTCCGTTTTGGGTCAAGGACGAGCCGACATCCTGCCCGGAGACGCAGAGGCGTCCCCCGGCGGCGACGAAGGCCCGCAGGTTGGCCTGCGTGTTCGGGTCCGCCAGCGTTCCCGGCCCGGCCAGGACATCGCCGGTAAACGGCGAGATCCAAACGATGCACCGCGTCGCAACCGGAACCGAAGCGGCGGCGGCAGTGACGGGAGTTGCCCCGCCAGCATCGCTGACCGCCGGCTGGTTCTGGGGGGCCGTCGGCTCGTAGGCGGCGTATAAGGACGCCGGAACCGGCCCGCGAGCCAGCGTGCGCCAGAGGCTGTACCGCTGAGAGCGGACATTGGGCGAGCCGTCCGAGGTCCGCTGGCTGTCGTCAATGAAGCGATCGAAATACGAGTTCACGCCGAGGCCGTTGAGCGGCCGCGTACCGAGAGCGCCACCGATTGAGCCGGCCCCTGAGTCGGCCGGGTCATATGCCGTATCGAGGTCCAGCACTTCCTGCTGCGGGTTGTTGACGTTCGCGCCGGGGAAGACCGCGTACCGGAAAATCGCGTTCGGCAGCAGGCCGGTGTCAATCGCGGAGACATAAGACTCCGCGCCGTACAGTTTCGGCACCAGGTTCAGCAGGCCGCGCTGGCCGCCGAACGTGGACGCGGCGAACTTCTGGCCGAGCGCGTAGTCGCTGACCAGCAGAATATCGTTGGTGTTGATGGCCGCCTGCGTACTGAAGCCTGAAATGTTATCGTAGATTCGCCAGTTGCTGCCGCTGCCGGCGGCGGCTCCGGGCGCGACCGCATTATCAAACGCGATGACATCCAGGTAGTAGTCGCTCTGCGAGGTCGGCGTCTTCCAGGTGACGCTGTAAAGAAGGCCGCCCTGGCCATCCTGCTGGGCTGCCGGCAGGCGGGTCATCTGGAGCCATTGCGTATTCGGACGGATTTTCGAGCTGTTGCCGCTGAACGGCTGCTGGTCATCTATGCCCGCCAGCCAGTAAGGCGTGGAATAGTCGGCCGGCACGGTGTCAAGGCCCGTGAACGACGGATTGACGACCTGGCACTCGTACTCCGGCCCAGTCGGGATGAACAGGCCCGGATCGCCGCCCGGAAGTGTGGCGATGTTCTTGTTGACGTCCATGACCGGCTTGCCGTTAGAATCCAGTACGGCTTGGGTATTTGCGCCGCCGCCGTCCCGGCCTACGGAGATGGTGTCCGATTTGTTGGTGTTCGGACCGGGCGGGGTGCCGCCGTTGGTGTCCGACTCTGGCCCGTCAATGCCGCCGATGGCACCGCGCTGCGGCAGCGCGAAGTACCCGTTCGTGCCGTTGAACTGGTTGAAGCCGACGTAGCCGCCGCCGTTCAGGAGCTGATCGGACGAGCCGCTGTCGGGAGTGGACAGATTCGGGTTGTTCTGCTGGAAGCGGAACGCCGGGTCGTGGGCGAAGACTTTGTGCTCCAGCCCCTGCGTGTCGTCGTACTTCGAGTCCGGGTCCTTAATTTGCAGGTAGACGTTGGCATCGTTCACCCCCGCCTCGCGGTCGGAAAGGCGGACGGTGATTGTCGCGGGCTGGCCGGGTGTGACGCCGGTGCGGGTCGTGGAAGCCGCGTTGAACCCGGAGCCGGCGTTGACATGAAGAACCTCGTTGCCGCTGTACGGAACCAGCGTCGGCGGGTCCAGATTGATGACCTGGGACTCCAGCAGGCCGGTGTAGCCCGTGCCGACCGTGCCGCCGTTGCCGAGGCTGCCGTTTGCGGCAATCGAAATGGCCGTTTCCGACGCCGTGCCGGTGGAAGGATTGGTGTAAGTCACGGTGCGGTTCGACGAGTAGGCAATCGAGAACACGCTGCGGAAGGGCGACCAGGTCGGATACATGTCGTCGTAGACGTTCCCCGCCGCCCCGGTTTCTCCGGCGTTGTCGTCGGTGTTCAGCTTGATGACGGGGTTCTTGGCGGACTCCGGCGCCAGCACCTGCGTAAAGACCGCCGTCGCCATGTAGTAGTACTCGGAGCCGAGGACGATGTTCGTCGTATCGGTGAAGGTCGTCAGATAGGTGCCGTTGTTCGTGAGAACCGTGTTGGCACCGGCAGCCGGCGCAAGGATGACCGGCACAACAACCGCAGTGCTGGATTCCGTGCCGACGCCGCTGGCCGGCGGCTTGTTCACGCTGTTCGGACTGCCGGGTGAGCGATACACATTGTAGGCCGTCGGCAGGGTGCTGCCGAAGTTCTCCAAGTTCAGCGTGATGATCGGCACCGGCCCGGCGACCTGTACGCCGTTCGCGTCAACCTGTGTGCCGCCGAACGCCGAGATGCGGGGCGCGGCCGAGGTGGTTGCGAAGTTGATCGCCGCAAGGCTGCCGAAGCCGCTGGAAAAGGGCGGGTTCGGATCGGACAAGATCTCGATGCCCTGGACAATCGGCGGGTCGCCGGAGACCGGGTTGAAGGCCAGCGTGATTGCGCCCGCCGTGCCGGTTTGCAGGCTCATATTGTTGAAGTTGTTGAACTCCGCCGCCTGGACAGTATAGGTGACGACAACCGCCGTGTTCTGGCCGACCGTGGCCGAAGTGGTGGCCAGCGGCTGATCCTGGCGCATGAACGCATTGGCAGCCGTAGCCCCAGATGCAGGGGTGTTTGCGACAGTCACAGACTCGGTTGCCGTTGTGAAGCCGCCTTCAATGTATTGCAGGCTGTAGGTACCGGTCGGTAGGTTCGCGAAGTAGTTGACCGGCTTTCCATCGCCGTTCGGCGCTGCCGGTGAGCTTTGCCCGTGGGTCATCAGAATGGCGACCAGCGTCCCGCCCGCGTTCTTGACGGTGATCGTGACGCCGGAAAGCGCGGCGGCGTTGGCTGAGTTCGTGACGAGGCCGCCGAAGGAGCCGACGTTCGCGCTGGTGGTCGCTCCCAGCGTGAAGTTGACGGGCATTGTCGTTCCGGCAGTTGTCGTCACAGCCTGGGTCTGAGTCGTGAAGCCTGCGCCGCTTGTGCCCGGCGCGGGCGGCGTCGCGGTCACATAGTAAGAGCCGGGCGGCAGCGTGACCGGCCCGTAATTGCCGTTAGCGTCGGTGGTGACCGTGCCGGTGGTCGTTACGGTGGACAGAGTCGCCGCGTCTACAACCGACAGCGTGATGCCGCTGACTCCGTTGCCGTTAGCGGTGACGGTCCCACTGAAGGACGAGTTCGCGGCGCTTGGGTTCAGGCTGAAGTCGCCGCGCGTATACGCGCCGCTGTTGATGGTAATCTGGCGCGTCTCCGTGCCGTAGCCGGGGGCGGAAACCGTGACCGAGTAGGTTCCCTGAATAACCGCGAGGTTATAGTTAATAACTGCGCCGCCGTTCGGATCGGTGGTCGGGGACGCAGACGTTGTCGCGGAGACCGGGTTTTGTGCGTTGACGGTTACGGTTGCGCCCGGCAGGGCATGGCCCGTGGAAGCGTCAGTCACGATGCCGTCAAGGCGGCCCGGCGAGTTCAGCGCGGCACGGACAATGTCAATGTTTGGCTCAGTCGTCTGGCCGTTGACGGTGACGTTGAAGATGCGTGCGCCGGCGGCTGTGTCTTTAGGATCAGCGAGGTGCAGGCGCACCTGGTAGGTCGCGTTCGGCGTCAGGTTCGGGAAGATATACGAGAACGTCCCGGAGCGGTCGGTCTGGTAGATGCCGGGCGGCGTATATGGGTCGCCGGTCGTGTTGAAGACAATCGGCGTGGCCGCCGGTGGGTCTGCCGTGCCGCCGGTGACGGTGAACGATGGAGTTCCGGTAGCCGGATTGATGAACGTGTCCGAAACGTAGCTGCCGGGAGGGCCGAGAATGTCGCCTGCCGCCGTATCGCCGGCGTTGACCTGAAACACCGGAGCGCCGGGGATGCCGGGCGTGGCCGTGTTGTTCGAGTTGAGCGGTGTGGACGACGCTTCGTTGGAGCGGCTGCTTTGGCCGCCTGCCTGGGTGTTTTGCAGGACGTTCAGGTAGTAAATGTCGTGCGGCGAGGTCTGGGATGCGCCGCGTGAGAACGCGATGTATTCGCGGCCCGGCGCGGTGTTCAGGTAGGGATCGGGCTGAGACGACGACCACGCGGGACCGAAGTTGTCGCCGGAACCTGCCGCCGTCACCGGAGCGCCGCCGTTGGCGATGCCGGCTGCGCCGGAGATCAAAAAGATGGCGCGGTTTGCCGCCGGAGTCGTGCCGGCAGTGATAGCCGTTTCAACCGGAGCGACGTTCGGGTCAGACGAAGCGGGCATACCGCTGGCCGTGGTGGAAGAGGCCGTGGACGCAAACGCGATAAACTGGCCGTCCTGCGAGAACGCCGGGTCGGTGTCGTCGGCCTGACCATCGGTCAGCTTGCCAGGCAGGGAGATGGAAGACGGGTTGTAGCCGCCGGTGGACGAATACAAAAAGTACAGATGGCGGTGTCCGGCATTCGTGCCGGTGAGGCTGAGGCCGGAAAAGATGACCTCGTCGGAGTTCGACGGCGAGAACGTCGGGCGTGCGACGCCGCCGATGCCGGTGACGGGGTTGCCGGAAGCGTCCGCGCTCTGGAAGGTCGGCGAGACCTTGCCGTTGACGGTGTAAACGGCCGCGCCGGTGAACGGGGCGACGTAGAGGTTCTGGATGTTCGCCGTGTTGGCGTCCGACGTAAACGCCAGCCGCTGGTTGTTGTCCGCGCTCAGAGCTGGGAAGAACTCGCCGTGCGGGATAGTTGCCACCTCGCCGGTGGCAGCGGTGGAAGTCGTGAGCTGGATCGGCGTGCCGCCGTTGACGGGAATGGCCCAAATATGAAAGCGCGTCCCCACCGTGCCGGTCGCGGTGCGGTTCGACGAGAAGACCAGCATGGTCTCATCGGAGGTCCAGACGGGCGTGAGGTTCGTCGGCGTCAGCGACACGCCCTGGGCCAGCGCAAACGCCGGGGGCGGGTTGAAGACATCGAACGTCTGCACGGCTTCGTTGACCTGAGATGACGCGGCGGTGGAAGCATTGGGCTTCAGGATCGCGCCGGAGTGCATTAGGTTCGGCTTCGGGTAAATGTAGCGGCCGTCGGAAGCCCGGTGCAGGTCGGTCGGAACGCCGCGCTCCGCAAACGATTTCGCATGGGCGCCGGACGGCGTCAAGGGCCGCAGAGCCGCTCGCAAAGCCAGTGCCTGGCCGAGATGGCCCGGCGTGGTTGGGGCGGGCGCGGCCAGCAGACCGGCGACAAAGGCAGACGAAGAAGCGGCTGCCAGCAGCGGCAGCAATAGGAGGCGAAGAGAACGTAAGTTGTTCAAGTGTGCAGCTTTCAAGGGTGAAGTCACGAATTCACACGTTCGGGATAAAAAACGGTGAGATCATTGGGGATTCTCGGCAAGGCGTGATCTGCGGAACGAATAGGTCTGCGGAACGGATAAGAATGGTCCAACGAAACGATTATAACATAGGCAAGCGTTTTACGCAAGCGGTTTTTCTCGAAGAAAAAAGGAACCGCCGAAGCAGGGAGCATGCTGCGCTCCCTGCCCCGGCGGTCAGTCTCCTTAGCGGGTCGGGATCTCCAGCGTCGCCGGAGCGTTGACATAGATCCAGTAGGCGTTCCACGGAGTCAGCACCCCGGTGGACGAGACGGCCTGGTAGCCGCCGCCCGCGTAGGAATAGAGCGAGTAGATTACCAGGTTGTACTGGGGGCTGCTCGCCTGCGCGAACGTGATCGTCCCGCCTGCGCCGTTGTCGAACAGCAGGTTCGCGACCGGAATACCGGCGGCGGACGGGTTCGGGACACCGATCTGGTTCCAGCCCTTGCCAAGTGACACAGAAACCGGCGTGGCCGGCGGAGTCGCGCCCTGCTGGGTCACGGGAACGGCGTTCTTCAGGTAGACCCAGTAGCCGACGCCGAGACGCAGCGAGTCGGCAGGCGCGGTCGGATCAAGCGCATACGCGCCGGTCAGCGGGTTCCAAACCGCGACATGCGAGCGGTTGCCGTTCGGCGTTGTCCCGGCGGGCGCGGTGTTCAGCGTTCCGAACAGGCCGTCGAAACCGAGGGCACTGTAGTCATACGGCGTCGAGACGAACTGGAAGCCCGCTCCGAACGTATGCAGGGCCGGCAGGCCGGTCGCAGCCGTGAAGTCTAGCCGGGTAAACGCGCCGCCCACGACTGTCACCGTTTTAGCGGCCGTCGTCCGGCTGCCTTTTGTGACCGTGACCGAGTACGTTCCCTGCGGAAGCTGCCCGGTGTAGTTCAGGGGGCTGCCGTCGGGGCCGGGAGTGGCCGAGGCGGCGGTCGTGAACGAGATGCCGGTCGGGGTTCCCGTGGTCCCGGTCGTTCCGGTCGGCATCGCTGTGACGGTCGCGCCGGACACGAGGCCCGTGCCGTTCTGGTCGGTGACGAGGCCGCCGAGCGTGCCGATGCCGGACACCAGCGCGAAGTTGACCCGCACCGGAGCGGCATTGGTCAGCGTAATCGTCGCGCTTGTCTGGCTGGTGTAACTGCCTTTTGACGCCGTGACCGTATAGGTTCCGGGCAGCAGGGTCGCCAGATAGTTCTCCGGCTTACCGTCGGGTCCGGTGGCCGCGCTTGCTCCGGTCGTCAGCGGCGTCGGGATGGTGGCGACGGTGTTGCCGCTCGCGTCTTTGACCGTCAGCGTGACCCCTGGCAGCGGCGGCTGACCCGGTGCATTTGCCGATCCATCCGTGACGAGGCCGAACAGCGTGGCCTGCTCGCTGAGCGGGACGTTTTGAGTAAGCGCATCGCCGAGGCTTAGCGTTATCGTGGCTGTGGCGGGCGCGTAGCCGGTCTTCGAGACCGAGAGCGTGTACGTCTGACCGTTTTCGGTCGTCAGAATGCCGGCGAAGGCGTAAGTGCCGCCCGTGCCGGTGGTCTGCGTACCGACGACAGCGCCGTTCGGATCGGAGAGCATGACGGTTGCCCCGGCCACCGCGCCCGATGTCTGGGCATCGGTGACGGTGCCGGAGACCGAGGCGAGGATCGCCGGGAGGGTGAAGTTCGCCGTGCCGGAGCCGCCCGGTGGGACGGTGACTGTCTGGGCCGTGCCGGCGCCATATTCCGGCTTGCCATTCGCGTTGTTCGGGCCGACTGCCGTGCCGGTGTAAGTGGAGGCCGGAACAGTGCCCGTAGCCGGCGGCGGCGGGATGACATAGGAGCCATCGGCGATGGTTGTCGCCGTCAGAGTCGGCACCGTGCCGTCGGTCGAATTGAACGTGACGACCGCGCGGGCAATGGGCTTGCCGTTGTTGTCGGAGACGATGCCGGTGATGCTGCCCGGCGCAACCGATGTCAGCGAGAAGTTCTGAACCGTCTGCGCGTCGCCGAGCTGCACGGTAATCGGCGCGGGGGTAGACGACGAGGTGAACCCGGCGAGCGACGCGGTCAGCGTGTACCTGCCCGGCGCTAGGTCGCCGGTCGTGTACTTGCCGTTGGTGTCGGTCTTGACCGTGATCGGCGTAATCGCCGCGCCGGTCGCATCCGTGCCGGTGACGGTTACGGTCGCTTTTGCCAGCGGCGTTGAGGCCGGTGGGCTTCCCGGCGACGTGACGGTGCCGATGAAGCTTGGCGCAATCGGCACGACGACAAACGCTGCTGTGGCCTGCTGGCCGGATGTCACCGTGACAGGCTGCGACGCTGCCGGCAAAGTCGTCGCCCGCCCGTTTGCATTGTTCGGGCCGACCGCCGTGACCGTGTAGGTCGCCGGCGGAACGCTCGGAATGACGACTGTGCCGTCCGCGCCGGTGGTCACCGTCTGCGCCGCCGTCGCGCCGGGCGCTTTGTAGGTGACAATCGCACCCGCGACAGGCCCGCCGGTCGAGTAAGCCACGGTGACTTTGATCGAGCCGGGCGCAATCGGCGTCAGTGAGACGTTAGGGGCCGTCAAGATGCTGCCGAGATACACCGTCTCAGGGAGCGGCGTGGAAGCGGCAAAGCCGGGCGCGGTGACGACAATCGTATACGTTGTCGGCGACGTCGGCACGGGAATACTTGCCAGCGTGTAAGTGCCGTCGGCGGCGGTCGTCGTTGTGCCGACCGTCTTGCCGGTGCTGTCTTGGAGCGTCACGGTTGCTCCGGCAACCGGCGGACCGCTGGCGGTGCCATTGGTGACAGTTCCCTTGATGGCTGCCAGGATCGGCGTCAGCGTGAAGTTGACCGGCTGAACCGTCGTGTTCGACTGGACCGTGATGCCCTGGCTGAAGTCCGTTCCGCCGGTCGTTCCCGGCCCGTCGGGCTTTGTCGCCGCCGTGTATTCCGGCAGACCCTGCGGGTTCAGCGGGCCGGACGCTGTCGCTGTGTAGGTGGTGACAGGGACCGTCTGGAGGAAATAGTTTTCCGCCGCATTGCCCGTGACCGAGCCGTTCTGGGACGTGACGCTTTGCGTGACCGAGTTGTCCTGGGACGTAAACGTTACCGTCGAGCCGCTGATCAAATTGCCCGCCGCGTCATGCACGGCCCCGGCGATGTTGCCCGGCTGCTGCGGCGTCATGGTCAGCGTCGCGTTTGTCTTCGTGACATCGCCTTCCACCGTAAACGAAACGTTGTTGTTGGAGACCGCCCGCTGGAAGCCGGGCTTGACGGCGACTAGGGTGTAGGTTCCCGGCTCGACGCCGGCAATGGTGAACCGTCCGCCGCTTGCCGTCAGTGCGCTGAATGCCGCACGGGTTGATGGCACAAATGGGGTCTGTGTTGCAGGTGTGGAACCAGTCGCTGGATTCAGTATCGGACGCAGGTAGACAGTAACGCCATCAATCCCAAGCCCGCCGCCCTGTCCAGTGCCGGAGGTTTGCGTGATTGTTCCGCTGACACGGCCGCTCCGCAGGTAAGAAACGATGTTGTGCAGAACCGCCGCCCGGACATTGCGCGGGATAACGGCGGGAATGATCTCATTCAGCGGCAGCGGGTTCGGCGGGTTGATCGGGCCGGCGCTTGGGTTTGGGCTGGCGGGCGAGTAGTAATCGTTGCTGAGACCTTCCAGGCCGAACCCGGCATAGACCACGCGGCTGCCGGTGCCGCCGTTCGGAAGCTGGCCTGCCGCTGTTCCTTTGGCAAGGCCGGCTGTGCCGCCGAGGTACGGGTCGTCATGGAAGACCAGGGCCGCCGAGCCGCCGGGACCGCTGGTATAGGTCATACCGGCCTGCGCCCCATTGACTGCCGTGAGAACGTCCGTCTGCCCCTGGATCACGGTTCCGATCGCCTGCCCCTGGGCGTTGAAGCCGCCAGGAAGCTGGAGCGCCGGGATCTGGCTGAGGCCGCTGTCGCCGTAATCGGCATCCCCGATCACAAGATTGTCTTGATAAGGGAAGCTGGGGACGGGAATGTTTTCATTTTCTCCCTGGATCAAATTCGGCCCCTGGATCGGGCCGGTTAAGGTGATATATTCCCCGTGGATCGTCGTGTCGGTATTATCATAGAAGGGACTGCCCGTAATGCGGTTCTGGCTTCCGGCCAGAACGTTGCCGCCGGAGACATTCGGGACAAGCATGGCGTTCAGAACGTCCGGCAGGAAGTTCGGCGATCCGGCAACTGTGCTGGGCGTGTTGCCAACCGTGCCGCCCTGCGTCAGCGTCGAGCCGATGTCCTGCCCGGTGATGCACAGACGTCCGCCGGCCTGCACAAAGGCAGTCAAGATACTGGTCGTGCTTTGGCGCGGGTTCGTGACGCCAGCGGACCCGACATTGCCGGGGTCGTCAATCGTGCCGGGGTCTGCCAGCACGTCGCCGGTGTAGGGCGAAAGCCAGATGACGCAGCGCGAAGCGTCCAGCACGGCGGCGGCGGGGATGTTCTTGTAGGCCGGGTCAGCCGCATCCACGATCGCCGGCTGCTGCACGGGAGTCGGCAGGTAGCTGTTCAGAACGCTCGACGGCACCGGGCCGCGCGAGAGAATGCGCCAGATGGAATAGCGCTGGGACTGCACATTCGGAGCGCCGTCCGTGCTGGAAGTGCCGTCATTGATATCGGTGTCAATGTACGACTGTACGCCGAGGCCGTTCTGCGACACGACCAGAGGCCGGTTGCCGTTTAGGTAGCTGCCCGGAGGGGTACCCGGAAAGTTGAACAAACTGTACACGGTCTCGTCGCCGAACGGCTGAACAACGTCGCTGAACTGGAAGGCCACTCGTCCGGGAACCGGCGGCGGGCCGGCGGACGCCATGGCATCCGCTTCCGCGCCGGGGATACCGGCATAGACGCTGTCCGGCAGGATGTTGATGTCAACGTCCGTGAGGTAGGACTCCGTGCCGAAGATTTTCGGCACCAGGTTCTGGTTAAAGTTGCGCCCGCCGAACGAGGTTGCGGCGAACTTCTGGCCGAGCGCATAGTCGCTCACCAGCAGAATGTCGTTGCTGCCGACGGACTGGTTCGTGCTGAACCCGCCGACGTTGTCATAGATGCGCCAGTTGGTTTTCAGCCCGACATACGGCGTGCCGGGCAGGTTCGGGAACGCCGCCTTGTCGTAAGCGATGACATCTACATAAAAGTCACTTCCGGAGTTCGGGGTGTTCCAGGTGACGGAATAAAGGATGCCGCCGTTGTTGTCCTGCTGGGCCGCAGGAACGCGGGCAAGCGGGAGCCATTCGGTGTTGGGCCGGTCTTTTGCGGTGGCCGTGTTATAAGTGCCGCCGGTGAATGCGCCCTGGTCATCAATGCCTGCCATGTAGTACGGCGTGACGTAGTTGGCTGCGGTTGCATCTGTCGCGCCATTAGCGGCAAACAAAGGATTGATGACTTGGCATTCGTACTCCGGGCCATGCGGAATGAACAGGGCCGGATCGGTTCCCGGATACTGCGCCGTGGCCCGCCCCCCCATCACAGGGTAGGAAAACTGGCCGGCAGGGTTCTGGGTGCCGAGAGCGCTTTTCCCAACAAACAGATGCGTATTGTTCGGGTTGTTCGCGGTGTCTGCCAGCCACTGACCGCCGTGCGTGCCGCGTGGAAAAACGCCGTTGACGAAATCCATCCCAACCATAGGATCATAAGTGCTCGCATTGCCATAGCTTGGATACAAAAATCTCTGGTAGGTAGGAATCTCCCTTTCCCCGTTACTGGTTGTAGAGGCGTAGAGGTCGGATGTCGGCAGGGCGTAATTGTAAACGTCCAGCAGACCGTTGGCGGTGCCGCTCGATGTGTCAGTAGCCGGGCGGTTGGTCTGCGAAGGCAAATCGTAGCGCCGGTCCTTCATGAAGACCTTATGCTCTAGGCCCTGCGCGTCCTGGTACTTGGAGTCCGGGTCTTTGATCTGAATATAAACGCGCGGACCGCCGTTCGGGCCGCCGGTGTCGTCAATGCCCGCTTCGCGGTCGGATAGGCGCACGGTCAGCACGATCGGCTGGCCCCCGGACGCCGCCAGTTTGTTGGGCGTCCCCATCACGGGGTCAGAAACGCCGCCGGCTGTCTTGACAGCCTGGACATGGACGACTTCGCCTGCGCTGAAGCGCAGCAAGGTCGGCGGGTCGAGGTTGAGGACTTGAGACACGAGCAGGCCGGCATAGCTTGCCCCCACCGAGTAGTTCTGAGTCGGGTCCTGCGTGTTCGTGACCGCGCCGCCGTCGCCGACGGAAGCCGCCATTTCCACCGGGGCGCCGCTGGCCGGGCTGTTGTAGGTCACGGTGCGGTTGGACGTGTACGCAATGCTGAAGATGGACAGGAACGGCGACCAAGTCGGGTAGATGTCGTCGAAGCCATTGCCGGCGGGGGTTGTTTCCCCGGCATTGTCGTCGGTGTTGAGCTTAACGGAAGCGTTTGCACCCCCAGCGGCGGTTTCCGGTGTCAGGGTCTCATTGGTAGGCTGAGTAACGCCGGTGATCGCCTGGAAGTAGTAAATGTCATGCGGCGCGTTCCCCCCCGTGCTGCGAGCAAAAGCGAGGTACGCGAAGTTGCCGGACGGGTTAGTGAACTGGTTCTGATTTGCAAACGAACTCCACGCCGGGCCGTAGTCGTCAAAGCCCGCGCTGCCGCCCCGGGTAACCCGCCCGCCGGTTCCCGACAACGCGCCCGGCACGGTGCCGAACGGAACGCCGGTGGCGGACAGGCCGCCGCTAATCAAAAAGACGCTGCGGGTCGCAGACGCGCCGGACGACAGGGACTGGGATGCGTTCGGGTCCTGCGGGCTGGCAGGGTTTGGCGGACCGAACGCATTGTTCGGGTTCCGGGTGAAGCCGGCGGCGTTCGCGGTAGACGCGAACGCAATGTAAGAGCCGTCCGGCGCGAAGGTCGGGTCGGTGTCGTCGGCAAGGCCATCGGTCAGCTTGCCGGGGAACGAAACATTGCTGTTCTGGCTGAAGCCGCCGGAGCTTTGATACAGGAAATATAGGTGGAAATGGCCGCCGTTCGTGCCGGAAATGCTGCGGGCCGAAAAGACAAGAAGGTCGCCGCCCGGCGAGAATGTCGGGCGCACCACTTGGTCAAACCCGGTCTGAGCCGCGCTGGCCGCTTCGGTTGCGCCGCGAAGGGTCAGCGAGGCGGTCGGGGTCGGGTTTGCGGTGCTTGGCGTCAGGTTGGCCGGTGCCACGGTTCCCGTAGAAAGCGTGGAATACGAGAACGCCAGCGCGAACAGGTTCTGCGTGCCGGGCGACTGGGCATCCGAGGTGAACGTCAGCGCAAGATTGTTGCGGGACAGGGCCGGGAAAAGCTCGCCCTCCGCAGTCACTAAAGCGCCGGTCGCGGGATTGAAGGTGCTGGACGGGCCGGTGGAGGTCGTGATCTGGAACGCCTCACCGCCGTTGACCGAGATCGCCCACAAGTGGAAGCGAGAGCCGCCGCCGTCGCCGTCCGCGTTCACGCCGCCGGCCGGGGTCCGGTTGGACGAGAACACCAGGAATGTTTCGTCGGCAGACCACACGGGAGTAAGGTTCGTCGGGGAAAGCGCCCCAACATAGACCGGCGGATTGGTCGAGCTGTTGTTGAGGGCGCCGGCGGAGCCGAAGCCGATGAGCGGGCGGAACGCCGGGGGCGGGTTGTTGACATCGTAAGTCTGAACGCCGCCGGAGATCGGCACGACGCTGGCTGCCGCCGCCGCTCGCGCCTTTAAAATTGTGCCGGAGTGCATCATGCGCCGGGGCAGCAAAGTGCGCCCGCCGGGTGTGCGGCTGGACGCCGCCGACGCCCGCAGGCGGGCCGTGCGAAGCTGCGCCGCCAGCGCCAGCACCGCGCCGGTGCCGCCGGAAGAGGACGCTTTCAGCCCGGCCTGCGACGGCGCCTGCGCCAGCCCGGTCAGCACCAGGACCAGCGCCAGCCAGGCGAAGAAGACCCGATTTTGGAAAGAAGCGGCATGGGAGCGCGGGGCGCGGGACGCGGGGCGCTCTGTGGAAGCAATGCTTTTTGTGGAAGAAGTGCGTTCTGTGTTCAAGACGAGTACAACCTCCCTGGTTGTGTGCGGCGCCGGCCCGGCCTAGGACCGAAAAAAGACGGACACCGAAGAGAAACGACGGATGGTTATCAAAAGCGGCTGGCCTGAAATCACGCCGCGCGGTGCGGTAAGAGTCGGTATAGGGGGATAAGTGCGGCGGCGGGTCAAGTAGCCCGGCGCTCGTGCGTGATCTTGATCACTCTCTCTTCTGCTCGCAGCGAAAGCCATCTAAAGCAGTGGTTCATTATAACACAGGCCCTATATTTGTGCAAGGCATTTTTAGATGAAAACGCGCAGAGGATGAAAAATCTGTGAAATCTTTTTTTGCCGGTGTCTCCGCCGCTACACCGGCAGGCGCAGACGGCTGTCGCGGACAAAAATCAGGACCAAAACCGTGCCGAGCGTGACAAAGCCCGCCGCCGCGACAAACGGCGCGATATGCCCAATCGCGTCATATGCCTGCGTCCCCAGCGCGACCCCGACCAGCGCCCCCAGACCCTGAGCGGTCGAGACCGCCGCAAAGATCGTCCCGCGCTGATGCTCCCCGCCCAGCACCGTTAAAAGCGCCAGCCAGGCCGGAAAGGCGATCATAAACCCAATCCCCAGTACCGTCGCCGCCGCGAGAAACTCAAACTTGCCGGTGTGCAGAAAATACAGCCCGCAAATGGCAAGCAATCCTAACGCGCAAAGCGTGAAGCCTAGCCGAACCGAGCGGGCCTTGCCCCAGCGATCCGCAAGCTGGCCGGCGGGCAGCGCAATCGCCGCAATGATCAGCGCCGGTCCTAATACGAGAATGCCGAACTCGGTTTCCGTGATATGGAACTGCGACAGCACGAACAGCTTCATAATCGGCACGATGCAGCCGATGCCGAGAAATGTCACAAAGGCGATCCCTAGAAACTGCGGCACGGTTTTGAGGGCGTCAATAAACTGAGCGCGGGTGATCGCCTCTCCGCCGCCCGCCGGGCTGGTTTCCGCTGCCTTCGCCGATGCCCCCGGCTTCCGGCCCTTCAGCGCCATCGCGGCGATCACGGCCAGCGCGAACAGGACGCTAGCGAGGTAAAACGAAGGATAGTAGTATTCCGGCTGATGGTTCGGCGGCACGACCGGGACTGCCGGGGCCGCCGCTGCCCCGGCGATATGCGCGTGGCGATGCAGGTGGGAAATGACATGCCGTCCGCCCTGATGGATGTTGTGTCCGACCCGGTGAACTGCCTCGCCGAACGTCTCCTGCTTAGTCAACCACGGGCCGAACGCATCATCGGCAAAGCCGCCCGCGAGAAACGCAAACGCCGTGCCGAGCATATAGACTACATTCATTGCACCCATCGCCGCGCCACGTTTGTTTTCCTCCACCACGTCTCCGACATACGCATACAGCGACGGCCACATCGCCGCCTGCCCCAGCCCATCGAGCGCCCGCAGAAATCCGAATGCCACCAGCACGGCAAACGAAGTTACCTGCAACGGGTCGTAGTGGATGGAGATCAGTAAAATCGGCGTAAACACCGTCACCACCGCTCCGCCGAGAATGAGCGGCTTGCGCCCGATGCGGTCGGCAAGAATGCCAAGCGGCGCCTTGAACAGCGACTCGGAGATGTAAAACCAGACCAGCAGCAGCCCCATGATGTGGGTCTTAATGTGCAGACCGCGCGTGAAATACACCGGCAGAGCCGAATTTCCCAGCACCGAGATGCCGAGTTCCGTACAGGCCGCGATAGTCACGACCGGCATCACCGCCGCCAGCCACCCCCTAGACTTCGGGGACATGGGGGGTGGCTCGGATTGTAGGACTGACTGGCTCATAACGCTATTGTACCACGGCTCTGCGACACGGCGTGTAAAATTTGCTTTTCTCTTACACGCCGAATTCGATCTGCTTTGCTTCCGCTCGCGTAATCGGTCGCTGCGCCGCATGGCGAACATGCAGAAGATGAACCGTCGGCCCATCCTCCGTTTCTGCCTGAACAACAATTAGAACCCGCCAGGCGGCACCCTGCGGTGTACGGCGGTATAGGAATTGACGCACTTCGTTACGGAAGCGCTGATTTTCCGCAATGATGGGATGCCTGCGCGGGTTCTGCGAAAGCAGAGCGACTGCCTCTTGCAAACCCTCGTACCAAGCACGGCCAATTCGAGCGCCTTCCCTGTCTGCCAGACGCACTCAATGCGCTTCTATGTCACGCTCCGCTTGGGGGAGAATACGGATTGCAAACGCAGGCGTCTCGCCATTGTCCTCACTCATGGCGTTTCATACCGCGCGGCAAAACGCGCTGATAATTCGTCTGCAAACTCCGAAAACGGGCGTCCTTTCCCGGAGGCCAGCTCATCCAAAGCTGTGTTAATCGCGGTTTCTTCGTCCTCATCTAAAGCAAAAAGCGAGGAGAGATACTCCGCCGCCACCTGCTCCGCAGGCCGCCCCAACTCCCCAGCATCCGTCCGCAGAGCTTCCAGCGTTTCGGGCGGCAAATCAATTATGATCGTCATGGCTTTCCTTTGATAACCCTGTTTGGGTTCACTGCCCCGTTGTAGCACAGGGCGCAATCCCGTTGCATTCTGCGCTTGTAATACAATCTAGCCGAAGACATTTAGAGTCAAAAATTGTGTTTCTGTTTGTAGGGACTCCAGAATGTCGCAGGAACCCTCGCCTCTTCAATCGGCACACCGATTAGCGGGGAGTTTTCTGGCAACACAAGAATAGTGAAGAACCGACGCCCCAAAGCTAGATGTTCGCGGCTATGCTCCTGAGCGATAGATAGCAATCCAAGCAACCATTTTGGGTCTTCCTGCCAAACAAAATCGGCCCCAACAATTTCAAGCACGGTTCCATCGGTATCGGAAGCTTCAAAGCGGAACCCGTCTCGCAAAGCATTCAAAATCGGTTTGTTTGGGCCTAGTTTATAGCCAAACTGCTTATTCCAGTTCAGCAGACGATTTAATTCGGAAACAATTTGGTTTGCTCCACCACTCAAATTAAGTGTTTCAATCTTGTAGTCTTTGCCCTTGAGCCACTCTCGGCAGGGCAGCCGCTGCTCTACATCAATCACGGCGAGACCGCTTCCACCAACGATAGCCCAGACATCAAGCCGCTGCCACACGAGATCAGTGAACGCAGCCATAGTTACTCCTTCAGTTTAAACTTAAATCAAAACTTCGCGGCCTGTTTCGGCGGACAAGTACAGTGCGTCCAAAATCCGGGTCACGACGAGGGCCTGCTCGCCGGGGACAAGGACCGGCGTATCGTCGGTGAGGGCCTGAACAAAGGCGCGGATTTCGACTTCGTGGGTGTGGACTTGAGGCAGAAAGACCGGGATGGTGTCGGTCAGCGTGCCGCTTTCTTCGCGAAAAATGCGCGTGTTGGCTTCGTCGATGAGATCTAAAAATGCTCCGCCTTCGGTCCCCATCAGCGTGGTTTGGAACTGGTCCTGGGCAATGTTTGCGGCAAATGAGGCTTCCAGCGCCAGCGTCGCGCCGCTGTCGAAGCGCACGAAGCCGGATGCGAAGTCTTCGACGGTGAAATTGGTCCGGTTCCACTGGCCGCGCAGGCCGATGATGCCCTCACGGTGGCCGAACTTGGTCTGCGTCTGGCCGGAGACAGACACGGGCTTGGGGAAATCCATCAGCCAGAGCGACAAATCCAGCACATGAGCGCCGAGGTCTATTAAAGGTCCCCCACCCTGCTTGGACTTGTCGGTAAAGCTGCCGTGGCTGGGAATGCCCCTGCGGCGCAGGGCCTGAGCGCGGGCGTGATAGATCTCGCCGAGTTTGCCGCCCTCGATGAAGCGGCGCACCGACTGAGCGCCGGGGCCGAAGCGCAGGTTGTATCCGACTTGGAACTGCTTCCCTGCGGCTCTTCCCGCCGCGACCATCTCCGCACCTTCGACGGCGTTCAAGGCCAGCGGCTTTTCGCAGAAAACGTGCTTGCCGGCGGCAAAGGCGTCCAGCACGGGCTGCTTGTGGAGATAGTTCGTCGTGCAGACGATGACCGCGTCAATGTCGTCTAAGGCCAGCAGTTCCCGGTAATCGGTGAACGTCCGCGGGACGCCGAACTTCTCGGCCGCCACTCGGACTTTGTCTTCGCCGGCATCACACAGAGCCATAAGGCGCACTTTGCCTTCGGCTTGCAGCCTTTGATACGCCGGCAGATGCCGGGTCACCGCAACCTGCCCTGTACCAATCATTCCAATACCCAGCGTCGTCATAGGCGCTTGTTCCCCAAGCACAGCAGGTTTTCCTGCCGGCATGAAAAAGCCCCTGATGACTGCTCATCAGGGGCCTCCTGCTAATGCTTATGCGATGCGGGCCGCACCCGGCGCACAAACTCTTTCACCCGCCGCCGCACCCGGTGCCAGTGCGCCGGCCTAGTGTTCGGCAGACTCATCCCGTCGGTTGCCGTCGCGGTCAGCCGCGCATAGAAAATCGCCGCCAGTGCCAGATAAAGGCATACTCCCACTGCTGTTCCCATACTCACCTCACTGTGTCCTGTTGATTAGAACAGTACCGATGCTTACATTGTTCCACAAGCAGGACAGCATTAAACGCTCGGCGGCTCGACAACTGCCGGAGTGAGGTTCGGGGCACGCCAGTCGCTCATCAAGTATTCGGTCCAGACGCGGTCGTAGACAGAAATTGTCTGCGCGGCGATCGTGTGCCAGTTGAACGTAGTCAAGACGCGCTCGTAGGCGGTGTCTACTAAAAGTTCGGCAGTCTCCGGCTCATGCAGGAGCTTCAAGAGGCCATCGGCCAGCGAGTTCGGATTGCCGGCGTAGGTGGTGATGCCGGTAACGTTGTTTTCAACTACTTCCGGCAGGCCGCCGGCGTCGGAAACGACGGTTGGCACTTTCGCGGCCATCGCTTCCAGCGCGACAATGCCGAACGGTTCATACAGCGACGGGAAGCACGCGATGTCAATCACCGAGTAAATCTTCATGAGGTCGGCGTCGGGAACAAAGCCCGCGAAATAAACGTGCCGCTCCATGCCGAGGTACGCCGCCAGATTGACCAGATGCTCCCGCTGCCCGCCGCCGCAGATGAGCAGCTTGGCGTCATGGTAGCCCCAGCGTACTTTCGGCAGCGACTCGATTAAGATTTGGACACCTTTTTCGCGCACCATGCGCCCGACAAAGAAAATGATCTTTTCTTCCGGCGCGGCGTACTGGGCGCGGAACTCGGCCTTCTCGGCGGGCGTAAAGTCCGGCAGTGTGAACTTGGCGGCGTCCACGCCGTTCGGCACCACGTCCATCTTGTTCCAGGGCGTTCCGAACGCAAACTCGCACTCGCGCTTCATAAACTCGGTACAGACAATCACCCGCCACGCTTCGTTCTGAAGCTGCTCTTCCACCGAGTTGATGTACCCCTGCGTCGGGCCGTTAACACCGTTGTTGCGGCCATACTCCGTGGCATGGATCGTCGCCACCAGCGGCAGATGGTACTTGTGCTTCAGCGCGGCGGCGGCATAATGCGTCAGCCAGTCATGCGCGTGCAGCAGCAGCGCCTGCCCGTCATCTTTGTTGAGTATCTCGGCGACCAGCGCATCCGCCCGCACCAGCATCGCATCGTTGAGTAGTTGCACCCAGTGAATGAAGTCGTTGCCCGGTCCCGCCGGCGTCACTCTGTATAAGTAAATGCCGTCTTCCACTTCTTCCGCCGCCGCGCCCGGATGCTCGCAGGTGATAACATGAACTTCCACGTCCTGCTTCCTCAGCGCGTGCGCCAGGCCGTAGACATGCGGCGAAATCCCGCCCACAATCTTGGGAGGATACTCCCAGCTCAACATAACGACGCGCATAATTTTTGGGTGATCTCCTTTGATAGGAACAGAGCATTAAGGCAGGGTAATCTGCCGGCGGTTCAGCACCGTGCCTGCGCCATTGACTACCTGAACGCGAAAATGACCGGGTGGCAGCAGCAGTTCCGGCTGCGGGCTGACATTTGGACGCAGCTCAACCTGATCAATCGGCACTGCCTGCGCTGGGTCTTCATTTGCATAGAACGCCTGGACGAGCAGGGTATGTGCAGCATCTTTCGGCAAAGGAAAACCAGCAGGAATGGGAGCGAAAGAGCGTCGCCCATTCATTTGCAGCCAGTCGGGGCGAGTGTGATGGTAAGTGACAGGCGGATGGCAAATCACAAGGTCATAGACCCCAAGAACCGACGGCGCCACATAGTAGTGACCCTCCACATTTTGGAAGACGGCGGGCTTATCTTGGACGAGGTTGCGGCTTGTGATGTTTCTGTACAGCAAATCCTCGTGGGCAAGGGTGCTATGCGGATAAAGGTTAGATTGATCAATGCTAAACGGAACAACTCCGCTCAACCGCTCGAAATAAACTGCCATTGGCGTAAAGGTCGCGGAGCCGGATGTTTTCGTGCCGAGGTCTCCTGCCGACCAAGTGACAGGCTCAATCTTTTTGGAAATGTGTCCATAGCCGGCATGAAGCAAAATCTTTGCGTGAGGGTCATGCTTCAGAATACGGTCGTAGATGTTCTGCGCCTCGCCCCGTTCGCGCAAATCTTCGTCGGCGAACGGATTTGGGGAGTTGCTGATACTTTGCGACGGCTTCAAGTGATACTCATAGGAGACAACTTTGAAGCCAAGTTTGAGCGCAGTCCGAACAAGATCGCCGAAGGTCGGCTCAGTCGTGTAATAGCCGGTTTTCTGAGTAGGGTAGCCGCGTCCCTGAAGTGCCGTATCTTGTTCATCCAGCGTTTCAGCCGCGAAGTAGCGAAAGCCTTGCGCGTACAGGCCCGGCAGCAGTGACAGCGTAAACGCCCGCCCCATAGGGACATGATGCGCTTCGTTAATGAAGATAACCCGGTGCGTCTTCGCGAGTTTTAAGATCGCCTGACGTGCATCTGTCGGCTGATAGCCGTGAAGTGCCTTGACTGCCGCCTGAGCGTCCGCATCAGTCAAATCCTCGTCAGGAGGCCGTGCGAGGTCGAAGTCAACAATCGCTTCGGCATCATTGCCGACAAACGACTCCTGGGCCGCAAGGTCTTCAAAGTACGAACTCCGCCACCTCGGTGACGAGTTATAACGCTCTCGCAGTGGGCGCAGCACTTCCAGCGGTGCGAGATAATTTCCCGGCGTTTTTAGGCCGAGCGTAAAAGGGTCAGAAAGTTCCTGGGCAGGCGATGGCGCAGGAGGTAGAGTTTGCGCGTTTGCTTCGGCGAGGCACAATAAGCTTAGGCAGGCCGTGACAAGAACGGCGGTTCGCGAACTACGCATAGAACTTTACTCCGGTTTTTCCGCTCGGTGTCCAATGTCGGTGCGGTAGTGCATGTGGTCGAAGGAGATGTTCTTGACGGCGGCGTAGGCGCGGGCGCGGGCCTGGGTGAAGTCGTCGCCGAGGGCGGTGACGCCGAGAACACGGCCACCGGCAGTGACGACTTGGCCTTCGGCGTTAAACTTAGTGCCGGCGTGAAAGGCGACGACATCCGACAGATGCGCGACCTGCTCTAAGCCGTCTATCGGCAGGCCGGTGGGGTAGGCGTTCGGGTAGCCTCCCGACGCTAAAACAACGCAGACGCCGTTTTGCGGTTTCCAGCGCACGTCCACTTCGTCGAGATGGGCATCGGTGACGCCGAGCAGGATGTCTACGAGATCGGTTTCTAAAAGAGGGAGGACGACCTGGGTTTCGGGATCGCCGAAGCGGCAGTTGAACTCTAAAGTTTTGAGGGAGCCATCTTTGCCGATCATAATGCCGGCGTAAAGGACGCCTTTGTAGGGGATGCCGGACTCACGGATCGCGTCAATCGCCGGGCGCAAAATTTGGTCTACGGCCTGCTGGTACAAGGCCGGAGTCACGGCGGGAACCGGGGCATAACAGCCCATGCCGCCGGTGTTCGGGCCTTCGTCGTTGTCTAACGCCCGCTTGTGGTCCTGCACGGCCAGCATCGGCACAATCGTGGTGCCGTCGGTGAACGCCATCAGCGACGCTTCTTCGCCTTCCAAAAACTCTTCGACAATCACAGCGTCGCCGGATGCCCCGAAAACCTTCTCCCCCATGATCTGCTGCAAAGCGCTCTGGCCGTCGGCATTCGTGCGGCAGATAAAGACCCCTTTGCCCGCCGCCTCGCCATCGGCCTTGACGACCAGCGGCGCTTCCGGGTGCGCTTCAAAGTGGGATTTCAAGTAGTAGGAGGCGGCGTCCTGCGACGCGAACACGGCAAAGTGGGCTGTCGGGATATTGTAGCGCAGCATGACCCCTTTGGCGTAGGCTTTCGAGCCTTCAAGCTGTGCCGGCTCCCCGGCTGGGCCGAAGATCCGCAGGCCGCGCTGCTCAAACAAGTCTACAATGCCGGCAATCAGCGGCACTTCTGGGCCGACCACCGTGAGGTCTATCCCGTTGTCCACCGCAAACGCCAGCAGGCCGTCCGTATCGGTAATCGCGATGGGAACGCACTCGGCCAGCGATGCGATCCCGGCATTGCCCGGCGCACAGAAGATCCGGCTGACCTGCGGACTTTGCGCCAGCTTCCAGACCAGCGCATGTTCGCGCCCCCCGCCGCCGATGACCAAAACTTTAAGCATCCATTTTTGTTCCTATGAACACGTCTTAAAAACCCGTTGCCCCGTCGTCCGCGCGCGACAAATCCAAATCTACGAACTTTGCGTATTCCGCCATGAAGCCGACTTTGACCATGCCGGTCGGACCATTGCGGTGCTTGCCGACAATGATCTCGGTTTCCTCCATCATCGGACGCTCCGGCCTGTCCCCGCCTTCTTCCTCGGCGGCGTTAAACGCTTCCTTCATCTTATAGTACGCTTCTCGGTACAAAAAGCAAACCATGTCTGCCTCCGCCTCTATTGAGCCACTTTCTCGAAGATCTGAGAGCATCGGACGCTTGTTTTCGCGGCTTTCGACGGCGCGGGAAAGCTGGGACAGGGCTATGACCGGGACTTTCAGCTCGCGGCCCAGTGATTTGAGGCCACGCGCGATCTCGCCGATCTCCTGGACGCGGTTCTCAGTCCGCCGGTGCGAGCGCATGAGCTGCAAGTAGTCTACGATAATGAGGCCGAGGCCATGCTCGGCCATTAAGCGGCGGCACTTCGAGCGCATGGTCAGCGCGGATGTTTCGGTAGCATCGTCAATGAAGATCGGCGACTCGTACATGTTCTGCACGACCCCCGCCAGCTTGCCCCATTCATCTTCGTTCATGTGGCCGGTGCGGAGCTTGTGCGAGTTGACCTGCGCCTGCGAGCAGAGCATTCGCAGCGCAAGCTGCTCTTTGGACATCTCTAGCGAGAAGATCGCAACGGGTTTCTTTTCTTTGAGTGCGACGTGTTCGGCTATAGAAAGGCAGAGGCTGGTTTTCCCCATACTAGGCCGGGCTGCTACGATGATCAAGTCTGTGCTTTGCAGGCCCGATGTAATCATGTCGAAGTCGTGGATTCCTGTGGAGAGGCCAGAGATTTTGGACTTCATCTCGCTTAGCTCTTCGGCCTTGTCATAAACCGACAGCAGAAGGGTTCGAAGAGGAGAAAAGTAGGCGGTGGCCCGCTGCTGGGAAACGCTGAAGATGGAGCGCTCGGCTTCGTCTAAGACTTCGCCGACATCTTCGACTTCGCCCCGCGCCGAGCCGATGATTTCTAAAGAAGCCGAGATGAGTCGGCGCAGAGTCGCTTTTTCTTCGACAATCTTCGCATAGTACTCGACGTTTGCCGCAGTCGGAACCGTGTCGAACAGCGACGCTAAATAGGCCATGCCGCCGATGGCATCTAATTGGTCCCGGTTTTTTAATTCGTTCGGGACCGTCACCAAATCAATCGGCTCGTCGCGCTCGGTCAGAAACGTGATGACGTCAAAAAGTATCTGGTGATTCTCGCGGTAGAAATCTTCTTTGTCTAAAATCTCAAAGACTTTTTCCACGGCGGAGCGCTCAATTAGCATTGCGCCGAGCGTACTCTGCTCAGCTTCAATCGAATGAGGGGGGACGTAAGCACCGAGGGGGCCGCCGCCGGACGCGCTATTACTATTGCCGGAGCCATTGCCGTTCCCGCCGAAGGCATTGCCGCCGAAGCCGCCATTATAACCGCCGCCGCTTTGAGTGCGGCCGCGCTTGTCGTTGTCACTAGGCATGGAATTAGTCGAGACAAGAAGGAAAGTCAGGGCGCGTTCAAAACGCGCCCTGGCGGGGAAAGAAGTTACTCGGCGACGACGGCGACTTTAAGCGGAACAGTCACTTCGCGGTGGAGCTTGATGGGGATGTCGTATTCGCCGACCGCTTTGATCGGGTCGAGCAGGCCGACTTTGCGCTTGTCGAGCTTGATGGCTAAATCTTTTTCGACCGCTTCGGCAATGTCGGCAGCGGTGACGCGGCCATAGAGGCGGCTGTTTTCGCCGGCTTTCACGGTCAGTGTGATGGTCTTGTCGGTGAGCAGCTCGGCGGTCCGGTCAGCGTCGGAGCGCAGTTTTTCTGTACGGCGCTCTTCCTGCGCGTGCTTGACTTGCAGGTTCTTCAATGCCCCGCCGCCGGCTTCAACCGCCAATTTGCGCGGGTACAGGTAGTTCCGGGCATAGCCGTCGGCGACGGTAACAACGTCGCCTTGTTTGCCTTGATGCTCAATGTCTTGCAGCAGTATAACTTTCATGTGTGTTCTTCCTTTGTCTTTTAAATTTGTGTTGTAATGTGTATTGTGGAATGCCATGATCAGGGCGTTTTTCATGCTTCCGAGGAGACGGTCACCAGCAGCTTGCCTTTGGAACCACCCTGCTCTAGTTGAGCCTGCGCCTTACCAACCTGCTCTAACGCAAAGCGCCCGGAGATGGTGAGGCGGAGCTGCTGATCGTCCAGCATTCTCGCGACGCGCCCCAAGTCATCGGGGGTTGATTGCGCCATAGCGAACCGGGATCGCTGACCGGGCGAACGCGCGAGAGCGGGGTTCGGCTGTCCCGCCGCCAGAACAAGCATTCCATCCGGTTTCAAGGCAGCCCAGGAGCTCTCCTCGGTCTTGCCCCCGGCGAGATCGAACACTAGATCCATCTGGCCCGCAAGCTCCCCAAGCTGATCCGTGCTGTAGTCAATCGCGACGTCTGCGCCCAGATCCCGGAGAAACTCTGTGTTCCTGCCGGAAGCAGTCGCGTACACGGTCGCGCCGAGAAGGTGCGCGAACTGGACGGCGAAGTGGCCGACCCCTCCCGATCCCCCCTGGATCAACACGCGCTGGCCGCGCTGCATCTCGCCCTGCGTCATCAGGCCATGCCAGGCCGTCATGGCGGCCAGAGGAATCGCCCCGGCATCAGCGAGCGGAACGGACTGAGGAGCGGCGGCAACTTCGTCATTCCGAAGGCAGATATACTCTGCGAAGGTGCCCCGGCTAAACTTCATGGAGGTGCCTGGGTCTGCTCCGGGAAAGCCATAGACCGCATCTCCGGGCTGCCAGTCAGTCACGCCCGTGCCTACCTCTTCGACAAGGCCGCTTGCATCGAAGCCGAGCAGCAGCGGCAGGCGCTCTGCCGGGAACATATGCGGCAGTTCACCGGCGCGGGCTTTGGCATCAACCGGGTTGACGCTTGTTCCTGCAATCCGAATAAGAACTTCCCCGCGTCCCGGCGATGGCCGCTCGATGTCTTCCAAGCGAAACTGGTCGCCGCCTCCAAACCGGGGCAGCATCATCGCCTTCATCTTCTTCGCAGCATTTATGCTAGAATCCTGTGACATGACTTACCTCGACTGCCGAAACTCTAGGCCGACCAAAGCGCTGCTTTGGCGGCTGCGGTTGATGTTCTCGCCGCCCAGTACCAGCCCCAAATCCGGGGCCAGCATCAGCGTCCCTTTGGCGTCTATCCGAAAGTTGTTCGGGTCATACAGGTCCAAAGAGAGCGTCTCGCGCTTGCCCAAACCGATATCCGCGCCGAGGGCCAGCTTGGACGCATAAATCCCGGCCCGGCCCGCGACAAGGCCCTTTTTGTCCAGCCCCTGTCCGCCCTGCAAAATCAACTTGTTTGAGTCGCCGAAGCCGTAAATACCGGCCCGGACAAATGTGACCGGCGCGATACTCAGCGGCACGACGGCGTCAATATCGGTTCGAAAATGCCGATTCCGCGTGTTGTACAGCGCCTGCACGCGCGGCAGGTAGTACGGGGCGCCGCGCGATGGCGCAGGGGTCGGCGTGATGGCGGCAGGCGTATTATTCTTGCCTGCCCCCGGCAGGACGACCGTGCCGATGCCCGGTGCGGCAATGACTGTTACGGTTTTGCGCCGTCCCCCGGCGATCTTGTTCAGGCGCTCAATCAAAAACTCCGCTTGCTCGCTGCTGTCCCGGATGTTCTGCACCGTGTCTTTCAGGTTGCTCTGCACTTTCGGATCGGTAGCGACCGCGCTCAGGGACTGGAAGTTGCCGGCGATCGTGTTCAGCTTGTCTGTGGTTGTCTTTAAGTTGGCGACAGTGGCATCTAAGTTTTTGATCACGCCGCCGTTTTTCAGCGTGTCGTTTACCTGCCCCGTGATCCCGGCGACCGCGGAAGTCGTGTCGTTCAAGTTGCGAATGAGCGTCGCAATCTGCGCTTTGTTTTCGGACGTGATCTGCTTGACGGTGCCGGTAGTCGCCGCCAGGTTATCCAAAGACACCTGCTCGCCGGCTTTTGTTTGCTTCAAGAGCGCCAGCACCTGTGCGTTGTCTTCGGTCAGCAGGCCGTTCAGCCTGCCGGTGAGCTGTAAGCCGTTTGCCGATGCCAAATTGACATTGTTCAATGTCTGCTTTAAGCTGTTTTGTATTTTGGGATCATTTGCCAAACGGGTCGCCGAATCCAGCAGCAGATCCACTTTCTTTGTCGTAATCGTCACTTGGTCCAGCAGGGCGGTTGCTTTTGCGAGCGACGCGGTCAAGTCCCCAACTTTCGTGCCTCTCAGGTCCGTCTCGCCGTCCCGGATGCTGCCCTCTGCGTTCTGAACGGCGTTGGACGGTGGGATGACCATGATCGTGCCGCTCGTGCCGAGAATGGGCGTTGAAATTAAAAACTGCGAGCCGCGCGGGATACGCACGGCCCGTCCGTTCAGATTGTCTTTAATCTCAAGCTTTAAATCCGCCTGCTGGGTCGGCGTCAGCGTGACGCTCGCCACTTTGCCGATCTGAACGCCCGCGAGTGTCACCGGCGTTTCGGAAGTTATCCCGCTGGCATCCGCAAACAGCACATCAAACGAATAAGTGTTGCTGTTCAGGACGCTGCCCCGCAAATAGTACCACAACCCGCCGAACGCCAGAACCGCCGCCACGAAGACCAGCCCAACCCGTGCCGCATTGCCGATTGTCGTCATAGAATACCCCTGCCGGATTAGCGCCGCGCAACTTCAATCGGCCCATGCGACTTGCCTTCGATGAACTGCTGCACAATCGGGTTGTCACAGTTCTTGATCTGGTCGGGGGTTCCCGACGCCAGCACTTCGCCCCCGTGGATCATGGCGATCTTGTCGCTGATCCGAAAAATCGAAGCGATGGAGTGCGAGACAACAATGCTGGTGACGCCGAGCTTGTCGCGCATCTGCATAATCAGCTCGTCAATCACGCTTTCCATCACCGGGTCCAGGCCCGAAGTCGGCTCGTCGTAAAGCAAAATCTCCGGGGACATCGCCAGCGCCCGCGCCAGTCCCACCCGCTTTGCCATGCCGCCGGACAGCTCCGACGGGAACATCGGCTCAGTTCCGGGCAGGCCGACCAGCGCCAGCTTTTCGGCCACATTCTGCTTGATCTCGTCGCTTCCGATCTTGCGGCGGCGGCGCAGGCCGAATGCGACATTCTCAAAGACCGAAAGCGAGTCGAACAGGGCCGCGTACTGAAAGACCATGCCCATGCGCTCCCGGACATGGTTCAAGTCGGCTTCAGTCATACCGACGATCTGCGCGTCACCAATGCGGATGGTCCCGCTTGTCGGCGCGGTCAGCCCGCCGATGCAGTGCAGCAGCGTCGTTTTGCCCGACCCGGACATGCCCATCACCGACAAAATCTCGCCGGGTGCAACACTGAGGCTGGCGCCGCGCAGGATTTGCTTGCCGCCGACCGTGAAGCGCAGGTCTTTGACTTCAATCCAGGCCGGCCCATGATGCTCCCCGGCTTCCACGCCGAGATCCCGGTCTTTCGCCGCATGGATCAAAATGACTTCACCTCGCTGAACATAAAATAAGTCATCACGAAGTTTGCCAGGTAAATCAAGATAATGGACAGCACAACGGCATTGGTCGTCGCTTTTCCGACTTCCGTTGCCCCGCCGCGCGTCGCCAGCCCCTGATGACAGCCGACCAGGGCAATAATCAAACCGAACACCACTGTCTTAAAAATGCCGCGCGTGAAGTCCGACAAGTCAATGAACTGCTTCATCGAGTTCCAGTAAACCACCGGCAGCACTCCTTCCGACTGCGACAGAAGAGTCCCGCCGAGGATGCCCCCCGCATCGGCGAGTGCACACACCAGCGGCATCATCAGCACGGCGGCCAGCACGCGCGGCACAACTAAATACTGGGTCGGGCTGACCGCCAGCGCCCGCAGGGCGTCAATCTGCTCGGTGACTTTCATTGTCCCCAGCTCCGCCGCAATCGCCGACCCCGCCCGCGCCGCCACGACCACGCCGGTCAGCACCGGTCCCAGCTCCCGCGCAATCGCCAGCGCGACTACCGCCCCGGTAAAGCTTTCCGCGCCGTACTGCTTCAGGAACGGCGCAAAATACAGGGCAAGCACCGCCCCGGACGTGGTTGTCGTCAGCAGGGCAATCCCAACTGAATTGACGCCGAGCGACGACATCTGCTCGACCAAATCCCGCGTGTCCACGCCCCCGCGCACGGCTTTCGCTGTTTGCCCCAGCAGCATCAAAATCTCGCCGAGGTAGGTGAAGATTATGATAAACGGGCTGAAAATCCGCCCCAGCAGCCCTACCCCCGGCGGCGGCTTCATCGTATTGGGCGCCGGGACTGCTGTCATTTGGTCAGCCATAGGTCTCTGGAAAGCCTCGAAATCTGCCTCAAACGGCAGTGAAATCCGGTACAGTATACTGGCAAACAGGAGGCGAAGTCAAGGCGCGGCAAACATACCGGACAGCGGATGCGGCGAGAGCAGGACTTTCGCCGTCCTTTGCCGAACTCTGTTTTCATGCTCACCAACGAAGAAACCCTGCAAATATTCAAAGACTCCGGCGCTCTGTTAGAGGGCCATTTCCTGCTGACATCCGGCTACCACAGCGCCGTTTACCTGGAAAAGTTTCAAGTGCTGCAATTCCCACCGATGGTCGAGAAGCTGTGCGCCGAGATCGCCGCCCGCTTTGCCAACGCTGAAGTGAACGTCGTCGTCGGCCCCACCACCGGCGGCGTTCTCTTGGCGTATGAAGTCGCTAAGCATTTAGGCGTGCGCGGCATCTTCGCCGAGCGCGGCGATGACGGCAAAGGCCGGGTTCTGCGCCGGGGCTTCGAGATCAAAGAAAACGAAAACGTTCTGCTCGTAGACGACATTCTCACCACCGGCGGCTCCATTCGGGACACCATGCAAGCTATTGAAGCCTACACCGATAATCTTGTCGGCATCGGCGTTTTGGCCGACCGCTCCGGCGGCACCGTAGACTTTGGCGTTCCTTTGGAAGCCCTGCTGCGCCTCGATGTCGAAAAGTTCGCCCCCGACGCCCTCCCCGACTGGCTCGCCGCTATTCCCTTGACCGAGCGCGGCAGCACCCAGCACTTAAAATCGTAGCGGTGAAGAATAGGAAGCCTACGAATACGGTAAGAGACGTGATCTCAATATACATCCTCTGCTGGGCAGCAAGCTGGCTGGCCTGCATATTCTTTCTGTTGCTGAACAAGGGAGAAATACTAGACGATATTGGCGTCGTGAACTATACCGCAACTTTGACATTGCTCGTCTATGGACTGATGCTGGCAGCGTTTCTAGGACTGCTGTTCGCGGGGTTTTCTGTCGGCAGTATGTGGCTCACCGTGAAGCTATGGCGCAACAGTAAGCCGAAGACGAACATTTTCACGGTCGCTATCGCACTGATATTAGGTTTGCTGCAACTCCTCGCCGTAAAATCAGTTTTAGGCAATCACGGCATGGTGTATGCTTCCCCGTTTGCTGTTGCCGACATAGCGGCCGGAATCGTGACAGCGCATTTTTTGCCCCGCATAGTATAGGCTTGACGAAGTGACACTTTTAAAGCGCATCAACCATAACAGGTTCTCCAAATGTGCTACAATCCTTGTTATGACTACAGTAAACATCAGTGACATGGAGCGGGATTTGGCGGGCTATCTGCGCCGGGTTCAGGCGGGAGAAACTCTGCTGGTGGTGGAAGCTAACCAAACGCTGGCCGAGATCAAGCCGGCTTCAAGCCAAAACGTGCCAAAACGCAAGCCGCGCCCGTTTGGGGCACGCAAAGGCGATTTTGTTGTCCCAGACGATTTTGATGACCCGCTGCCGGAAGACATTCTTCAGGACTTTGAGCGAGCGTCGCTTTGAACATAAGACTTCTTCTAGACACACATATTTTTCTGTGGTTTGTTGTCGGCGACAGCAAACTGCCTGTACGAATGCGCGAGGCAATCATTGATCCTGAAAATGAAGTCTTTTTGAGCGTGGTATCTTTGTGGGAAATAATTATCAAGCACGCGCTCGGTCATTTACCTCTCCCCCAGCCGCCCGAAATCTATGTCCCAGCACAGCGAGACTTCTTTTCTATCGAAAGTCTTTCTGTGGATGAAGGCAGTGTTTTTCAGATCGCTAAGTTGCCGCCTTTGCACCGAGATCCGTTTGACCGCCTGCTCATCGGGCAAGCGATCGAACACGACCTAAGACTTGTGACGGTGGACACGTCAATCCGCACCTACCCAACAGTTTCCCTGTTTTGAATAACCGCGTTCCTCAATGCCGACTGGGTCAATGGCGTGGCTCCTACATCCGCTAAAGGATAGCGATACCAAAGAAACTGGCACTGGAAGTGCCGGTTTTCATCTGGCGACTACAGGTTCCCCAGCCGCCCGCCGTCGGCAATCAGCGTGGTTCCCGTAATGAACGCGGCTTCGTCGGAGGCGAGAAACGCCACGGCGGCGGCGATGTTGTCCGGCCAGCCGACCGCGCCGTCAATCGTTTCGGCCCCGCTTTTGACGTTTGGATTGTCCCACAGCATCGGCGTATCCACCGCGCCGGGCGCAACGCAGTTGATGCGAATGCGCCGCTCCAGCATTTCCTCGCTGAAGCCGCGCGTGAACGACTCAATCGCGCCTTTTGACGCCGCATACGGCACGACGCCTTTCGTGGTCGCGTGGGCGTGGACCGACGAGATGTTCACAATCGCGCCGCCGGGCGGCATGTGCGGAACGCCGTACTTGCAGAACAAGAACACCGAGCGTAGATTGACGGCCAAGACGCGGTCCCAGTCGTCTTCCGCCAAATCCAAAACCGGGTCGAACGTCATAGTCGCCGCGTTGTTGACTAAAATGTCCAAGCGCCCCCAGCGGCTGACAGCGGCATTGACCGCCGCCTGCACCTGCGCCGACTGCGAGACATCAGCCTCGAACGCTTCGGCATCCCCGCCTGACTCGCAGATGCGCGTCGCCGTGCCGTCCGCGCTCTCCGCCTGCTGGTCTACCGCCAGCACCCGCCCGCCTTCATACGCCAGCCGCAGGCAAATCGCTCGCCCGATCCCAGAACCGCCGCCGGTCACCAAACACACTTTGCCGCTAAATCGCTTTGAATTGTGCGTCATTGTCGCACCCCGCTTTTTCTAATCCGCTGGCATCCCCAGTATGCAAAGAAACCCCCAAGAAGGGAAATGCGTTCCCTATCCCGAACTTAACGCTTATGATCTCCGCTGAAAACGTTTCCAAGACCTACGCGGGACAAATCGCTCTCGCGCCGACAACACTTTCGCTTGCGCCGGGCCGAACCACCGTGCTGATCGGTCCCAGCGGCTGCGGCAAATCTACCCTGCTTCGGATTTTGATTGGGCTGATTACGCCCGATACGGGCCGGGTCGTCATCGGCGAGACGCCGCTGACGCCGCAGAACGCCGAAACGGAGCGCCATGCCATCGGCTACGTCATTCAAGACGGCGGCTTGTTCCCCCATCTCACTGCCGCCCAAAATGTTGCGTTGCTGGCGAAGTTTTTAGGCAGACCGAGCGGCGAGATCACCCCCCGCATGACGGAACTCGCTGCACTGGTCCAGCTTCCCGAAGAGTCGCTCTCGCGCTACCCGTCGAACCTCTCCGGCGGCCAGCGGCAGCGGGTCGGCCTCATGCGGGCGCTCATGCTCGACCCGCCCCTCTTGCTGTTAGATGAGCCGCTCGGCGCTTTAGACCCCATTACGCGCAGCGAGCTGCAAACCCAGCTTAAAGACATCTTCGCCCAGCTCAACAAAACGGTGGTTTTGGTCACGCATGACATGGGTGAAGCGGCGTATTTCGGAGATATGATTATCTTGATGCGGGCAGGCGAAATCGTTCAGTCGGGAACGCTGGACGATCTCCTGCACCGCCCCGCCGAGCGCTATGTCACCGACTTCATCCGCGCCCAGCGCTCCCCGTTGCCGGAGGTGCCGGGATGAGGACCCCCACCCCCGGTACTTCGTACCGATTGGAACAAACCGGAACGGTATACGCAGTAATGCTTTGCATACCCCTGCCCCCGCTGCGCGGGAAAGGGGTTCAGAGTAGGTCCTCCTTCTTGTCATGCTCCCCTGTCCCGTTCCAACGGGGGAGGGGCTGGGGGTGGGGGCTTCTCCTTGTCCTTCTTGCCCTCCCCGCCCTCGCCCAAAAGCCTGCTCTGAATGTCGGTTCCAAGCGGTTCGCCGAGTCGCGCATCTTGGGCGAGATCCTGACCCAGACCGCAAACAAGACCGGCGAGGCGGACGCCGTGCATAAATCGGGCCTCGGCAACACCGGGATTGTCTTTGCCGCCCTCGGCAGCGGCAGCATTGACGTGTATCCCGAATACACCGGCACGATCAGCCAAGAGCTGCTGAAAAGCAAAGACAAATTCTCTCTGGCCCAGATGAACGACAAGCTTGCGCCATTAGGGTTTGCGGCAGGCGTTCCGCTCGGCTTCAACGACACTTACGCACTTGCCATGCGGGGCGACCAGGCGGACAAGCTCGGCATCCACATGCTGTCGGATCTCGCCAAGCACCCAGAGCTAAGGCTTGGCCTGTCGCAAGAGTTCTTGAAGCGGGCCGACGGGTGGCCCGGTGTCAAAGCCGCCTACGGCCTGCCGTTCGGGTCGCCGCAGGGGCTGGATCACGGCCTCGCTTACGGCGCCCTAGCCGCTGGGCAAATTGATGTCACGGACATTTATTCCACCGACTCCAAAATCTCGAAGTATAAGCTGCGCGTTTTGGACGACGACAAGCATTACTTCCCGGCGTATGACGCCGTGCTGCTGTACCGGAAAGACCTGCCGGCGCGGCTGCCGAAGACTTGGGCGGCCTTCTCAGCCTTGCAGGGCAAGATCACGGCCCCGCAGATGATCGCGCTGAACGCAGAAGTTGAACTGCAAAACCAGATGCCGGATGCGGTCGCGAAATCCTATCTGTCCGGCGGCACAATTGCACAGACAAAAGAAACCCTCTGGTCGGCCCTCGCGGCGCCGGACTTCTGGCCGGAAACGCGCCAGCACTTGTTTCTTGTCTTCGCATCGCTTGCCCTGAGCATTTTGGTGGGAATTCCGCTCGGCATCTGGGCGGCCCGGACTCGCGCCGCGTCCCAGCCCATTCTCAGTTTGACGGGCCTGATCCAGACAATTCCGTCGCTCGCGCTCTTGGCGTTTCTCATTGCCCTGCTGCACCGCATCGGCCCGGTGCCGACGGTCGCCGCGCTCTTCTTGTATTCACTGCTGCCGATTGTCCGCAACACCTACACGGGACTGACCGACATTTCGCCGACCCTGCGGGAGTCGGCATCGGCGCTCGGCCTGCCGTCCACCGCCCGCCTGCGGCTTGTGGAACTGCCGCTGGCGTCGCGGGCGATTTTTGCCGGCATCAAGACCGCTGCCGTGATCAATGTCGGCACAGCGACTATTGCCGCATTTGTCGGTGCGGGCGGCTACGGCGACCGGATCACGCAGGGACTGGAAAACAATGACAACTTGCTGCTCCTGGCCGGGGCGATTCCCGCCGCCGTCTTGGCGCTCCTGGTGCAGTACGGTTTTGACCTGCTGGACCGGGCCGTCGTGCCGAAAGGTCTGCGCTGACGTTCGTTCCCGGCGGAGACATTGCGGGTATAATGACGCTATGTCATCGTCATTGCTGCACGCCGATGAGGAAACCGACGCCGGGGTGTATGGGGCGTACCTGCGGGCGCAGTCCGACTCGGACCTGCTCGACATCACGCTTCACCTGAACCCGGACCGCTACCCGGCACGCCTCGACATCGCCGGGCGCGAGCTGCGGCGGCGCGGCCTCCTCCACGGCCCTGCCTACACGCCCGCCGAGCTTGCGGTCCGGCGGCTGGCGCTGGCGGCTCTGGCGCTGTCGCTTTTGACGCTGACCCTGACTGCGCTGCTGACCCCCACCGATGCCGCCGGGCCGTCGTGGCCGACCCCGGAAATGCTGACCGACGGGATGCCGTTCAATGAAGTGGCCCGGCTGTTCATTGTCGCTCTGCTGCGCGGCGGTGTGCTGTGGGGAGCGCATCTGGGCTTGTTTTTGCTGCTGCTCGGCTTTCTCGGCGGCTGGGCCGTGCGGTTTGCCGTTCCGACGCTGCGGGGGCAGGCGCGGGCTGATGTCTGGCGGTTAGCATTTGCCGGCTTTGCCGCGCTGGTTTTGGCTGCGGGTGTCGCCGCCGGTCCTCAAAGCGCCGTTCCTGCCCTCTTCGTCGCTTCTGCCGGGTCGCACTCGGCATTTCAGCGGACGCTGCCGCTGTGGGATCCCTTTGCGTCTGCGCCGAACAGTGGGGCGCCCGGAGCATGAGCAGAAGCACAGAAGGTACAAAATTGAAATCGCGGCGGCAGTTCCTGCAAGCCGCCGCTCTCGGCAGCCTGGGGCTGATCGCGCCGGGTGCAGACGCGAAGACCCCGGCTGCTTCTGACCCGCTTGCTTCTATCCCGCAGACGCGCGGCGATGTGCTGTACGCGCCGCCTAAAGTCCCCGCCGACATCCGCATCCACCTCAACCAAGTCGGCTGCCTGCCCCATGAGCCGAAGCGGGCGGTCATCGCCGCCACCGGCTCGGTTCTCGGCGGCGGCTTTGTCGTGGTAGACGACGCCGTTGTCCCTACGATCCGCTACCGAGGCACGCTCACGGAGTACGATCCGACTTCGCAGACCTCGCCCGGTCACTATGGGCGGCACTTTTTCGCTGACTTCAGCCCGTTTACCCGCCCCGGACGTTACCGTCTGCGCCTTTCCGACGGGCATTTGTCGGTGCCGTTTACCATCGGCGGCGACATCTACGAGCAGGTCGTACCGCTGATTTTGCAGTATTTCGACGTGCAGCAGTGCGGCCCGCAGCAGAATTCCCCCGAACGGGGACCGTGCCACACCGATGACGGCGTCATCTCCGGCGGCCCGCGCTGCGGGCAGCGCATGGATACGACCGGCGGCTGGCACGACGCGGGCGACTATTTGAAGTTCGTCGAGACGACCAGCTACGTCGCCGCGATTATGCTTGCCGGCTACGACCACTACGCCGCCCATTACGACCGGGCGCTGGCGGGATACTCCCTGCGCGGCGGTTTGCCGCTGCCGCTGGCGTATGCAAAGGTCGGCCTCGACTGGCTGCTGAGAATGCATCCCAGCCCGGATGAGTTCTATTATCAGGTCGGCGACGACACCGACCACGACTCCTGGCGTCTGCCGGAGCGGGACACCTCGGCTCAGAACCCCAAATGGACCCCGCGCCCGGTTTTTTACGGCGTCGGAGCAAACCTCGCGGGCCGGACTGCCGCCGCTCTTGCCATCGCGTCGCGCCTCTACCGCCCTTATGACCATGCTTATGCCGCTCAGTGCCTCGCCGCCGCCAAATCAGTTTATGCACTTGGCCTGAAGCACCCGGACATTATTACAACCAAGCCGTTCGGCTTTTATCCCGAACACACCTGGCATGACGACATGGAATGGGGCGCAGTGGACCTCTACAAAGCAACCGGGGAGCCGAAATACTTGGCGCAAGCGCTGGAGTTCGCCCATCTTGCCGGCCCCGCTGGGACCTACACGAGCGTCTACAATGTTCACGCTTTGGCCCATGCCGCGCTGCACCCGTTTGCCCCTGCTGCCGACAAAGCGCGTCTTTTAGAGTATTTGCGCCTGGACGCTGAACAAATTCGCAAGCATTCCGAAGCCAGCCCGTATGGCCTCGGCGTACCGTATGTTTGGGGGACGGCGGAAGCGGCGGCGGGCGCGGCGCTTAACTGCCTCCTTTACGCCCGGCTGTCGGGCGACCACGGCTACAAGAAGATTGCCCAGTATCAGCGCGACTTCATTCTCGGCACGAACCCGTTCTCCATCTGCTGTCTAGTTGGGGCTGGGACCCAGTTCCCGCTGTTCCCGCACCACCCGGTCGCAAACATCAAGAACATCGAGCTGACCGGCGCGATTGTCGGCGGCCCGGCAGATTTAAAGACCTATCAAGAGCAACACACCAGCTTGACAAAAACCGAGTTCCGCGCCCAGTCCCCCAGCCCGATCCCGACCGAAGACCGGGCTGACCAGACCAACGTCTACCACGATGTCGTGGAAGATTACGTCACCAACGAGCCGGCGAACGACTACACCGCCAAGTTTCTGCTGCTGACGGCGTACTACATGAAAGCGTCCGATGAAGCGTGAACCGAATGAAGCAACCGAATGAAGCATAAGAGCCGCCGGGCGGGGCCGAAGCCGCTGGCAGAGTACCGCCGCTTGCAGCGCGAAATCCGTCAAATCTTCGACCCGTTCACCGCCAAACACTGCGCGTCATGCGTCACTCCCTGCTGCATCAAGCCGACCAAAGTCACCCCCGTAGATGTCGCGCTCGCCGTCGGCCTCGGCCACGAGTTCCCGCACCTAAGCGGCATAGACCCCTACGCGCCGTCGGTTTCCTACGCCGGCTCGCGCCTGTCTCTGCCGATGCTGGGCGAGACTGCCGCTCAGGAGCCGTGCGAGTACCTAGACAACTCCCGCTGCACGTTCCCCGACGATCTGCGCCCGTTCGGCTGCACCGCGTTTATTTGCGGCCCGATGTACGCCCACTTGCCGGACGACACCCTGCGCCGCCTCCGCCGACTGATCCGCCAGCTTGAAGACGCCCACATCGCAGTCTTGCGAGCCTTGCAGGGCGCAGGCCGGATGCCGCCGTTGGGCGAAGAATAGAGTCAAACGCTAAAAAGGTATAGTAGTCCCAGAGGAAACACCATGATTCTAATCACAGGCGCCAGCGGCAAGCTGGGAATGGCAGTCGTTCAAAACCTACTCAAGAAAAGGCCCGCCGACCAGATCGCCGCACTGGTGCGTGATGAAAGCAAAGCCGCTGCGTTGAAAGAACAAGGGGTAGACGTTCGCGTCGGCAGCTACGATGACGCAGCCTCGCTCGACCGCGCCATGCAGGGGGTGGAAAAGGTTCTCCTGATCTCCGGCACGGAAGATAACCGAATTCAGCAGCACCGGAACGTCGTAGATGCCGCAAAAAAAGCAGGGGTCAAGCTCATCGCCTACACCAGCCGGATCGTGAAGAACCAGGACAGGTTAAATCCGATGATGGCGGTTCACTTTGAAACCGAAGACTACATCAAAAACAGCGGGCTGACTTACACGCTGCTTCGTAATGCTTTGTATATGGATGTTGTTCCGTTTTATGTCGGCGGGAACACGGTATTCGAGACCGGCATTGCTTTGACGACGGGACAGGGAAAAGTCTCTTTTGCGCTCCGCCGCGAGCTGGGCGAGGCGACCGCCAATTTGCTGGCGGAAGACGGCCCGGTATCCCCGGTGTACGCGCTAACGGCGAGTGAAGCCTGGTCTTTTTACGACGTAGCGGACGCGCTTTCCGCCTTGTCGGGCCGGGAAGTTAACTACACGCCCCTCGAAGAGCCGCAGTTCGAGGCGCAAATGCGGGAGCGCGGCGTGCCTGAGTTTGTCATCCAGCTCTCTCTCAATTTTCACCGTGAAATCCGAAGCGGCCTGCTCGACGAGGTTAGCCCCGAAATGGAGCGCCTGCTTAGGCGAAAACCGGCCTCCCTTCAAGAAGGGCTAAAGTCTTTGTTCAATTTTTAGCCGGCGCCGGATTTACTTTTCTCCGCGTATGTGCCACAATATAAACAGACAAGAGGGCGCTGCTGCTAACAGCACCCCCCCGCCGGTCAGCTACTTTTTAAATAGCTGATGAATCGCAGCGATTGCAGATACAATCGCGGCGATGGTTTGTGCAATGGCCCTGATCTTCAGGAACTTGTGCCAATCACCTTGCTTCAAGGAGCATCACCTCCTTTCAGCAAGATTACAAAGGCAGTCTCTCCGGGCTGCCTTTGTGCTTGTATGATACCTGCCTTGCTTCCCCTTAACACTTTCTTAACGTTCTTGGGCTATAATAGACGCATGGATGTTCTGAAACCCCGCCTCGCTGCATTTTCGCTGACGCTTGGCCTGACTGCCGCGCTGGCAGGCTTCGGCTTGTCTTATTCCCACCATGCAACCTATGCGGCGAAGCCTGTCACGCTGCCGGACCTGCCCGACGCCAAAGGCACGGGAACACGGCTGCCGAACGGCTGGCAGATCACACCGGCGGGAACGCCGATTGCTTTGCCCGGCGACCTGCCGCTGAAGATGCTGTTCAGCCCCGACGGGAAGCATCTGCTGGTCAGCACAGCAGGCTACCATGACCAGGGCGTTTCTGTCATTGACCCGGCGGCGCTCAAAGTCACGCAGAGTGTCAACTTGGGCAAAGATTGGGCGGGGATGTGCTTTGACGCGGAAGGCGATGATCTGTATGTGTCGGGCGGCGGGACGCCTGATGCCGAGTTTTTAGCAGGGGCGGCGAAGCTGGGGACGATGCCGGCGATGCTGGAGTCGTTTCACCATCCGATTTTGCATTTGGGCTTTGAGAACGGCGTGCTGACACCGAAAAAGCCGATTGACATTCTGGGCCTCGCCGAGACGCCGGCGAGCGTGGTCCGGTTTGTCGCGGGGCTTGCGACCGGGCCGGACGAGGCGCTGTACGCGGTCAACCTTCAGACGGACACGGTTTACAAGCTGGCCGGCCACCCGCGCACGGTCGCGGCGTCGGCCAAAGTCGGCTACCGGCCTTACGCCGTTGTCTTGTCGCCGAACGGCCAGACCCTGGCCGTCTCCAATTGGGGCGGCGAGTCGGTGAGCCTGCTTCGTGCGGCGGATTTGAAAGAAACCGCGCGGATTGCAGTCGGCAGCCACCCTAACGAGATGGTCTATGCGAAAGACGGACGGCTGTTTGTCGCCAACGCAGGCTCCAACAGCGTCAGCGTCCTTGTGAACAACGCGGTGTGCGAGACGATCAAAACGTCCCTGTCGCCGCGTGATCTGGTCGGCTCCACGCCCGATGCTCTCGCGGTCTCGCCCGACGGCAGGCGGCTGTATGTCGCCAATGCCGACAACAACGACGTGGCTGTCGTGGACATCTCCAATGCTGAGGAGTCGCGGGTACTGGGCTTCATCCCGACGGGCTGGTATCCGTCGGCGCTGGCGATTGCGCCGGACGGGCGGACGCTGTATGTCGGCACCGGCAAGGGCCTCAACTCACGGGCGAACCCGCAGGCAACAATCCCCTACACGAAAACGCAGGGCCGGACGTTTGACTACATCGGCGGGATCCTCAGCGGCACCGTCTCTGCCGTGCGCCTGCCCGACGCGGCAGGGCTGAAAGCCTACACCCAGCAAGTGCTGGCGAACGTGCCGAACAGCCCCCTAGCCCCCAATAATGGGGGAACCGGAAAAGGAAGTTTCGCTCCCCCATCATTGGGGGCTGGGGGGAATGCTTTGCACAAAATCAAGCACGTCGTCTATATTATCCGCGAGAACCGTACTTATGACCAGGTATTCGGGGACATGAAGCGGGGCAACGGCGACCCTAATTTGGTCCTGTTTGGGCAGAACGTCACGCCGAACGCCCACGCGCTAGCGCAGCATTACGTTCTTTTGGACAACCTTTACTGCAACGGCGAAGTTTCGGAAGACGGGCATGAGTGGTGCGACGCTGCCTACGCGACCGACTTCACTGAACGCGCCTGGCCGAACTCCTACAGCGGGCGGGGCGAACCGGATGCCGACGACCGGCTGACCGCGTCGCCCGCCGGGTATTTGTGGGACCTTTGCGCCAAACACGGGCTGACCTACCAGACTTACGGCGAAGGCGCGGACTTTACGGCGACCCCGAACGCCCCGCCGGTCTTCACCGGCGAGCGGGGGCTCAAAGGCCATGCGAGAGCCGCCTGGAATGCCATCTCGTTTGACCGCCATGACACCGAGCGGGCAGCGTTGTTTTTGAGTGACCTGCACACCGCCGAGAAGACCGGAGTCTGGCCGCAGTTTACGATCATGTCGCTCGGCGAGGACCACACGCAGGCGCTCAAAGCCGGGAAGTACACGCCGAGCGCACATGTTGCGGGAAACGACCAAGCGTTAGGGCAGATTGTCGAAGGCGTCAGCCGCTCGCGCTTTTGGAAGAACACAGCGATCTTCGTGATCGAAGACGATGCCCAGAACGGCCCCGATCATGTGGATGCCCACCGGACTGTCGGCCTTCTCATCTCGCCCTACGTCAAGCGACACGCGGTGGACAGCACGCAGTACACGACGGCGTCCATGGTCCGCACAATGGAGCTGATTTTGGGCTTGCCGCCGATGACCCAGTACGACCAGCACGCTACCCCAATGCTGCTTTGTTTCACGCCGGCAGCCGACATGACTGCGTATGCTGACCTCAAGCCGCAGGTAGATTTGGAAGCGAAGAACCCCTCAAAGGGCACGGGAGAAACCGCATCGGCGAAACTGGATTTGTCGGAGCCGGACCGAGCCGACCCGGACGCGCTGAACGCGATCCTCTGGAACGCCTTGAAGCCCGGCGTCAAGATGCCCGCGCCTGTGCGGAGCGCCCGGTTGGTCCGCTAGGTCTTTGGGAAAAAGACGCTTTGATGAACTTAAACCATGTCAACTTAGCCGTGCCGGACGTTGCCGGGGCAGCGGCTTTCTTCACCGAGTATTTCGGTCTGCACCTGCTGAAAGGAAAAGGACAGCCCGGCATGATCTCGATTTTGGAAGACGACGCCGGGTTTGTGCTGGTCCTCAGCAACTTCCCGCAGGCGGCGGCGTTCTCTTACCCCGCAGACTTCCAGATTGGCTTTTACCAAGAAACGGTCGAGCAAGTGAACGCGCTGCATGAGCGCCTGCGGGCGGATGGACATGTCATCGAGCTGCCGCCTCGGACGATGTGGGATACTTGGCGGTTTTACTTCCGAGCGTTCGACACCCTGCGGATTGAAGTGGCTTGTCCACTGAAAGAGGACGCCGTGGGCGCATCGGCAGTGCGTCACCTGGCGGCTGATCTCGCCCAGGCTACCTTGACGCCTGAGCAGACAAAAACGCTGTGATGCACTCCGGGTCCCACTGGATACCCGCGCCGGCGCTGAGGATAGAACACGCTTGATCGCGGCTCATGCTCTGGCGGTAAGGCCGGTCAGTAGTCATGGCGCTGAAGGCGTCGGCCACGGCAAGAAGACGCGCCATTTGAGGGATTTCTTCGCCGCGCAGACCCGACGGATACCCGCCGCCGTCCCAACGCTCGTGGTGGTGGCGCACGGCGGGCAGCGTTTCTTCCAATCCTGCTACCGACGACACCATGATCGCGCCCATCTGGGGGTGCTGCTTGACGGCGTCGAATTCTGCATCGGTGAGCCGTCCGGGCTTGCGGAGAATGGCATCGGGAACACCGATTTTGCCGACATCATGCACCAGGGCCGCCAGCGCAATGACGTTCTGCTCCGAGGCGCTGAGGGCAAGCTGCTGAGCAATCAGCAGGCCGCATTCCATGACATCTTCCGAATGCCGGGCAGTGTAACGGTCTTTGTTGTCTACCGCCGTGACAAGCGCATCCAGCAAAGAAAAGCTTTCAACCTCGCGTGCTAAAGCGCGGCGCATCCGGTCGGCAGGAGACTCCGCTTCACCGCCGCTCTTCGAGCGGCGCAGGCGCTCATCGGCCAGCGCGACCAGCCGCATCCGGTCCTGCGTCTCGTGCGGGAACCGGGCCGCGCCGAGCGTCACCGTCAGCGGAATTGCTGAAACCTGTCCGTCGGGCTGGAACGTCAGTCCCCGCAGGTCCGCCCGCAGGCGGGCTACAACTTCGGCGGCTACCGCATCGGCGTCCCTTCCTTCCGTTCCGACCGGCAGCAGCAGCGCAAATTCATCGCCGCCAAACCGGGCCAGCGTATCGTAGGGCCGGCAGAGCGCCAGCAGCCGGGCGGCAACCTGCTTTAGGACATCATCGCCGACGGCATGTCCATAAGCGTGATTGAAAAACTTAAAGTTGTCCAAATCCAGCATGACCGCCGTGAGGCTCGTCCCGTCCCGCTGAGCGCGGGCCGCTTCTTCTTCCAGCCGGCGGTAGAACGCCCGGTGGTTCAGCAGGTCCGTCAGCGGGTCTCGGTCGGCCCGCGCGAGGGCATCTTGCAGCTCGCGTTCTTTCTCCTCTTCCACCTGCTTTCGCTCTGAAATGTCCTGCGTGACCCCGATGAGGCGCTGCGGGATGCCAGCGGCGTCGTAGAGGATTTTGCCGTTTGCCTCCATCCAGCGAATGCTGCCGTTGGGCTGGACCGCCCGGTACTGGGCGTGGTAGTCGCGACGGTTCTTGATTGCATTTTGGGCCGCCGCGCGGGTGGGTTCGCGGTCGTCGGGATGCAGGTAGGTGATAAACTCGTCCTGTGTGATATTGCCGACGTCAGGCCGTCCGAAGTGGTGCTTCCACAAATCGGAAATCTCGACATAATGGTGCGTGTTGAGATCTAAATCCCACGAGCCGAGCTGTCCGCTTTCCAGTGCCAGCCGCAGGCGCTGCTCGACTTCCAGGAGCCGCCGGTTCGACGCGGCGAGCTGCTCCTTGTTTTGTGCGGGGGTACCGTGGTTCAGGGCCAGGAGGTGGCTGGAAGGAGAAGTGTTGTCCATAGTGTCTTTACAAAAACGCGCGTTAGCAAGCAGGCAGGTGTACACGGATTGTACCACACTTCCGATTCACCTTTACCTGTTATTAACTTCCGTTAAACGTTCAGCACAAAATTTTCTGATTTCTGTATGACAAGAACGCAGCCTGACCGGAGGGCGGCAGGGATTGATACGGCGGAAACGGAATGTTTGACTATGAGAGAGATTGTCCACCGGACTTTGACGCCTGCCGAAGCGCGTCTGATCCACGCCGCGCTCAAAGACACGCCAAACATCTTGGGCTACACCGTGCGGGAACTGCTGCACTGGCCCGATGTGTCTGTCGCCGAAGCGGATGGAACCTTTGCAGGCGCCTGTTTAAGCGTCGACATCACGCGGAACTGGACCGAGATTGCCGCCCTGCTGGTTCTGCCGCCTTTTCGGGGGCGGGGGATCGGGGAGGCGCTCTTTGCAGCGGCCTGGAACCGGGGCTGGACACGGGGGCGGCATTTGTATGTCCTGAGCCGCAACCCGCAGGTAGTTACCTGGATGGAGGCGCGAGGGATGGACACAAGCGCGGTCGGCTGGGAAGCGCCGGCGGCAGTGCATTGGTACATGGCGCGGCACATGGCGAGCCGGCATCGCTGGGCGGAAGGCTTCCGCAAGCGCACGGCGATCCGCGCCTGTCCGCCGCTGATGCAGGGAATAAAGCGGCAGTGGTAGGGGCTTTCGGCTTCGGGGTTCTTACTTCGTCAGCGTCGCGGCCAGCAGCTTCACGCTTTCGTCCGCCGGCAGGGTCAGGCTGCGGACGGTCTTGGCAGGGTCTAAGCTGAAGCCGTAGGAGTAGGCATAGAAGGTGCGCGAATCTTTGCTGCCGTCTCCGTTGTTTCGGTAGGGCATGGACACGGCGCGGCTTTCGCCGGGAAAACGGCCGGGTGCATACCAGTCGCTGAAAGATTGGGTCAGCGCGGCGGTCGTGCCGTCGGTGTAAGTGACTGTGAGGTCTTGACTGCGGCGGCCGCCGTTGATGGCCGCGCCGAGCAGCCAGAGGCCGGAATACGCGCCGGACGGCAGGGGGACGACCTGGCCCCGGCAGGAAACGGTGTCGAGGGCGTCGGGCGGGCCGAGGCTAAAGGGGACATTTTGCCAGGTGACGCTGCGGCCTAAGAGCGCACCGGAGTAGGACACGCCGCCGCCGTCAAGACCGCTCGTGAGGGCGAATGTTTTGCCATCGGACGCAATGCCGACCGTGTTGTACGAGGCCGATAGGTCTGCGGGCGTACCGGAGCCGGGTCGGATGGCGGGCAGGACGCGCGGCTTGTCGGCGGCAGCGACCGGCGGGGTCAAAATGCCGGCGGGGTCGGCCTGATAGGCAGCGATAAACTCAGACCAAAGCGCGTCCACATCTTTGCCGGTATAGCGCTGGAACAGCGCCGTTTTGTAAGCGCCGAAGCGGACATCCTGACTGAGCTTCGAGACGAGGCGGCTGTCGTAATGCAGCTCGCACCATCCTAAAAAGGTTGCGGTCGTCTGGTAGGAGTCGTGGTAGGTCGCGCGTTTGACATTGATGCGCGGGTGGAAGTGTTCCGGCTCAAACTTGACCCAGCGGGCGTAATCGGCAATGCCTTCCACTAGCCAGACCGGGTCATACGCCGAGTAGGCTTGGATGACATGGGCGGTCTCGTGGACGGTCAGGCCGGTGTCGTCGGGGTGAGGACGGCACCAGGCGGAGTTTACAGTCATCACACCGCCGCCGGTCGCGGCGACTCCAGTAACATCCGGCCCCGTCTTGTAAACGACGTTGACGGCGTTCGGGGTGATAAACTTATCCGTATACAGCAGCGCGGCGGTGTCGTCCCACGATTGTTCCATCTGCTTTTCCGCCGTCGCCGCCCAGACCGCCACTTCGGGCGCCTGCGAGATGTCCACAAACCCGCGCCCCGGCCCCCTCAGCACAGGAGCGATCTTGACCGGCGAGTTCACGCTCATCTCACGCACGACCAGCGCTGAGACGTTCTGGTTCGGATTGAGCCGGATGCGGATCGCCCGCACCAGCCGCCGCCCGGTCGCCGACGCCGTGCCGTCCGCGCCGAACGTCGCCGCCTGCGTGAAATGGACGGAATCGGGCGAGGTTTCCAGAATGCCGCTTGTCAGCAGGTCTTGATGATCCGTATCCCCCGTTACCACTTGCAGAGATTGGACAGGAATGGCCCGCGACAAAATGACCTCAAAATCGTCACCGTCGTCCATGCCGTACACCGTCTGGAAGTAGGTGTTCGAGTTCCCGTCCAGCGCCATCTCCGGGCGGTGAGCGTTCGTAGATGGCATCGTCGAGTAAACCAGCGCCTCCACCGGCCCGGCAGGCGGCACGGGAACGGAATGGGGCTTCTGGGCGAACCCCGGCGCAGGCAGGAGCGCCAATGCTGGCAGGGCTAGTGTCAGAGCAAGCAGAGGGAGGAATCGGTTCATGGGTCTCCTAAGGAACGGGTAAGGTTTGTCTACCGAGCCGCCGCCTGAGCAGGCGTGAGTATTTCAATGCCGCTGATTTTGGCGTTTTGGTCTGGGCTGTTCTTTGCCGCCGTGATATGGATTTCAATGTTCCCGTGGGCATCCGGCACAATATCCGTGAACTCGCGCACGACGGCTTTATCGAGGCCGCCTGCCGCCGCGAAGATGTCGAAGTTCGTCAAGGCGGGCTTGCCGTTGATCGCGATGTTTTCGACCCGCTGGCCTGGTCCGTTGTCGAAAATCTCGGCGAAGTGCAGGCGGACCGTGTACGCCCGGTTCTTCGGCACAGGGATCGTGTAGGAAAAGTCGCGAGAATAGCGCTCACTCTGGTAGACCGCCGCCGGGGCGGCGTTGGGAGCGCCTGTATCAATCGTGGGCGTCGCGCTATTGACGCTGCCGTCGCTCATGTTCGGGTCGGGGACAAAGCTGCCCGCAGGCGTGTCGCCGCCGCAGAGGATGCGGATCGGCAGGGCGAGATTAACAATTCGGACCGGCGCGGACGGCGCCGGCAGGGAGGCATACTTCATGCCGGCGGGCATTCCCGACGGCGGGCGATTGGCGAGGGCCTGGCCCCAGGTTTTTTTGGGATGCGGCCCCATGACCAGCCGCAGGGTGCCGCCGGACGCCAGTTCGGCCTGAGTAAACCACGAGCGCAGGAGGGGCTTGCCGTTGAGTCTGGCCGACTGGATGTACAGGTTCTGCGCGGAGTTGCCGGCGGCGATCACCGTGAACGTCTTGCCGCCGTAGTGGGCCTGGTCAAGCTGGATCGTCGCCCGGCTAACGAGCGGGCTGCCCAAGACATAGACGCCGCCGACCGGGTTGACGGGGTAGAAGCCTAATGCGCTGAAGACGTACCAGGCGGACATCTGCCCGCAGTCATTGTTGCCGCACTGGCCGGCGGGCGTGTCGTCATACAGTTTCATCACCTGCCGTACTCGCACTTGGGTCTTGTACGGCGCCCCGGCGTAGTTGTACAAATACGCGACATGATGCACCGGCTCGTTGCCTTGCGCGTACTGCCCGACCAGCCCGGTGATGTCCGAAATGTCGGCGATGTAATCAGATTTGGCGTCGAACAAACCGTCCAGATGGCTGACGAACGCCGCGTCGCCGCCCATGATTTGGATGAGGCCGGGGACATCCTGCATGACCGCCCAGGTATACTGCCAGGCGTTCGCCTCCGTGTAGTCGGCCCAAACAAGCTGCTTCGGGTTAAACGGACCGCGCCAGGAGCCGTCGGCCTTGCGCCCGCGCATGAACCCAGTCGTGGAGTCATAAACGTTGCGGTAGTTCGTGGCCCGGCGCAGGAACAGCTTGGCATCTTCGGCATGGCCGAGCCTTTGCGCCATCTGGGCGATGCACCAGTCGTCGTAAGCATACTCTAACGTTCGGGAAACTGACTGTTTCTGGCCGTAGGGCGTGGAATGTACATAGCCGGACTCGCGGTACTCCTTCAGGCCGCTGTTGTCCTGCATTGCGGTCTCGCGCAGCGCCTGGTACATGGCTTCGGCGTCGGCGGGCGCGAGGCCCTTAAGGTACGCATCCGCCATGACCGGCGCGGAGTGATAGCCGATCATGGTGTAAGTCTCGTTGTCCCAGAGCGGCCACATCGGGGTTCGGCCCGTTCCCGACTGCTGATACTCCATCAAAAGCGAGTGGGTCATGTCGGGGACGCGCGACGGCTGAATCAGGGTCAGGAGCGGGCTTTCGGCCCGGAAGATGTCCCACAGGGAAAAGGTCGTGTAGTTCTGGTAGCCGCCGCCGGGATGGTTGCGGTGGTCCAATCCCCGGTAAGTCCCGTCGGCGTCGTTGTACAGCACGGGCGCAATCAGCGACTGGTACAGGTTGGTGTAGAATGTCCGCCGGATGGCTGGGCTTGGCGTGTCAACCTGCACGGCGTCCAAAGCCCGGCTCCACAAGCCGGCGGCGGCGGAGTGAACCGCGCCGAAGTCCCACTCCGGCAGCTCGGCGGCTAAATTCTTTCGTGCGCCGTCTACCCCCGTCCCGGACAGGCCGACTTTGACCAAGATCGCCTCGCCCGCCGCCGTTTGGTAGTTGACGAACGCTTTGACCGACTTGCCGGACACCTCGGCGCTGCCCGCCGGAAGCCGCCGCCCGTCCTGCTCAATGCCTGCCGAGTCGAAGGGCCGGGAGAACTGCATCACAAAGAAGACTTCGCGCCGCCCGCCCCACCCGTCTGACACCCGCGAGCCGGAGATCGTGGTGGCGTTCTCGACATGGAGTGTCGTCAGCACCGGATCATTGTTGATCCCATGGGCCAAATCCAAAACAATGTGCGCCCGGTCGGTCTGCGGGAACGTGTAGCGGTGGAAGCCGCACCGGGCGGTCGCAGTCAGCTCCGCCGTCACCTGCGGGTCTTGCAGGAAAACTTTGTAATACCCCGGCGACGCCGTTTCCTGCGAGTGGGAGAACCGTGACGAGTACCCGTTCCCCGGCGTCCCCGCGTTGAGGTTGACAGCGCCGACCGTCGGCATCACCAGAATGTCGCCCAGCCCGCCAACGCCTGTTCCTGACAGGTGCGTATGGCTGAAGCCAAGAATACTGCTGTCCGAATAGTGGTACCCGGAAGCGCCGTCCCAGCCCTGAAGCGGCGTGTCCGGGCTAAGCTGGACAAACCCGAACGGCACGGTCGCGCCCGGATAAGTATGCCCGTGCGCGTCAGTCCCGACCAGCGGGCGCACGCAGTCTACCGGCGCCGGCGCAGCGGCGAAGGACAGATGCGTGGATGCCGCCAGCAGACCCAGCCCAGCCACAGCGAGTAGCACGCGGCGGCGCAAAGAAGATATGCGTTTAGTCATAGCGCTCTTCAAGCAAATACCTACGTCTGGCAAAGAAATGTTCTTTGGAGAAGAAATCAGCGGCAGCTACCCATTGCTGCCGCTGAGCTTTTGCGTCTTGCGGAGACAGTGCCGCGCTTAGGTGAGACTACGGGTGCATAGGCTTTCTCGCAGGCTGTGACTTGACGGCATATGTGGGTGCCGACTTAGCTGCTCCACCTTGCGTAGAAGCTGCGGATGACGAACTTGGGGCAGTGTCATCCTCTTCGTGTTTAGCGCAGCCTACCATCGTTGCAGTCCCCATCGCAAAGACCAAAAGCATCAAAACAAGTCTACTCAATCTTGACACCTCATCTTTACAGATTGCACGGATTGTCTGGTGCGAACAAGCAACCGTGAGACATCGTTGGATCGGTATAATAGGGATAAACGTTGGGGCCGCCGGTAGTATCACCTCCAGCGCCGGTGAGCTGCCAGGGATCTTTTTTGGGATCGCCATGCAGTGAGTTCCACTTGACATGACCATCCGTGAAGGCAAAGTTGTCCCCTTCGCCATGCACCCATTTTTGCGTGTGGGTATAGTAGGGCGGACCATAAGCGTTCATAAAGTCCGTGGCCCCATTGCAACCCGTCGCTGCATTTGGATTTGCGCCGCAGGCCGCAGTGCCAGCCACATAGACGCAGGCGGCTTTAGGATCTGGGCAGTTAAGCTCAGGTGACGCAATCGCACGACCAATCCGCCTGACGCCGAAGTCTCCTGACCAAAGAAGAACAGTAGACGCAGGCTGAACAACGATGTTCTGACTTGAGGATTGCAAGTCGCCGTTGTAAGTGTAGTTTGTACCGGCCCGGTTGTCTTTGTAATTGTAGAAATCAAAATTCTCGGTCGAGGATGGGCATTCGGTCAAACGCATCGCCTTAGCGTATGGCTGCATGGCGTTTGCCCACACCGTGCAGTCAGTGTTTGCTTCCCTGGCAGTGTTGTCGCAAGGATACTGCCAGCCGCCGTAATCAATGTTCCAGGTACCGGCATCAAAAGCATTGCCGATAGGATACTTCTCGTCGTAATCTCCGGTGTATTGAATCAAAGCCAGCGCCTGCTGCTTCAGGTTGCTTTCGCAGGTAGCGCGGCGGGCGTTCTCCCGGACTTTCTGGAAGACGGGAAAGAGGATGGCGGCGAGAATCGCTATGATGGCGATGACGACGAGCAGTTCAATGAGCGTGAAACCAAGACGTTTCTTCATGGTGTTCTCCTTGTGATGCCGAGAAAGACAGAAATGCCCGAAGGCGGATGAGACAGTCAAAGCGGCAGTGCTTAGGATAATTGAAGAGGCGGCGGCGGCTCAGGTCGGATTGGAAGAAAGAGAAAAGCCTGTTCGGCGAGAAATCTTACGGTGATTTCTCTAGGCTTCGGCAGGTAGAGCGCTCTACTAAAACCGTCGGCAGTAAGACGTGCTGGTAGGCCGGCGGCGGGTTTGGACCCAAACGGCGCAAAAGAAGTGCGGCGGCTCGCTGGCCGATCCGCTCGAACGGCTGGCGCACCGTAGTCAGCAGGGCCGGACGCGCCGAATACTGGTCGTCGTCATCGAAGCCCAGCACACTGATGTCGCCGGGGACAGCCTTGCCCCGCGCTTCCAAAGCCGCAATCAGCGTGTGCGCGACCTGATCGTTGACCGCAAACACGGCGGTCAGCAGCGGGACCTGCGCCAGCAGGCGGTCGGCCAGCGCCTCCACGCCTTGCGGAAACGCTTCGGTCGGCAGAGACCAAACCCGCTCCGACGAGAACGGCAAACCTGCTTCGGTCAGCGCGTCTCGGTAGCCGTCAATCCGCTGGGCCACCGACGAGGCCGGAAGGTCCCGCGTCAGATGGACAATCTGCGTGTGTCCGAGCGCCAGTAGGAACCGGGTCGCGTCTTTCGCGGCATCGTAGTTGTCAACGCCGACAAAGTCGCACAAAAAATCGTCGTCGCAGCGGTCTACGAAGACCACCGGGCGGCCCGCGCTCTGCACGCCGCGCCAGCCTTCCAGCGAGCCGGGCTCGAGGGTCGGCCAGACAACCGCTCCGGCAATGTCTTCCTCTAAAACCGCCGCGCACGCCTGGTGCTCTAAAACGCCGCGCGGGGCAGTCCGCAGGTTCAGGTCGAACATCAGCGGGCGGTACGGCGCTTCCTGCGAGTGCAGGACATGGGCGATGCCGCGCATGATCTCACGGGAGCCGTGGTCCGCCGCGTGCTGCGGCAGGATGACCGCAATGGTGCGAGACGCCGGCCGGGGCCGGGTGCGCGGAGCAGGCCGGACACCGGACGCCGGACCCACACGCGGGCGGCAGCCCGGCTCGCGGACGATCTGCCCGGTGCGGGCCAGCTCCACCAGCGCGGCCCGGACTGCCGAGCGGTCCAAATCGAACTCCGCTGCGAGATCACGCTCGGCGGGCAGACGCGCTCCCGGCAGGTACACTCCCTGCGCCATGCGCTCGGCGAGTGCTTCCAAAATGCGGCTGTTCTTCCGTGGAATGTTCTTATCCATACGTTGCTGAGCCAAACAACCAAACCTGCCCTATGATGACATCGTTTTCGGCGTTTGTCAACCAAAAAACGCCCATAGCGCAAAAATTCACAAGATACCAAAAAATATTTTCTCGAACGCTTCCCAAACCGGGCGCGGGCGGCTATCATACACTATGCATTTGGAATGGGAACTGACGGGCGATTACACGGAGATCGGCGGCACGGAGCTGATACGCGCCGCCGTGGAGGACGCACTGGCGCTGCTGCCGCGCGAGCATCTGCGGCAGCTTGCGATGATCGCGGTGGAAGACGAGGACCCGCGCGGCAAGGCGCTCGGCATCTGGCGGCTGGACCACCGGGGCGTCGGGATTGACCTGTACGTTCAGCCCCATATCCGGCCTCTGCTGCGCCTGCCGCCGGAAGTGCTGGGCTTTGCCCTGCGGCTCCACTTAGGCTACACGCTGTTCCACGAAGTCGGGCATCATGTCACGCGCTTTTTAAACAAACGCGCCGCCCCGCCCCGAAAAGCGGCTTTAGTGGAACAAAAGATCGAGCGCTGGGCCGACGAGTACGCCGAGAAGCGTCTGGGCAAGCTGGTCGCGTCCTGGCTGGGGCCCGGCGGCTTGGCTGAAACGCCGAAGGAGCGGCAGGCGCTTCAGCTTGCCCTGCACGCGCTGCGCCTCCATACGGTTGTGACGCTGGACGCGGGAACAAACAGCGGGGAAACGCCGTCGTAATTTGTGGGAACGGTTCGGTGTCAACGGAGACGCCGGGCCGCCTCCCCTTACGCGGCCTGCCCGGCCCGTTTCCATAGACCGACAAAAACCGCCCCCGGTACACTTTGTACCGAGGGCGGTATTTTGTGTGCAGCCACCAGAACCCCTCCCGCTCATTCTTCGCTCCCTCCCCTAGGAAGGGAGGGTAAGAGAGGCAATGACAGGAAGCCGGTCTGGAGCGCTCTTTTCGGGAACTCAGGCCCTCCCTTCTTAGGGGAGGGAGCGAAGAATGAGCGGGAGGGGTTCGTTGAACGGGCTTACTTCCCGCCCTGCGCGGCCAGGGTACGGTCCACATGGCGCAGCTCGCGGCGCAAATCGGACAAGCGGGATAGCGCGGGGTCGCTGAGAATGAGGTTCCATTCATCCGTGTCATAGCCCGGAACATAGCGCGGCAGGAAGCCGGCGGTCTTCGGAGCAACCGGCGCGGCCCGGTCGGGGACTGAAAACGGCACGAACGCGATCTGCGAGTCGTCATACTCCGATTGGAGCCGCTTGCCTCGGCGATTCGCGTAGGCCGGGTCAATCTTCGAGACCAAGCCCCATTCCTTCATCGCTTCTTCCGGCAGGGACGCGAAAAAGCAGGCCAGGCCCCGATTGGAATGCAGCATGACATTGCGCGGGTCCAGCGCTAGGGCGCGGTCAAACATATCAATCGCCTGCTTGTGCCGCTCTAAGGCCTGCTTGCCGCGTGGGTCGTTTATCTTTTTGGACGCTTTCGCCATGTCTTGAAGCGTTTTGCCGGCCTTGGCGTAGGCTAGCCCCAAATTGGAAAAGTCTTCCATGCGGGTCTGGCGCAGGCCGACGACCGCGCGGAATTCGGCAATGGCGTCGTCCATCTGGCCTTTTTGGTAAAACACAATCCCCCGGTTCGAGCGGCAGTCGGCGTTCTGCGGCTCATGGCGCACCGATAGGTCCCACTCGCGCATGGCGGCACTCTCGTTTTTCAGCAGCGCATGGGCGTAGCCCCACTGGTAATGGACCGCGTAGAAATCGGGGCGCAGCTCCAGCGCCCGCGTGAAGTTCGGGAACGACAGTTCCGGCTTGCCGATGGCGATATGGCAGACCCCATAGTTGTTGTGGACTTCCGGGATATGCTCGTCCAGCTTCAGTGCGACGCCGAGTTCTTCCAGTCCCAGGGTGATGCTTTCCCGGCGCAGGTGCAGCCAGCCGACTTGGGCGGGAATGGCAGCGTCTTTCGGGGAAAGCTGGGCTGCCCGCTTCAAATGCACGCCCGCTTCGCCGAACTCGTCCGACAGCCCAAGCGCGACGGCAAGGTTCGTGTGCGCCAGGGCCGACTGCGGCCAGAGCTTGACGGCAGCCTGAAAATACTGGATCGCCTGCGGGATAAGGCGCTGCTGGGTCTTGATAACGCCAAGCGTCGTCAGCAAGGCCGGCGAGTGCGGGCTGAACTGAACGGCGCGGGACGCATAGCGGTCCGCGCTGTCCATCGCCTCGCCGTCCGCATAGGCTTTGCCGAGGTTCGCGCAGGCTTCCCAAAGCTGAGAGTTCAAGTCCACCGCTTCCCGGAGTACGAGAATGCCGTCGTTGATCGCGCCCAGGCGGCACAAGCCGTAGCCGTAGTCGGCGCGGACAGCGGCGGAGGCCGGATCAATGTGGGCGGCCCGCGCGAGTTTCTCGGCTTCCGGCGTCCCGCCTGCCGCCTTCATCTGGGCCAGCGCTTGGTTCGCCAGCGCGGGGGCATGGGCCGGGTCGCTTCCTAGCGCGGCCTCAAACTCCGCCGCACCGTCGTCGCCGCACAAAGTCAGCGCCAGGCCGAGGTTGTTGTGGGCATCAGCTTTGAGCGCCGGGTTGTCCCCGGCCAGCATCAAGGCCTGCCGGAACTGCAACGCAGCTTCGTCATAGCGCTGCTCCCGGCAGAAGACCAGCCCCAGGCAGTTGTACAGGGTTGGGTTCTTCGGCTCCAGCTTCATCGCCCGCTGGAGTTCAGCCAGGGTCGCCGGCTCTCCGGCGGGGTCCGGCTCGGCGCCGTGCGTGGCAAACAAATGAGCCTGGTTTGCCGCCGGCGCGACAAATTTAGGTCCGACCTGCGCGGCCCGCGCAAACATTTCCTGCGCCTGCGCTGCCGCCCCGCGCTTTGCCAGCGCGACCCCGACATTGTTGAAGAACTCGGCGTCGGCGCTGCCGAGCTGCCGGGCCTGCTGGAACCAGTGGATGCTTTTCTCGATTTCCCCTTGCAAGAGAAACAGCGACGCCAGCCGCAGCCGGGCGGCGGGGGCCAGCGCGGCGTCTTTCAGCTCCCCTTCCGCGTGTTCCTGCACCTGTGTTCCCATTTCGGCGATCTGCGCCAGCAAAACGCCGTGCCGGTGCTTGATCTTGTTGCCGGGCAGAATACCGCGCAGCAGCGATAATCCGCCGCTGTGGGTCCCGGTCGCCGGAACCGCCCGGCTGGTCTTGCCGAGTTTTAGAAGAATGCCGCACTGGCCGCAGACGGGTGTACCGGGCGGGTTTTTAAAGCTGCAATAAGGGCACATAGTTTATGATAAAGATAAAGGCATAAAGAACCCTGTCCTAAAGGACACGGCTATTGGGCGCGGACGCCGGGAACCCGCCGCTTCGCGGGGCTAGGGATGGAACAGAGTATAAGATAAATCCGAGTGCGCCGAAGGCGTAGTTTTCAGCGTCTTCGCTCAATAGCCGTGCCGTTCACGGCATGGTCTTCGGTGACACGTTTCTGAGCAGGCGAACAAACCTCAGAGAGGAGCTGCCCAAATGCAAAAATCGGCCCGAAAAAACAATCAACTTGCAGGCGATGTGCGATTTGCGGCGAATATGGCAAAATCAGCAAGCTTGCAATGTAACAAAGGCAGATGAGAAATAAGGCCAGCACAAACCCACACGGAACAAGCCACTTCTTCAGGTCATGCTGAACAAGGATTGGACAGAGGGCATAGAATGACAAAAAACTGAACGCTGCAATCGCGGCTGTGAAGTCTCGGGGGAAAGTGATGAAGCTGACGGACCCCACCACTATAAGCAGCAGAAACACCAAGAGTCTTGACAGTCGCATTGTGACCGCTCCTTCAGTTGCGCCGTGCGCCCAAATTGGCAAGCTCATCGGCGAGGGCGTTGCCTTCACGCAGGATATGGGTCAGCGTCACGCCGCCGGGGAACAAGCGGCAGAGCGCCTGCGCTTCTAATTGAAGCGCTTTTAGATGCGGGGCGTTGATCTTGTAGCGCCCTTCCATCTGCCGAGCCATAAGCTGGCTGTCGGTATGCACCGTCACCCGCGCCGCGCCGCGTGCTTTGGCTTCTTCCAGACCCCGGATGAGCGCTTTGTACTCGGCGACATTGTTGGTCGTCTGCCCGATGCCCTCGCCGATTTCGGCAAGTGTTGTTCCGTCGCTATCAGTCACCAAAATCCCAATTCCGGCGGCACCGGGGTTGCCTTTGCACGCGCCGTCAATAAAAAGAATAAGTTCCATTGCCGCTATTATAGCACATGCGGCTAGGCGCTCGGCGGTGGGGGCCAAACATCGCTGTTTGGGTTCGTGGGCGGCGGGACATAGCCACTGGCCGCGTAGCCCGCTGACTGCTTCCGCAGCAGGTTAAGCTGCTGTGCGCCTTGAAAACCCTGAAAGATGCGGAACAGCGCGTAAGCATGAAATGCGACGGCGAGCCAGTCTTTAGCGACTAACAGCAATAAGCCGTCGAGCAGGTAAAAGACCGCGCCGACGATAAACGCCCACCGGGCGCCTTTGCGGGCGAAGAAGCCGTACAGCACATAAAACGCGGCGGCCAGCAGGTCAAGTGCAATGACTGCGCCTTTCGGGAGGCCGGTGACGCCCGAATCGAAGATCTCCGTCGTGCCGAGGCCGATGACGAAGTGAATGCTGGCGTTCACTTGCGCCAGCACGGAGTTGACGACCGAAAACCCGGCGATCCAGAAGAACCAGTCGCCCCCTACCTGTGTTTGTCTTGCCGCGACTGCCTGCTGCATCGCGCTTGGTCCGTTCATCATAATTGGAAAATCCTTCTGCTGACGACGTTCGCTTAGTAAATGTTCCTGGATTATTCGCGACTTTTAAGAATTGTTCCTGCTTTTTTTGGCGAGAAGAACCCCTCCCGCTCATTCTTCGCTCCCTCCCCTATTAGGGAAGGGCAAGAGCGCAATGCTTCCTAGCCTTTCGCCAAGACGCAGCACCCCAGATATAATTCGTGGCCCTTCCCTAACAGGGGAGGGAGCGAAGAATGAGCGGGAGGGGTTCTTGGTGGGTTCCTACTTCCGCCGCCCATGCGTCCGGTAGACAAACGCCAGCACCTGGGCGACGGCTTCAAACAGATCGGGTGGGATTTCGCGGCCAATCTCGACGGAAGCGTAGAGGGAGCGAGCCAGCGGCTTGTTCTCGACCAGCGGGACTTTGTGTTCCCGCGCGGCTTCGCGGATGCGAGCAGCCATCTCGTCCTGGCCTTTCGCGACGACTTTCGGGGCCGACGACCCGCGCTCGTATTTCAAGGCAACCGCAAAGTGGGTGGGGTTCGTCACGACGACATCGGCGGTCGGGACATCGGCCATCATGCGCTTTTTGGACATCTCGCGCTGCAAGCGGCGCACCCGCGCCTTGATCTGCGGGTCACCTTCCGACTGCTTGTTTTCCTGCTTGATCTCCGACAAGCTCATCTTCAGCGACTTTTCAAAGTCGTACTTCTGGTAGGCATAGTCGGCAACCGCTAAAATGAGCAGCACCGCGCTGACCCGCAGGCCGATGGTCCACAGCAGAGCGCCGACGACGGCCATTGTCTGGGGCAGCGGCTCGCGCATAATCGCTAAAAGATCGCCGGACTGAACCCCACTCCGAATGGCCGTGAAGCAGATGCCGCCGACCAGGCCCATTTTGAGCAGGCCCTTCAAGGCTTCGACCGACCCACGCAGGGACACCAGGCGCTTCAAGCCCGTGGCCGGGTTCAGACGCTCCCACTTCGGATGAAGCGCTTCGGGCGTCACCGCAAAGCCCACCTGTCCGATGCCGGAGACCAGCGCCAGCACAACTGCCAGCAGGGCAACCGGCAGCAGGATTCTCCCGCCCCACATTAAGCCTGTAAGCTGCCACTGCCGGACGGTCTCGAACGTAAACGCGGCGTCGTGGGGGTTAAAGCGAAATGCCGCCTGGGTGTCCCGGATGAGGCTGGTTCCGGCGTCGCCCGGCAGCAGCAGGTGCAGGGCCACCACCACGGCAAGCAACGTCGCCGCCGCGCCGAACTCGGCGCTTCGGGCCACCTGCCCGCGCTTCCGCGCTTCCGCCCGGCGCTTGGGGGTCGCGGGAAATGATTTTTCTTCGCCGTCGGCCATTCGTTACTTATGCATCCCGCGCAGCAGCAGCGCGACGCCGTCAGGAGACGAGGCCGTCATCTGCGTCACCACCGCCGTCAAAAGCGGCAGGGCAGCGATGACGACCACGAAGCCGACTAAAACTTTCAGCGGCATCCCGACATAAAAGACCTGCATCGAAGGCATGGCCCGGTTCAGAAACGCAAACGCCACATCCGTCACCATCAGCACTGCGGCGGCGGGCGCGGCGATTTGCAGCCCCGCCAGCAGCATCTGGAACGTGATGTCGGCGAAGGAATGGGTTAGGCCCGCGACCGAAAGCTGCGACACCGGCAGCTTCACGAATGAACGCTCCAGCGATGCCAGCAGCAGCCAGTGGCCGTTGGCAATCAAATACAGCACCAGGGCATAGCGGTACTGGAAGCTCGAAATTGGGGCAACCGATTCGTTGAACTGTGGGTTAAACGTCGCGGCCTGCGTGAAGCCCATCTGGTAGTCTATCAGCGCTCCAGCCATGCGGACCGCGACAAACAGGAGCGAGACAACGAAGCCAATGAGCAGGCCGATCAGTGCCTGCCCCAAGATCACTGCCGCCATGCCGAACACCGTTCCCGGAACGTGCGCCGTGACCGTCACCTTCACCAGCGGCAGCAGCACCAGCGAAAGAAGAGCCGAAAGTCCGATCTTCACCTGCGCGGGTATCTCGGTCGCCCCAAACACCGGGGCGGAAATGAACAGCGCCGACACACGAGCGAACACCTGTAAAAAGGCCCAAAACGAGTCGGCAGAAAACGCCGCTAAGTCAAACATAAGTGTCCTAGCGAATGACCGTCGGCAGGCTGCCGAACAGGCCCGCCGTGAACCCGACAATCGTGTGCAGCATCCACGGCCCCAGCACCGTCAGCGCCAGCACCAGCGCCATGATCTTCGGCACAAACGTCAGCGTCTGCTCCTGAATTTGCGTCACGGCCTGAAACAAAGAGACGATGACCCCGATGACCAGCGACAACACCAAAATCGGCATGGACATCTGAAGCGAGACCAGCATGGCATGACGCGCCAAATCCATCGCCTGTAATTCGTGCATATTCTTCTCCCGTGATTTTCACCAGGTTTGTACCATACTTTTGCGGGGGTGTTCTAAAGAAACTCTGTTGCGGAAACTATGCTACAATGGCAGGCAAGAAAAGGACACCAACAATGCACATTTCCGACGGCACCGCGTTTGTGCTGTGCCTTATTGCGCTGGGAGCGGCGCTGGCGGTGTGGGCCGTACTGCATACTCAGGCCGTGCGGCGTCAGGGGTATGCTTTAGAGCCGCGCCCCAGCGAGATTCAAGCTGCCCTGCAAGCTGTTCCGCCGCTGCAGCAGCCGCGAGCGATCAAGTCGTATCTCGGAATGGGCGTCCGGTGGCAGGTGACGTTTGAGTCCGTCATCGTCCTCAGCCCGCTTTCCGTGCGCCTCATGCTCCTAGACCGGGGCAGTTACCCCTGGGTGCTGTGCGATGTCCACAAGTCCAAGTACCCGCAACTTAACAGCCTGGTCCAGCACACGCCTTTGTGGGTCAGCGGCCACATCAGCAAGATCTACGGCGACGAAATCACACTCAAAAACGCCCGATTGGAGTTCGAGGAGTGAAACGGCCCAGCGCCAAGCAGGAGAGTTGACAAGCAAGCGCGAATTGTTTCTTATGAAACACGCCACCCTGCTGTTCGCCCTACTCATCGCCGCCCTCTGTCTCAGCCGCACGTCCGCCCAAGTGCCGTCGTCCCCGCCGCTCACCGGCAAAATCGCCCACATCACCATTCTCGGCACGAAAAACATCCTCCTTGACACCGTCCGTGCCATCCTGACGCTGCCCCCGGCGACACTTACACGCCCGAAGCCGCCGCCAAAGACGTGGCTGCCATCAAAGGCATTGGCTTTTTTTCTGCAGTCACTGATAAGGAGACCCCTGACCCCGCAGGCGGCGTCGACGTGACCTACACCGTGTCCGAAAATCCGGTCATTCAGACCATCAAGTTCACCACCAACGCCGCTGGTGGAAAACCGTCGGTTCCCTTCAGCGAGCTGACCGCGCAGATGAACACCCAGCCGGGTCAAATCTTGAACGCAAACATTTTACTAAAAGACCTCAATAACCTGTTCAACCGCCAGACTGGCTATGTCGTTAAGCAAGGGCATCTCCTGTATGTCAGCGGCAACCCTAATATCGACCCGAAAACGGGGATTTTGATAATCCCACTGGCTGAATACTATATTCAGTCTATTAAGATTACCGGCAACAGCCGCGTCAAAACAGAAGATATTCTGGCGCAGATGCACACGAAAGCCGGTGACCTCTACGATGGAATGGCGCTTAACAACGATGAAGGCTCCATCTATGAAATGGGCGAGTTCCGACAGGTAAAAAATTATACCATCGAGTCAAGTGGTGCCGATAAGATAAGCATTACGATCCCTGTTGTGGAACAGCCGGCGGCGACAGGAACCCTGGACCAGAAACAAGGGAAAGTCATTCCATTTCTCTATGACCCACTCACAAATCCGCTGCCCGTTGTTCAAGTGAGCGTCAACGGCAAGCCGCCGCTGCCGTTTATTGTGGATACCGGAACGAGTGCGGCATTATCATTGGATTTACGGGCGGCTAAAGAACTTGGCATTGCAGAGGACGGTCCTGTCGAGAAGAACAACGTTAACATTGCTTATCAAAAAGTTCCAATTCAGGGTTTCGTCATTGAGGGGCAAAGTCGCAGCGGCGGCGTTGCTTCAGACACACGGCAGGCCAATATCTTAGACCTCAGCTTTCTGCATCAGCTCTCTCACGGACAGCATATCGCCGGTATTATTGGCCTCGAAATGCTGGCTCCATTCACGTCGCGATTTGATCTCGCGACCAAAACACTGACGATTTTTTCCGAACCACACGCGCCGCTACACATTCCGGGAGGGATTCTTTTGCCCCTACGCGGAAACACTTACGGTAACTTTCTTGTACGGGCCACTCTTGCACCTGACACTTACGCCGACTTAATACTTGACACAGGGAGCGATTCAACGCAAGTCCCGCTGTCGGCACTGGAAGCGCTCCATCCCACGGCAGCGTCTTATAGCAGCTTCTATACTAGACTTGATGCGACTTATATTTGTCCCACTCTTCGGCTGCCGAAACTCGATTTAGGGGCGCTTACCGTGCCGAATGTTGTTGTCGGCACTCTGCCTCCGCCGACACGCCTGTCTCTTGGCATGGACATTTTGGCAGGTTACCGAATGACACTGGACGGCCCGAACGGTCAGCTTATCTTGGAGCCGTACACAGGCGGAGGGCGTTATGTCTCCGGCTGGTCGGGCGTGAATATCAAGCAAGCCGATCAAGGGTGGAAGGTTACAGCGCTTCGGGGCAATTCCCCCGCCCGTCTTGCCGGGCTTCAAGTCGGAGACCTCATCGTGAATGTAGATAGCATTCGCGTAAATGGGCTAACGGTCCTTCAGTCTAAATACCTACTTGGAGGTATTTCCGGCAGGCTGCTACAAGTCTCCGCAAAGCGCGGCACTGGCCTGGGGAAAAACATCGTCGTTTCCTGGACGCTATTAGACGGTTTCAGCGCTCCAACGGACCCCACAGACGGTTTGGCACTGGAAAAAGCGCCTGGCGGCCCGTGGATTCTCAGAAACATACTGCCTGGCTGCCCCGGCGACCTTGCCGGACTGCAAGTAGGAGACGCAATTACGCAGGTACAGGGAGAGGCTGTCGCGAAAATGCCGATTAACCGCTATGGCGATTTGGTGCGGCAGACGGTTGTGGTGCTGGAAATTGGGCGGGCGGGGGCGGCGAAGCCGTTTACGGTGCGGCTGTCGGTGCCGAAGTAAGGGGCGGGCCGTGAGCCGTTACGGTTTTGTCCCAAGCAGAAGCGGCAGAAGGCGGGTGTCAACGAAGTGGCGGACGGCCATTTCCTGCACTTCAGGGGCGGCGTCCCAATACGGCTCGGCGAATGTCGCGACTGCTTGGTGAGCAGCGTAGATGTCTGCGCTTTGGACGCCGTCCGGGTGTTCAGCTTCGTCCTGCTCGACATATTCGCCCCAGCCGGCAGTCAAGTCAAGCAGGCGAGTAAGCGGGGACTTGTCCATTGTGTAATAGCGCAGAGATTAGAAACAAGAAGGGCGAACACAAGGTTCGCCCCTACGGGTTCGGATCCACACGACCAGGATGTAGGGCGCGAACCTTGTGTTCGCACTGACGCTTGTGTTCGCCCCAAACTTTGCCTCGATCTATTCCCAGTATTTCGCCACTTGCGTCGGCGTCTCCCAGACGGAAACATGGTCGAGCTTGGCGCGGTCGAACGGGGTTTGTTTCAAGGCGCGGTAGATATAGGCCGCGATGTTTTCGGCAGACGGGGAGATACCTTCAAACGCAGGAAGCTCGTTGAGGTAGGTGTGATCAATCGTGTCTAGAACAGCGTTGAAGGCGCGTTTGATGTCGGTGAAATCTACTAGCATCCCGAAGCGGTCCAGCTCGGTGCCGGTGTAGGCGACTTCAATGCGGTAGTTATGGCCGTGCAGGGACTCGCAGGGGCCGTTGTAGTCAAACAGGCGATGGGCGGCGGCAATGGTTTTTTCAACGCGGACTTCAAACATAAACTTCTACAACTCTTTCAAGTAGCGGTTGCGCTCGTCCACTAAAATCTGCTTCGGCGTCCCCGGCTCGTCGGTAAAGGTGAACGCGGCGATAATTACCACGTCGCCGACGCGGATGAGATGCGCGGCGGGGCCGTTCATGCAAATGACGCCGGAGCCGGGCGGGCCGGGGATGACATACGTTTCCAGACGCTGGCCGTTGGTGGCGTTCCAGACATGCACCAGCTCGTTCGGCGCGAGGTCTACGCGCTCAATCAGCTCCGAGTCAATCGTGATGGAGCCGATGTAGTTGACATCGGCCTCGGTCACGGTCGCCCGGTGGATCTTCGATTTCAGCATCTGGCGCAGGCGCATAGACTGTTACCGGCCTCCGCCTTTGCCCGCGAGCTCGCGCGACCTACCCCCAACCCCCTCCCCAGGGGGGAAGGGGCGAGAGCGCTTTGCCCCTCTCCCTCTGGGGGAGGGTGGCGAGGAACGAGCCGGGAGGGGTCTTGCGGCCGGAGCCAGGTCGGCGACCGGCTCCAGGCGGTTCTCCAAAATCCGGCGGCGCATCGAGATTAAGCCGCCGAAGAACAGCAGCAGGGTGCCGACCCAGACAAAGCTGATCATCGGGCGCGTCGTCACTTCCAGCTCAAACGCCTGCGCCGGCGGGCCGCTGTCCTCGCGCATTGTGATGGTCGCAGCTTCATTTGCCGCGCCCATGCCGGGGTTCGCCTGGTCGCTGCTTCCGGCGTTCATGCCGGCAAAGCCTACCAGCCAGCCGCCGGGCAGCTTCAGCTCCGGCGACTTCGGGTTTGGATTGTTCTTGTACTGAATGAACTGCGGCTTGACAAGCGAGGTTGCGCCTTTGTAGGTGACGCGCAGGACGGCGGAGACCGGGAACACGTCGGGGACCTGCCCCGTTGCCCGAACCATCGGCCCCATCGGGTTGTCAAAGCGCATAAACTCTACCGTGTACGGGCCGATTGTCTTCACATCGCCGAGCTTGAACTTCGGCTGCATGACCGGAGTTTTGTAAAACTCGTCCGGGCCGTCTTTGAGCGCGAAGTATAAATCTTCCCCGGCATGATGCACAATCGCCGGATGGCCGAAGATCTTCTTCGCCCCGCCCTCGACAGGCCGCATGGCAAACGGCAGCTTCGCCGTAAACCGTTCTTTGCCCGATGTAGACGCCACATCAAACAACAGCAGATTGTCGCGGTCGTTCTGCCAGTCGCCCGACATGCCCCGGTAGACCATCGTGTACGCGCCGCCGAGAAGCTGTGTAGGCCGATCCTGCACCAGCAGCACATCCGAGTCTTTGCGGACAAAGACGACGAGGCAGACAATGCCGAGCAGCATAATCGCCGCGCCGAGGTGCGACAGCGTCCCACCGAGTGTCCAGACCGGGCGCACAACGCTTTTTGCCTGCTCTTTACGAGGAAACAGCCGGGACAGCAGCAGAACATTCGCGACAATGGCGAAGACCGACGCTGTGAACAGCAGTAATTGGGGAATGAGCCTGCCGCCGGTCAGCGGCGTCCCCAGATACTTCGCCGCCAGCACAAAGCCGAGTGCGGCAATGACGGAATTCGCATACGCCCAGACCAGCTTGACCCCGTTCGCCCCGCCCTTGCCGCGCCAGGCCAGATGCGGCCCCAGCCCCATGCCGAGAGCGAGGAGCACAGCCAGCGGGAACATGGCCTTGTTGTGGTAGTCTTCGCGCACCGCCCCCTGGAAGTCGGCCAGATGCAGCTTAACCCCAATACCAGTCAGCAGCGGCGCGGACAATCCGGCGGCGGCGATGCCCGCGCACAGGGTCAGCAGCACAATCGCCATCGTGTAGCCGAACTCGCGCGATCCCACATCTTCGGTCGCCGTCTCGCTCTTCGGGATGGCTTTCGAGCGCCAAGCCAGCGCCCCAACCGAAACAAGGACAGCGGCAAGCAGGACACCGAGCAGTACGTTGTTGGCCGCGCCGCCTAAAGTTGAGAACGAATGGACGCTGAACTTGTCCAAGACGCCGGTACGGGTCAGGAACGTCTCGTACAGCGCCCCGGAAAACGGCAGCAGGGCCAGCAACAAGGTCGGCTTTAAGAATGCCCCGCGCACGCGCTGGATCTGGGCGGCGTGCAGGAAGCCCAGCAGCAGCATCCACGGCACAAACGGGCCGTTCTCGACCGGGTCCCATTCCCAGAAGCCGCCCCATCCCAGCATCTCATACGCCCAGTAGCCGCCCATCATCATCGCCAGCCCCAGCACGGCGAAGCCGAACAAGCCCCACGGCAGGGCGCGTTTGAGCCAGCCGTCCCATTCCCGCCAACCTAAAGCCGCCAGCGCAAAGGCAAACGGGACCGTCAGCGCGGCGAAGCCGAGAAACAGCGTCGGCGGATGGATCACCATCCAGTAGTTCTCTAAGTTGGGATTAAGGCCAAGGCCCTCCGTCGGCGTCGCTTGAATGCCGAACGAGTCTACGGTCGGTAGGAACGGCGGCTTGATGACCAGCATTCCCATCAGAAACAGCAACACGGCCCCGTAAATCGGCATGACCCGCCGCTCTGCCGCGCCCGCCGTGAACGCCAGCACGACTCCGAGAATAGCAATCCAGAAGCCCCAGAGCAGGAACGAGCCTTCCTGGCCGGCCCAGAACGACGGGAAGTAATACAAGGGCGACATCGCCCGCGCGGAATGGTCGTAGACATACTGCACATCGAAGCGGTGCGTGACTAAGAGCGTTCCCAGCATGGCGGCTGTGCTGAGGGTTGCCGCCGCTGCCAGCATGAACGCCGCGCGTCCGACGCGCACAAAAGCCGTTCCGTTGCCGGGCGCGTCGCGCCGGACACAGGCGGCAAGATAGCTGCCCATCGAGACGAGCAGCGCGGCGACGGCGACCCAAATCGCAATAGTTCCGAGGAGCGGGAGTAGTGGTGACGGCATGGTGGTGTGGTTCTAAAAGCGTGAGCGAATCCGCATATGAAGGGCGAGGGAGTGAACTCCACTCGCTGAATGGCATCCTTCGGATGTAAGATGAGCTGACGCTAGGTCCTTTTCTCGTCCGAAGGACGCTATTCAGCGAGTGGAGTTCACTCCCTCGCGCCTTTACGCGACGCTCTCTAGACTAATTCCCGTAGCTCCGATCGGTCGTCTGCCCTTGATACTTGGACGGGCATTTGACCAGCAGCTTGTCGGCGACAAAGACGCGCTGCGCTGGGTCATACGTCCCGGTCGCGTTGATAGCGACGGCCTTGCTCATCGCCGAGTCCAAATCTTCCGGCTTCGGGCCTTTGTATTCAACCGCCAAAGCTTGCCCGGTTGCCTTCTCCTGCATCGTAAAGTGGAGGGCATGGACAGCGCTGTCATACGCCATCGTCCCCGGCATCGGCGCCCCCATGATCTGCACGTCCGAGTCGGTGGCTTTCATCGCCTCTGAAAATGGCACGGCGTTGACCAGATTGTTCTTGAACGCCACGGCGCTGAACGCCAGCGCCCCGATAATGATAATCAGGCCGATTACGGCCCCTTTGTTTTTCATAGTTCGCTTTCCGGTTCTTCCAGCCGCCGCATTTCTTCTTCCAGACGCTTAACTTTGCCGTCTAGGTTCCACAGATACGCCCAGAAGCCGACAAAAATCAGCAGCGGCACCAGCATCAGGGGGACGAGGCTAGGCATCTTGCAGCCGTCCTTCCGCAACAACCGCTTTCGGCGTAATATGACTTTGAGATGCTGTCCGAGCCAGCCGGTTCAGCCGAAGCTGCACCGTCTCAAGCGCGACATGGACGCGGAAAGCCCAGACATAGATCAGCGTCAGGCCGATGGAGAACGCCATCAGCACAATCCAATACTCGCCGCTAAAAACAGTGTTCTTCGGGTGCAGCGTGTTCGGCGTCGAGTTCGGCAAAATGAGGGTCAAAAACGGCACGGAGACCAGCGCAAACAGCGTGTAAGCGGCGCTGACGGTCGCCCGCTTGCGGTCGTCGTCAATCGCCGTTCGGAGGGCAAAATACGCGCAGTAAATCAGCAGCAGCATGACAATACTGATCTGCTTGATGTCCCAGCTCCAATACGCGCCCCATTCGGCATTCGCGAAGATCGCCCCGGTGACTGTCGTGAGGGTCCATAAAAGCAGGGCCAGACCCAAAGATACCGACGATTTGATGTCGTCTTCCAGACGCCGGTTCTTCAGGTAGCAAAGCGCATACCAAACGCCGACCGCCGTGGCGACCGAGCCGACGATCGAGCAGGGAATATGAAAGACGGCGATGCGGGCCAGCGCCGGACTGACAAACATTTTGACCGGCGGCAGCCACAAGAAGCCGGCGGCAACCGACGCGCAGACAAGAAGAAGCAAACCGACACGTCCTAATTTTAACAGGCTAGTCATTCCAGATATATTCAAACAGCACAAACGACGCCGTCGTCATCACCAGGCTGTACACCGCCAGCATTTCCACGTCGACGCGCGACTTTGCCAAATGGCTCGGCAGGCCGTCGAACGCCCCGATAGTCCCCTGCACGGCGATCAGCAGAAGCGGCAGCAGGACCGGAAACGCCACCACAAAGAACAGGGCGCTTTTGCCGGAAGACGCCTGCGAGATCAGCGCGGCGACAAATGTTGATGCGCCCGACAGGCCGAGGCCACCCAAGAAAAGAACACCGAACAGCAGAGCGAAGTTCACGGAACCCGGCGGCAGCACCAAGAGAAACAGCGAGACGCTGACCAGCTCAACCAAGAAGACCAGCGCACAGTTAAACAGCCACTTGCCGGCATACACCGCCGTCGGCGGCGCGTAGAGTTTCAAAAGCGGCGCGGTCCCTGCTTCTTCCTCGCGCACAAACACGCGGGCCAGGCCCGACAGCGCGGCGAACAGCAAAATGATCCACAGCAGCGCGGCTTTGACTTCCGATTTCACCGTTGCGGTGCTGAGGGCAGCAGAAACGGCGATCAAAGTTGAAACCGCAAACAGCAGAGTCGCGCCGACCGCATACTTGGTGCGCGTTTCCACTTGCAGGTCCTTCCGAAAGACCGCCCACGCGCATTGAAGCCAGTGATCACTTAGCCGATGGTTAACGTCGCATCTCCCCAGCGCCCCGCTTCGGCAGCGTCGTTTGTCGCGACCACGGCAATTCGACCCGCCGCCCGGTGCTGCGTCAGCAGCACGTCGGCAACGGCGCGGCCTGCACTGTCGAGTGCCAATGTTGGCTCGTCCCACACCAAAAGCGGCGGATCACCCAAGAGCGATACGGCAAGCTTCAAGCGCTGGCGCATTCCCGACGAGTACGCCGACACCAAATCCCGGCCCCGCGCCGCCGGCAGACCGACTTGTTTCAGCGAGGCGGCAGTATCTATGAGCGGCAAGCCGCGCAGACAGGCAAAAAACGCCAAGTTTTCGCTGCCGGTCAGCTCGCCGTAGAGCTGCACATCGGGAGCGGCATAGCCACAGGCGCCGGGACGCTCGACATGGCCCGCTTCGGGCCGGAGCAGTTCCGCAACAATCTTCAAGAGCGTGCTTTTCCCTGAACCATTCGCCCCGGCGACAACGAGGCACTGCCCCGGCAAGACTTCGGCGGACACGCCCGCAAACAGCGCCCGCCGCCCGTAAGCCATCGTCAAATCATGCAGGCGCAGCGTGTTCGGCATTGTCCTTTTAGTCTATGCAATACTCTTGCCAGTGCTCACGCACTGTTTGTTCCAGCGTATCCGGGTAGACGAAGCCAAGTCGTGAAGCAAGACGACGGCCTACTGCGGCGACTTCGTCGCGATTAGCCTCGATGGCCTGCTTGATCTCCGCCCGGTTTGTCCGCGCAGAGCCGAGAACTTCCAGACTGCGCGGGCCAACCGCCTCCGTCACGGCCCGCACCACCTGCGTCAGACTGTGGATCGTGGGCCGCTGCGTTCCCTGGTCCCGGCCGGTCGCGTCTGCATACCAGAGGCGTGTTAAGACGGACTGCTCTATACTCAGCCCGTGCAGGACCGTCAGGTCTAGGCTGCGGGAGAGAACGCGGATATGCTTATGCGAGTTAATCCAAAAGTCGGTGACAGTCTGGCAGATCACGGCAGGGTCGGCAGGCACAGGGTCCGCCGCCGGCGGAAGCTGGGCGGACGCTAATAACTGTCCGAACGTGGCGTCGCGGCATCCCAAAATAAGCGTATAGTCTGCCGGCGGATCCCGCTCCACGCTCTGAACCAGGAAGTCCATGATCAGGCCGCTGGTCAAAAGCAGGTGGTAAAGTACCGTGCCTTCCCAGCGCATCGGGTTTATCCCGGCCACTGTCTCGCCAAGCTGCGCCGACAGGTCCTGAGCGGTCATATCAGCTCTCTGCCAGCGCGGCAGGGCGTCCGAACGAACCGCCACGCGCAGGTCGAGGTCGCTGTTTTCGTCGGCGGCCCCGCGAGCAAAGCTGCCGCCGAGCCATAAAGCGGCAACGTCCGGGTCAGCCCACAGCCGTGCCGTGATGCGCCGCAGCGCTTCTTTTTGCGGCAGGTCCGCCACGCCGTCAAGCGTCAGCCCTTGAGTCGCCATGATCTGCTCCCAATCTCACTTGTTGTCTTCTTATTATACCGTAAGGCAAAACGCGAATCAACCTAACTTGTGATTTTTTTCACAGATGATGTTTTTATGGCATAATTGCTTCACAAGAGGACTCCTGCCCTCTAAATTACCGGGACTTTGCCGACAATGAAGGTACAAGATTGAGAACAAACAGCACGGAGCTTCTTTGGCGCAGCAGCGCAGTTCTGCTGTTTGTTGTTCTGGCGCTCGTCGGAATACTCTTTGGAATCGCCTGGCGGCGCAGCCATCCCAACCGGGACACACCCCGGCTGACGGTGACGTTTCTGGATGTCGGCAACGGCGATTGCACGCTGGTCCAGTCGCCGGACGGACGCACGATTCTTGTTGACACCGGCCCGGCGGACGCCGCTCCGGCGGTCGCGGCGCTTCTCGCGCGGCGGCGCATTCAGACTGTTGACCTGCTGATTCTGACGTCGCCGCAGCCCGGCTGCTCCGGCGGCGTCCCGGCTCTGCTGGCCGGCGGAGTTTCCGTATCCCAGGTGTGGGACAATTCGGTCGCAGACACCGGGCAAACGCGCCGGGCCGCGCTGGAAGCCATCCGCCGGCGGCATGTGCCGTCGAGCGTCGCCGGGGCGGGCGACACGCTCCAGATCGGGTCGCGTCTCTTTATCTCGACCCTTTGGCCGCCCGATACCGGCGATGCGTTCCGACGTGACCCGCTGCTGTGCCGTATCAATTACGGCAGTACGACGTTTCTCTTGGAAGCCCCGGCCTCGGCGCAGACCGAGCGGGATTTGATCAGCCAGGCCGGGCCGCAGATCGAATGCACCGGCGCGTGTACGGATTTAGTGCTGCAAGCGGCGGCCTCTGCCGAAGGCTCGCCGTCCGCCGAGCTGCTGCGCCGGGCGACCCCGGCGATTGTCGTGCTGTCATGCAGCCCGGCCACTGCGCCGGACCAGGCAACGCTGCACGCTTTGGAAGCGGCAGGCGCGGCCGTCTGGCGCACCGACACGCAGGGAACCATTACCGTCACGGCGGGCGGGCGCGTTTCGCCGACCGTCACGGCTTCGCGGCTTTAGCCGTTTTACTTTTTTACAGTTTACCGTAGGCATTGAAAGACCACCATGCAGACATTCAGCGCCCCGCGTGCGACTATCCCACGGCTGGGCGACATCTTAATCGAGCACGGCATTGCTACGGAGGGCCAGATCAAGCACGCCCTGGAAATGCAGGCATCAAGCGGTCAGCGGCTGGGGACAGTCCTCATCGGGAACGGCTGGGCGACGGAGGAGCAGATTACCGAAGCCCGCTCGGTCCAGATGGAGGTCGGCTACGTCAACATCACCCAGCAGGTCCCGGACCCATTTGCGGTGGCGCTGGTCCCGGCGGAGATCGCCCAGCGCTACCTGCTGCTGCCGCTTTCAATGGAAGACAGCGCCGACGGCAAGCCGGGCCGGCTGCACCTGGCGATGGTGGACCCGTGGGACGTGGAAGCGACCGACTGGGTGCAGCGCGAGACCCGCCGCCGGATTGAGCCGCTGCTGGCGTCGGAAACAGGTTTGCAGGCCGCGCTGGAACGAGCGTATCAATCGTCGCGCAACGACGCCCATTCGTCCGAGATGTCGGAAACGATTGAGCTGGCAAGCCTCGACTCGCTGGATTTGGCCGTTCCCGATGCCGAAGAACTCGATTTAGGCGACCATGTCCGGCAGGGCGAGCAGGCTCCGGTCATCCGGTTTGTCAACACGCTTTTCTCGGAGGCCGTCCGCCGCCGCACGTCGGACATCCATATCGAGCCGCGCAAGAAAGACTTTCTGATTCGCTACCGCGTGGACGGCCAGCTTCAGACCATCAAGACCGTACCGCGCAACCTGCTGGCCGCAACCGTCTCACGCATCAAGATTTTGGCCGAGATGGACATTGCCGAGCGCCGCCTGCCGCTTGACGGGCGCATTGCCATGCGGGTTGAGGGCAAGAACATTGACCTGCGCGTGTCTACGCTCCCGACCCAGTACGGCGAGCGGGTGGTCATGCGGATTTTGGACCGCTCCACGGCGTCCATGAGTCTGGATGAGCTGGGCTTCTCGCCGCACAATCTGCTGTCGTTCAACTCGCTCATCCGCAAGCCGCACGGGATTATCCTAGTCACGGGGCCGACGGGATCGGGCAAGACGACGACGCTGTACGCTGCGCTGAACGCCCTGCGCTCGCCGACGACCAATATCATTACCTGCGAGGATCCCGTGGAGTACGAGCTGGAAGGCATCTCCCAGTCCAACGTCAACGAGCGGGCCGGCTTGACCTTTGCCCGCCAGCTCCGGGCTATCCTGCGCCAGGACCCGGACGTCGTCCTGGTCGGCGAGATCCGCGATGCTGAGACGGCTGAGATCGCCTTCCGGGCCGCGCTCACGGGCCACTTGGTCTTGTCCACGCTCCACTGCAACGAGGCCGCCGGGGCCGTCAGCCGATTGCTGGACATGGGGGTCGCGCCGTTCCTGATTGCCTCCACCGTCGCGGGCGTCGTCGCCCAGCGGCTGGTCCGGCGGCTTTGCCCGCACTGCCGCGTGGAGGCTGTTCCCAACGCCGACACGCTGGCGATGTACCGCGCTCTGGGCGGGGAAGTGACGCCGGGCATGACCTTGTGGGAAGGGCCGGGCTGCCCGAAGTGCGACGGCAAAGGCACACGGGGCCGCGTCGCCGTCCATGAAGTCCTGGTGACAAACACGCGCATCAACCGCCTGACAATGGAATCCGCCGAGACTCACATCCTGCGGGACGCCGCGATTGAGAACGGCATGATCCCGATGATCGGCGACGGACTGGAAAAGCTGCGCTCCGGCCTGACGATTTTAGATGACGTCCAGCGCAAAATCGGCGTCGCGATGGCGGAATAAAAACCTCTCGCGCCAGCCCTAGGGAGCCGGAACCCACCCCGCCGCATGCGTCGGCCCTCCCGAACCGGGAGGGCGCAGAGTTTGGTCAAGAACGGGAGGGCATCACTTCTTACCCTCTCCGCTTCGGGGAGGGACCCTGCGAAGCAAGGCGGGAGGGGTTCTTCCGGCTTCCCCCAGAAGCGGCTTTCGGCTGCCTCAAGCTTCGCTCAAAAAATAGTTCAACTGTTTCCCCCTAACCCTTGACAATGCCCGCAACACCACCAGTACAAGGGGTTTTGCGGGCATTGTCTTCTTTCTGTCCTTTCCGGCCCCTTCTTTCTGTCCTTTCTGGCCCCTTCTAGGGGTGAGCGTGACAACACTATGCCGTTACCGATTGGAACCTGCCTGCCGCCGCTGGACGGCGCAACCGACTGGCTTAACGAACCGCTGGACGGCGAGACCCTACAAGGCCGTCCGACCCTGGTGCAGTTCTGGGCCGTCTCCTGCCCCATCTGCAAGATCAATATGCCGGGCGTTTTGCAATTTTTGCAAACCTACGAGCGTGAAGGCTTGCAGCTTTTGTCCGTGCATCGCCCCCGTATGGAGAGCGACATGGACATCAGCGTCGTCCGCGCGGCGGCAGACGAACTCGCGCTTGACGGCCCCTGCGCCATTGATAACGCGCACACGGTCGGCGACTTGTTCCAAACCGGCGGCGTCTGGCCCTGCTACTTTTTGTTCGACGCCGAGGGCCGCCTGCGCTCCCGTGCGGCGGGTCAGCTTGGCCTGAAAATGGCCGAGAACTCGCTGAAGCGGCTGCTGTCTCCGCTGACGGCAGAGTAATTGCTACTATTGCTGACTAAACCACGCCAAAGGAGGACAGGAGAGGAGCACTTATGCGTATCGAAGACCGTGAGGATCATATAGACATGGTCGCGCAGGCCGTGATGGACCGGATTGAGGAAAAAGACCGCCTTGCCGGGATGGTGGACCTTGTCGTCCGCCGCGTTTTGGAGTTGCAAAAGTAACAAGCAGAAGCCACAACAGGCAACACAGAGGAGACTAAAGATGCAAAAGAACCCCACGACACACTCGGCCTCTCCGCCATCGGCGGAAACGCGGGCTGTCAGTGAGACCGCTCAAGAGCGTTTTGAGCGGGAGCGGTTGTCGCGCCGCAACGCACTGAAACGCTTCGGCATCACATCGGCGAGGGCAACATTCGCTATGTTCAGCGTAGATGACCTGGCTCACATAGTAGGGAAAACTATGCAACAGCGGGCTAGAGATAACAAAGTCGCGGAGCAGGTTGCACGCGAGTTCCAAACTGCGGGCATTGCATCTGCATCCCCTTCATCACCCCCGCCAAATCCGAATTGTCAAGGATGTATAGACACGAAAACCGCTCAAAGGCTTGCCTGTGCACAAGCCGTCGGCTACTGTGAAGACGGCTTAGTTGCGGATCATAAAAATCCGCCCCCTGGCAGTGACCCCTGCTCCATGGCTTTGTCTTCCTGTTTGCAGGGGGCGACTTGCCAGGCTGCTGCCTGCTGTTTACGATACAACTGCAATTGCTAAAGGCGCACAATGAATCCTAAATTGGGTGCAGTCATGTTATGCCTAGTGATTGCGGCTTCGGTGCTGGTGGTTTCGTTCATCTGAAACCACCAGTCTGATCCAGTTCATCAGGTTACTCATTCGCACACGGCCTACCCTAGCCTTCACGAGCAATCGGTCAATAGTAATGAGGCGTTTAAGATAGTCACTGAACGCATAGTTCAAGAAAGACAAAGTCTTTCAGGGCTTAACCTCTCAGTTGTCGAGAAGATAAGGCGCATAGATGCGGTCGAGGGTGCGGGAGAGGATATGTTGAGGCAGTTACAAAAATCTCACTTCAATGAGCGTTTCGACAAGAATGCTTACGAAGAAGAGATACAGCGACGTATCGCTGCGAAATAAAGCGTATTCACGATATTCTAGTTTCATGCGCTTTACAGGATAGAGCAGGCCCCGCAGTCCGGCAGCATATGTGGCTTTGAGCGGAAGCTAAGGCAGAAAGCATTGCATCCATGAGAAACAAGCGGGACGGATTCACATTAATCGAGTTGCTTGTTGTGGTCGCCATCGTCGCACTGCTGGCTGCGCTGCTGTTTCCTGTCTTTGCCAAAGTCCGTGAACGTGGACGACAGGCCGCCTGCCTCTCCAACCTCCGCCAGCTTGGCATGGCAACCTTCCAGTATGCTCAAGACAGCGATGACCGCTATCCTTATGGTGGCGACCCAGGCGACTTGAACACGGATGGATGGGAGTACTCGCAGAAAGGCCAATACTGGCCCGCAATCCAGCAGATGCAGGCGGACCACCAAACTCTGCCCAACGTCATGGCTGGCTACGTTAAGGATCACAATCTGTGGCGTTGTCCCTCTGATAATGGCTTTGACGTGGCAGGTTCACTTGAAACTGTGCCGCTGGAAGCCCATCCGTCCTGCTTCCAAGCATTTGGCATGAGCTACGCTTACACGACGTTGCTGGCACTCAATGGGCAAACTATCGGCGGTGTGCGAGCATGGAGCCAGTCTGCTCCTTATAGTGAACATGACCCCGTGGAAGTCCCGCTTTACTATAATCATGTCGGGCATTGGCATGGAGGCATGGAGCGAAGCGAAGAACGTATGAACTTCGTCATGTTAGACGGTCATGCAATTTCCGTCAACCGGGATAAAGCCGATCAGCTTAACAACATTGTCTTTGTAATTCCCTCAACACCATCGCCATAAAAATCACTTAGAAGGAAATATCCTATGTCTCAGATACTGCAAGTCGGTCAGCCCGCGCCGGACTTCACCGCGCCCGTGGCCTTCCCCGGTGAAACCGCCGGCAGCCCGGTACGCACGGTCAGCCTCGCCGACTATGCCGGGCGCTGGCTGGTGTTCTTCTGGTATCCCGCCGACTTCACCACCGTTTGCCCCACCGAGATCACCGCCCTGTCCGACCGCCTGGACGAGTTCGCCGAGTTAGAGACGGACATTCTCGGTGCGTCCACCGACTCCGTTCATGCCCACCGCGTCTGGATGCAGATGCCCCGCGACCGGCAGGGCATCGCGGACCTGCGTTTTCCCCTGCTGGCCGACCGCACCGGACGCATCACCCGCGACTACGGCATCCTGCTGGAAGACGAAGGCGTGGCCCTGCGCGGCTTGTTTATTGTGGACCCTAACGGCACGGTGCAGTACGGCGTCACCCACAACCTCAATGTCGGGCGATCGGTGGACGAGACGCTGCGGGTACTGGAAGCCCTCCAATCCGGCGGGCTGTGCGGGTCGGACTGGAAGCCGGGACAGCCGAAGCTTGCCCCCTAGCCGCCAGTGAAACCCCTCCCGCCCTGCTTCGCGGGGTCCCTCCCCCACGGGGAGAGGGAAGGAGTCGACGAACACAGCCTCCTCGTCCTCCCCTTTGGGGAGGACCCCTGCGAAGTGAGGAACGAACGAAGCAAGGAGGTAGGTTCCTACGAGAATACCTTTATGCGCTACGACATCAACGAGTTTGCGGTTGAAAGTGACTTTCTCCTGCCCTGCGACCCGGCAGGCCGCTCGCCCCGCGCTATCCCCGACACCGACCGGCTGACGATCCGGCGGGGATCGCTGGCCCACATCTCCTGCACCATGCGGAAGCTGCGCCCCAAGCTGATCTACGATGTCGGCGACGGGTTTCTCTTGGAGCCGATGACGACGCGCGGGATGCTGGCCCTGCACATTGACTTTCGCGGCCAGACGCTGACGGTGGGCTGCCCCGATGACCGGCTGGAAATCGCTTCCGCCTGGGCCATTCATGCGGGGCTTGGCGTCGCCACCCTCACCCACGGCGGCGTTCCCCTGCACGGCGCGGGCTTCCAAGTCGCCGGGCAGTATATCGCCCTCATGGCGGACTCCGGCGCAGGCAAGTCCACGCTGTCCGGGTTCCTGCCGGAACAAGGCGCACGGTTCGGCAACGACGATTTGGTCCCCGTGCGGATGGGCGGCGACGCCGCCCTGGCGTTCCCGGCGGTCTCGCTGTACCCCAAGCTCTCGCGGGAAGCCGTAGACCAGCGCGGGCTGGACTGCGCGGCCCAGACGCCCGCCGACTATGGCACCGGCGAGGAAGAGTATTACGTTCCCCTGCCCCCAGCCCGCCGCGTCTGCGCCCCGCAGCCGCTTGCCGCCGTGTCCCTGCTTCAGCCGTCGCCGCTGCTTACCGGCGGCCTGCGCTCCGTCCCGCGAATGCCGGAGACGGTTTCGGCCAAGCGGCTGCTGGAAGACGACGCGGCGGCGACCCTGCGGCGGAACCTGCGCACGGCCTGGCTGATCGAGAAGTGGATGGACGGGCGCAAATTGGACACGCTCTGCCGCCGCCGCGCCGCCTGCGTCCCGTGCTGGTCGCTGTCCTACCCTAAAGCGTTCGCGCTTCTTCCCGAAGTCGCCCGCATGATCGGTCAGCGTTTGGAGCAGCCATGAATGAGACCGAAGGCCGCGCCGACTTAAACGCGATCCTCTGCTGGGCAGCCGGAGCGGACGTGGACGTGTCTTGAAGTGGACCGCTGGCCGGACGGCATAAGCACCTTCGTCCCGCTGCGCCTGGTTCGGAAGTAACGGCAAAAAACGCTCGCCGTTCCGAAGAATAGCGAGCGTTTCAGGAAGCCACACTAGTGGGCGGTGTGGGCCTTGATCTCATGGTTAGTAAGAGCGCCCGCGCCAATGGCAGACAGGGTCGGGTGCCGCTCGGCGAAGTTCAGCTTCTGGCCGTGCATTTTTGCGTTGCGAGCGGCGACTTTCAGCGCGTGATGAGTCGCGACGCCGGCGCCAACGGCGACCAGCTTGTGGTGATGCTGAATAAAGTTCTGGTGGGGCTGTTGTGCAAACGATGCCGGGGCTAAAAGGGCCAGGGCGGCGGGAATCAAAGCAAGGACTGTCTTGCGGTTGGTCATGGTTACGTTCCTCCGCTTGCTACAGCGTTTGGCTGAAAAAGATAGTTCCAGTGGGAACAAGTTTTCTGGTTTATTTTTTCATTTCGCCTTGCAAAACACCAAAACCTGTGTTAAGATGCCTTGTCTCCGAAAAATTGCCCGGTAGAAATACCGGGCGTTTCCTCGAAAGGAATTTGTGCTTTTGCTGTCAGTTGTGTCTTTTCGCGCTTCCGCCGTCCGCGCCGCGTGTGTGCTTTCGCTCTTTTCTTTGGCGGCTGTTCCGGCTTCGGCCCACGATCCCCACGCAGGTCATTGCACTCCATCCTCCGCCGTTCAGGCCCAAAACAAAGCCCTTGCTTCCGGCAGCGTTGTCCAGGCCGCGTATGCATTTCGCGGCACCCGTTATGTGATGGGCGGCACGTCCCGCTCCGGCTTCGACTGCTCCGGCTTTGTCCGCTTCATCCTCGGCGCCACCGACGGCGTCGCCCTGCCCCGCACTGCGATGGAGCAGTACGAACACGGAACCCCGGTTTCGCAGGCTCAGGCCCAGCCGGGCGACCTGGTCTTTTTCAAGAACACCTACAAAGCGGGTATATCCCATGTCGGCATTTATGTCGGCGGCGGCCAGTTTGTCCATGCCGCGAACGCGCATAAAGGCGTCCGGGCCGACAGCCTGAGTTCGTCCTACTACCAGGCTCATTTCGCCGGTATCCGCCGCGTTCTGCCAGCCCGGATGCGAGCCACCGGCCTGCGCTAAACTCTCTTTTTCACGCAAAGGTTGACAAATGCAGACGGCCTGGGGTATATTGTCTCTTGTACGGCCCCTTGGTCTAGTGGTTATGACGTCCGCCTTTCACGTGGAAGATCACCGGTTCGAGACCGGTAGGGGCTAGGAAAATGAAAAGCGGCAGCCAATCGGCTGCCGCTTTTTGCTGCCCGCAGGAACCCGGCCTTTCAAGGCCGGGTTCCTACGCAATTAACCCTTTTTGTACCAGCACCGCCAGTATTTCTAGCACGGACTGCTCGACGCTGTCCTTGTCGGTATGCACCGCGACTTCGGGCGACAGCGGCGGCTCGTAAGGGTCGGAGACACCCGTAAAATGAGTAATTTCTCCCGCCAGCGCCTTTTTGTACAACCCTTTCACATCCCGCGCCGCCAGCGCCTCGACACTCGCATCCGCATACACTTCGACAAACGGCACTCCGTCGGCGGCGTGTTCGGCCCGAACTTCATCGCGAACAGCTCGGTACGGCGAAATGGCGGCTGTCAGGACGATGACCCCGTTGCGGGCCAAAAGACGCGCGACATAGCCGATGCGCCGAACATTGATGTCCCGGTCTTCTTTGGAAAACGTCAAGCCTTTGGACAGATGCGTCCGCACTTCGTCGCCGTCCAGCAGCTCGACTTTGAGGCCGCGTTCCTGGAAAATCGTGTTCAGCCGCCCGGTCAGCGTAGACTTCCCTGCCCCCGACATCCCCGTCATCCACAGCGTAAAGCCTTTTTGCTCCGTCATAAACTCTCCCAAAGCGCCGCGACTTGACGGCGCGTGTCCTCCAAACCCTCGTCGGTTGAAATCACATAGTCCGCCCGCGCAACTTTCTCCGAAAGCGGCCACTGCGCGGCGACCTGACGCTCCGCTTCGGCAACCTCAATGCCGTCACGGGTACGCAGCCGCGCAATCTGCACCGGCGCGGCGCAGGCCGCGACAACCACTTGGTCTAAGTCGTGCTGTGAGCCGACTTCAAACAGCAGAGGGATTTCCGCCGCCGCCGCGCGGGCCGTACCGCTCGCTCTCCATTCGGCAATCTGCGCCCGGAGCGCCGCGATGATCGGCGGATGAGTCAGCGCTTCCAGGCGATGCCGTGCGTCGGCGTCGGCAAAGATAATCTGCGCCAGCGCCCGCCGGTTGATCTTCTGCGCTTCATCGGCATCAGCGCAGGCGGGAAACGCCGCCAGAACAGCCGCCGTGGTCGGCGTTCCCGGCGCAAGCAGAGCGCGAGCGACAACGTCGGCGCTAACCGTCGGTGCGCCGTGGTCCGCCAGCATTCGGGTAACAGTGCTTTTGCCGGTCGCAATGCCGCCGGTGACGCCGAGAATGTGCATAGGTGAGCCTCACAGGATGGACGAGGAATTGAAAACTCCTCGTTGGGTCAAGCGTCTTTCAGACGACAGACTGCGAGCAGCCGCCTCTCCTCCGTCCGCAGGACGCCTCTCCTAGCGAGGGGTTTTCAACCCCTCGTCAAATCCATTCTCAACAAAAAAGCCCCTGCGTTTGCAGGGGCTTCTCTTGACATAACTATTCTTTCGGCGCAGCCGCTTCGGTCTCGCCTGCCCCTTCGGCTTCCGGCTCGGCTTCGGTCAGCTCTTTGCCGAAATGCTCGCCGAAGATGTCCGCAAGACTCGTGCCGAACGTTTCCTCGCGCTGATTGGCGCGGTAGTTCTTGAACTCTTTGTAATCGTCCTCCGAGTCCCCGCCGTAACCTGCGTCTCGGCCGCGACCACCGCCGCCTCCGCCGCTACGCTCGCGCCGTGGGCGCTCCGGGCGCGGCGGGCTGACTGCCCCGCCGTCACGCTCGCCGCCGACCACGGGCCGCCCGTCACGCTCGCCGCGACCCGACCGGCCGCGATCCCCGCCGCGTCCGCCGCCGAAGTCCGGCTCCGGCACATACGGCTGCGGCACGGCGTTCGGCGCTTCCACGGCACGCCGGATGGAAAGCGTCATCTTGCGCTCGTCGGGCCGCATTTCAATAACACGCGCTTCCACCTGGTCGCCGGGGTTGACGGCATCCGACGGCTTCATCACGCGCCGCTCGGCAAGCTCCGAGGTTGGAATGATCGCTTCGACGCCTTCTTCCAGGGTCACAAACGCGCCGAACGGGACTAGGCGCGAGATTTCCACTTTCACCAGGTCGCCGACCTTGTACTTATCGCCGATTTCCGTCCACGGGTCAGGCAGTATCTGCCGCAGGCCGAGGGAAATCCGGCCCTGATCCAGCTTCAGCTTCAGGATCATGACGTCGAGTTCCTGCCCGTTCCGCAAAACTTCGCTCGGATGGTTAATCCGCGACCAGGACATCTCAGAGACGTGCAGGAGGCCGTCAATGCCGCCGAGGTCAATAAACGCGCCGTAGTCGGTGACGCGCCGGACGATGCCCTTGCGGACTTCACCTTCTTTGAGCGACGACAGCGTGGTTTCTTTCTTCTGCTTGCGCTCGTCTTCGGTGGCCTCCCGGTTGGACAGCACCACTTTGCGCCGGTCGCGATCCACTTCAATAACTTTCAGCGGGATGCTCTGGCCGACGTACTTGTCAAGGTTCTGGTGCTTGAAGTCGCCGGAGCCGACATGGGACGCCGGCACAAAGCCGCGGATGCCGAGGTCAACAACAAGACCGCCTTTGACGCGCTCCGTCACCAAAGCCTGCAAAATCGTCCCGGCGTTCATCGCTTCAATGACTTTGTCCCAGGCTTTTTCAAAGTCCGCCCGCTTTTTGGACAGCAGAAGCTGGCCTTCGTCCGTGCGGCCGATGACCACCACTTTGACGGACTCATTCACCTGAACGACGTCTTCAACAGAGTCGAACGGCTCCCGCGACAACTCGTTCAGGCGGATGACGCCCTCGCTTTTGCTGCCGACGTCCACCAGGACGCCGTCTTTGTCAATGTGAACTACGGTTCCGACGACGACATCGCCCTCCGAAAGCTCTTTGAACATGCTTTCGTAGTCCGACTGGGTCATCATCGCGTTCGCCATAGGGTCCTCGCGCTTCGGCGCGGCAGGTGCCGGGGCGGCGGCAGGCATGCTTGCGGCGGCTTGCCCCGTTCCGTTTGTTTCAGGCGCGGGCGCCTGAGCTACGGGTTCCGAGGCAACAATCTCCGGGGCAGCCGTCTGCTCACTGGTCACGACATCTTCAGGTACGACCGACATATTACGTAGTGCTCCTCAGCATTGGGACACGATTGTCCCGCGATTTCTAGATTTTGAGTTAAACTTATTTCTGACACGTCTCGCAGTAAACCGTCCCGCGATCCGTAACGCGAATCTTGACAAGCGTTCCGCCGCAGGAAACGCAGGGCTGTCCGCCCCGGTCATACACGCGCGGCACATACTGCCCGATTTGCCCTTCGGTGCTGACATAATTGTCGCTGGTCGTCCCGCCGCCGGCAACGGCTTCGGTCAGCACCGCAACAATTTCTGCGTTCAGGCGGACAGCTTCCTCATCGCTGAGTGATCCCGCCGGACGCAGCGGGTGAATGCCGGACCGATGCAAGGACTCATCTGCATAAATGTTGCCAACTCCGGCAACAACGGCCTGGTCCAGCAAAACGGCTTTAATTGCAGTCTTCGGGCGCTTCGCTAGGCCCGCCTTAAGCTGATCCGGGGTCCATTCCGACAGCGGCTCCGGCCCCATGCCGATTAGGCTTGGGTGCGCCGCCAGCTCATCCGCCGTCGCCAGCCGCATCTCGCCCCAGCGCCAAATATCGTGAAAGCGCAGCTCCCTGCCATTGTCCAGGGGAAACGCGGCGGCTAAATACTTTTCCACCAGGGCGTCAGCCTCGACAATCCGAAGCTGGCCGCGCATATTCATGTGGAACAGTAGATAATACCCTGAATCCAGAGTTATAATCAAGTGCTTGCCGCGACGCCCCACGGATTCGACCCGCGTATTTCGCAGACTGAGACGGAACACACTGGGATCGGTAATGGTTCCCTTGAGCATTTTGGGGACAAAAACACGGATTTCTCCAAGCGTTCGGCCCGCTAAATGTGTTTCCAGCCCCCGCCGCAATGTTTCGACTTCCGGCAATTCCGGCATAAATGCTTGTTTTTCTAAGGTAACGAAAGAATGAGGAGTTGAAAACTCCTCGCTAGGAGAGGCGTCTTTCAGACGGAAGATTACGAACGCGGCATGGATTGTCTTCCGGGACTGTCTTCCGTCCGGCAGGACGCCTGCCCTAGCGAGGAGTTTTCAACTCCTCGTCTTCCTAAAACAAAATGACGCTGCGGATCACGTCGCCGTGGTGCATGGCTTCAAACGCTTCGTTCACATCGCTGAGCGTAATCGTCTGCGAGACCATCTCGTCGAGCTTCAGCCGGCCCTCTAAGTAAAGCTGGGCCAGCAGCGGGAAATCGTGCGACGGCAAAGTATCCCCGCAGTGGCAGACCCGCAGGCTGGCCTTGTTCCAGTAAACGCCGGTCGCCATGTCGCCGAGATTAAGCGTCACGCTGTCGTCCGCCGCCGGGAAGCCGATGGTGGTGGCCGTACCGCCGTAGGACAGCATCCCGACCGCCTGCTCGGTGCATTTCGGAATGCCCGTCGCTTCAAACGCAAACTCAACCCCGCCATCCCAGCCGTCTTCGGTCAGCGCCCGGACCTGAGCCACCGGGTCGCTGTCTGAGGCGTTGACGGTATGGGTCGCGCCGAATGCTTTAGCCTGCGCCAGCTTCTTGTCGCTGACATCCACCGCGATCACCTGCCGGGCGTGCTGGAGCCGCGCCCCCTGAATGACTGACAGACCGACCCCACCGCAGCCGATGACAGCCACGCGCGACCCGGCACCTACCGGCGTCGTGTTCATCGCCGCGCCGACGCCGGTCACGACCCCGCAGGCAATCAGACACGCTTTATCGAGCGGCATCTCTTTCGGCATTTTAATCGCCGCTTTGGCATGGACCACCGTGTAATTGGAAAACGTCCCGCAGCGCAGCACCTGCGAGCAGAGCGCTCCGTCGCGCTTTCGGCGGATGCGCTGCCCAGGCCGGAGCGCGGCATAGCAGTGGCGCGGGTCGCCCCGCAGGCAGCTTGGACACGCCCCGCACGGGACGCGGTAGGCCAGCACGACAGGGTCACCGGGTTCCAGGCCCGTGACGCCTTCACCGACGGCCTCGACATAGCCCGCCCCCTCATGGCCCAGCACAATCGGGAAAGCCATGCCGTTGCCGTTTAAGTTCTTGACGGTCAAATCGGTATGGCAAACGCCTGACGCGGCAATTCGGACCAGCACTTCACCAGGACCGGGATCGTCCACCGTCACGTCTTCGACTTCCACATCGCGCCCCGCTTCATTCAGCAGCGCGGCCTGTCCTTCATAGGGCATTTGACTTTCCTTAAATCTTTAGTCATGACAAACGCCACGGAACAAGTTCCGAAGCTGGGAAAAACATTGTAGCCTCGGAATTTATTCCATGGCGTCTTTGGTTTATCCGCCATTAGGGTCGAAGCGGAACGCCGGTAGCAGGCGGCGGAACCGTCGCTTTCGCTGAAGGCAGCGCTTTAGGATTGACGCCGGGCGCAAGCCTCGGAGTTTGTTTCGGCGCGGGATCGGGCGGGGCGGCAAGCGAAACGTCAGGCGGAATGGGGTGGCCCCGATCGCCCAGGCCGGAGCCGGACGAGCCGACCGGAGACATGCGGCTGTAGGTGATCCCGTAAGGCTGCGGCGGCAAAGTGGGGGACTCAATCGTGCTGCCGATGCGCCCGAACTGAGCACCGGCGGCGGCTGAGCCGCCCGCGCCGGAGCCGGTCGGGGCTTCGCTGGGGCCGCCCGGCGGGGTCGCACCTAGATGCAGCGCAGTCATCGGCGTGGACGGCCCGGCAAGCTGCTCGGCGGTCGGCTGGGGCCGGGAGCAGCCGGACAGCAGGGTCAGCGCCGGCAGAAGCAGCAAAAAGCGGGTGGGCAGGCGTGATGAAGACATGGGGCGTGATACTTTCCGACTCCAGTATACCTGAAACGGAGGCGACTCCAAACTGCTGCCCGGCACTCGTGTCAGAAACTAAAACTTGTGTCGGAAAAAAGCAGACGCTCTACTGTGTCGCCGACAAAAATCGCCGCCGGGCAACGCGCATCCAGCAGCAGGCCGCGCCGCTTGCCGACGCTAATGGCCATTTTCTTGGTCAGCGTCGTCCGGGCCGCCAGCTTCCCGCAGGGCCGGTGCGGAGTCGGAGTCACGACAAGAAGCGCATCGCCGACCCGGAGCGTGTCGCCGGGCGCAAACAGCGCCAAGTTAATCCCGCAAATGATTAAGTTGTCGCCGGGGGTACCGTAGCTGATTTCAAGCGCGTCTAAGACTTCAGCGTTGAGCGCGGAAATCTGCCGGCCCGGCACACGCCGCCCCTGCCACCACTGCTTGCCGGGATACTGCCCTTCGACTCCGACTTCGGGAATGACCCGCAGGCTGGAGATGGCTGTATGCTCATCGGGCTGCGGCGAAAGGAACAGGGCCTCGACAAAGCCAACCGGCTCAAAGCACAGTGCGTTAAGCCGCGCTTCGTACTCGGCAAACTGTGCTTGATTGAGTGTGTCCATGAAAGTGCTTTCGGGAACGAGCAGGGGTGGGTTCCCTAAATCGGGCTGAACGTCGCGGCCCACGGCTCGCTGCTTTCGGTCCCGGCGGCGCTGCCGGAGATCGGCAGGCGCTGATCCTGAGTATCGGTCGGGGTCTCGTTCTTCGCAGCGCTTGGGTTGGCCGTATAAATGTCGCCGGTGGAAACCTGGGAGCCGCGCAACCATTTCACATGGCCGTCGCAGAACAAGAAGTTCGAGCCGTTCGAATGCCGTCCGGCCGGCGACAAGTAATAGTTGCCGAGCGATGAATTAAAGTTTTTCGCTCGCGGCCCGTACTGGCCCAGGTATCCGGTCGCCAGTGGAATGGAGCAGGGACCATCGTTCAGTGCGTCCGGCCCAACCCCAGCGAAAGTTCCAAAGATCGACGGCGACCCGGCGGCGCATTTTGGGATGCCCAGGCCCCCACTGTTCCCATCTTCATTCGGCGTGGACAAATCGGCGGCCGCCTGGCCGTCGGAGAAGCCGGCGGAGAAGCCGAGCGCGGTCACCTCAGCTAGCATGACCGTCTTTGCTGAGGCGTTCATCTTGACTGTCATGCCCTTGATGCCGACCCAGCCGATAGCGGTTCCGCTGTCCGCCGGCAGATCCGAGCCGGCAAGATTGGCATTGTAGGCATACGAAATAGGCGACAGGGTCACGCCGTTGTTTGTGACCGGCTGCGCCGTGTCGTCAGGGCAGGTAAACACCCCCACGCTTTTGACATAGGGGTAAATGCGTCCCGCCCAGCCGTCGCCGTAGCCGTAATTGGCCCGGCCTTTGGACTGGCCCATCGGCAGGCGCTCATCGCCGTCCTGCTCATACTGAATGAACGCCAGGCCGAGCTGCTTCATGTTGCTTTGGCAGGACGTGCGCCGGGCGTTCTCACGGACGCTCTGAAAGACGGGAAACAATATCGCCGCGAGAATCGAGATGATGGCGATGACCACCAGCAGCTCTATCAAAGTGAAACCGCGACAGGGCAGCGTGAACGCCTGAAAACAAGAGCGGCGGGACCGAGGACGCAGCGGGGAGACAGCCATACAGCAAGCCTTTCTCAAATGCACCGGCAACGATCAGCCGTTGCTTTTAGTAGTATATCACACAAATTGCGAATATGCAAAAAAACTGCGTCCTGCCAAAAGCAGAACGCAGACTGGCCGAGGACAGCAGAGCGTCCCCGGTTAGATGGATATTAAATCGGGCTGAACGTAGCGGCCCAGGGCTGGGCGCTCTCCGTTCCGGCGGCGGTTCCGGCGGCGGCGCTGGTGGCCGGCAGGCGCTGGTCCTGGGCGTCGGTCGGCGTCTCCACGGCATTGGAGGCGGGGGTTGTGTCCGATGTGAACACATCGCCGGAGGAGACCTGAGAGCCGCGCAGCCATTTCACATGGCCGTCGCAGAGCAGAAAGTTTGAGCCGCCCGTATGCCGCCCGGTCGGGGCAAGGTAATAGTCGCCGAGGCTGGTGCTGAAGGTGGCGGTGCGCTTCGCCCCGGACACGCCCAGGAAGCCGGTCGCCAGCGGCACGGAACAGGGCGCACCGGCCTTTCCGCCGAGGTCAGGCGGCCCGACCGCCGCAAACAGGCCGATTACGGCAGGGGAACCGTCCGCGCAGGGCGCGGTGGCGGCTCCCTGATCGCCCGCTTCGGTGGGCGTGGACAAGTCCGCGATCGCCTGCCCGTCCTGCAAGCTGGCTGGGTAGCCGAGCGCGGTTGCTTCCACCAGCATGACGGTTTTTGCCGGGGCGTTCAGCTTGGACAAAAATCCCTTGATGCCGACTTCTCCGACCAGCTTGGAGCTGTCTGCGGCCATATCCGATCCCGCGAGGTTGCGGTTGTACGCATACGAGACCGGCGACAGGAGGACGCCGTTGTGGACAACCGGCTGCGCCGTGTCGTCGGGGCAGGCGAACACGCCCGCGCTTTGGATGAAGGGCTGGACACGCCCGGCCCAGCCATCGCCATAGCCGTAGTTGAGTCGTCCAGCGGACATTCCCATCGGCAGCCGCTCGTCGGAGTCCTGGGCGTACTGGGTGAACGCCAGCCCAAGCTGCTTCATGTTGCTTTGGCAGGATGTGCGCCGAGCGTTCTCGCGGACGTTCTGAAAGACGGGAAACAAGATGGAAGCGAGAATCGCGATAATGGCGATGACGACGAGCAGCTCAATCAGCGTAAATGCGGCGCGGCGGGAAGAAGAACGAGAACGGGAAGAACGAAGCATGAAGCGGGCCTTTCTGTATATCGCGGAAGAGCAGCCGGCAGAACTGCCGGACAGGAGGGAGGCGGCGCATTTAAGCGGCCTGACTTAAGTATAACATATAAATCGGAAGTGCGCCACTAACTTTTCAAGCGTCCTCAATTACTTTTAAGCCGGCAACAAAATGGTCAAGCTGAACAAAAGCAAGCGGCGTAAGACTGTATTCTTTGCTACTGTAGAGGACAACCCCCTGCTGATCTACCAAAACAGGCGGCTGATCGCCATCCTCTAAACGCAGGCGAGTATCTACCGCTTCGCGGCACTAGGAACAGATTGATCTTCTCTTAGCCCCACGAAGTGGCGGGTTCGCGGCGTCTGCGCCCAACAGCCGTGTGCTTCAGCACAGGGTTCTTTAAGCAAGTCCATTGGTGCATCAAACTATGTTCGCTAAAGTATCCCGGCAGACTTTCCTGCACAAACAATGCCAACGCGCAAAAAATAAAGGCCGGCGGCTTAGTAGCCGTCGGCCTTCACAAATCAGTGTTCGATTACGCGGCTTCGGCGTGTGCCGCCGCAGGCAGGGTTTCGGCGCAGAGGAAGTCCAGCGCGGTGACGCCGAGGACCGCCAGAACGGCGACGAGGGCGTTTTTCTGCTTGGGGTTGTCGGCGCGGAAGGCCGTGCCGAGAGTCGCCATATCTACTACGTCGCCCGCGCCCCGCGCCCAGACCCACGCGGCAGGGTTCGGCTGAGTGGCGAAAATGCCGACGCCCGCGCCGATTTCGCGCAGGCCGTAGAATCGGATCAAGCCTTCTTTGCCCTCTAAGCCGAGCAGCTTGCAGAGGTGCTTCGGGGCAAGGGTTTCATAGAGGCCGAGGCCGAGAGAGAACCAGGCGAGGCCAGCCGCAAGTTTTTGAGCGTTCATGGAGTGCTTCTTTCAGTGCGCTTCTCTTAATGAGCCTTTTTGTCGGGGACACTCTCGGATGAATGGCCGGGGTTGACCTTTGCCGTCGGGTCCACATGCGCTTTGGCGTGGTTTACTGCCGTTGCCGCCTCGCCGAAACCTGTGGCGATCAGCTTCAGCTTGCCGTCGTAGGTGACGATGTCGCCCGCGCCGTAGACGCCGGGGATATTGGTCTCCATGCGCGTGTTGACCCCGATGGAGTTGCCGACAATGTCAAAACCCCACTGCTTGATCGGGCCTAAGTTGGTCAGGAAGCCGAGGTTAAGCAGAAGCTCGTCGCACGGATAGTATTCTTCTTTGTAGTTGCCGTCGGCGTCTTTCGTCCGGTTGTCGAAGAGGGTGACGCCCTCGACATGCTCCTCGCCATGCACCTGCTTGACCTCGTAGAACGGCTTAAATGTCACCGGCAGGGCCATGACCTTTTCAATCGTGTCTTCATGCGCTTTGTATTTGTCTGAGCGGTGGATTTGCAGAATGCTGGCTGCCGAATCGTAGAGGTTCAGAGTCCAGTCAAACGCGCTGTCGCCGCCGCCGACTACGACGAGGCGCTTGCCGGCCAAAATGCTCTTGTCGGTGACAAAGTAATGCACCCCGCGCCCTTCGAGTTCTTCCAAGCCCGCCTGCGCGATCTTGCGCGGCATGAATGCCCCCACCCCCGCTGCGATGATTGCTGACTTCGCGTAGTGGGTGTGGCCTTTTTCCGTCTCCATCGTCACGACGCCGTTGGACGTAAGATTGACCACTTTCTCGTCTAAAGCCAGCGTCGGCCCGTACTGCATCATCTGCTCGCTGAGGTTCTCGACCAGATCACGCGCATAGACTTTCGCATAGCCCGCGACATCGAAAATCAGCTTTTCCGGGTACAGCGCCGAAAGCTGCCCGCCAAGCTGCGGCAGGCTGTCAATCACCTTTGTTTTCATCCCGCGCAGGCCCGCATAATAGGCTGCGTACTGACCGACCGGCCCGCCGCCGATGATCGCCACATCAAACAATTCCTCTGGACTTACTTCACTCACGCTCATGCTCCGCTTCTAAATCACACCTTGGTTTCGGTAAATCAGGCTCTATTATGGGTAACAGCGGCCGCTATTGTCAAGTTCCGCACTGGCAAAAGCCGGGAGCAACATGGGAAGCAGACAAAAGAGAAGGACGAACAAGGTTCGCGCCCTACGTCATCCAAACGGATCCATAGGGGCGCACCTTGTGTTCGTCCTTCTCTCGTGTTCCCTTTCTTCCATGTTCGCCCTTCACGTTAGGCTTCGCTGTCTACGGACGCTACTTCTTAACGATAAACTCCGTCTTGCTCACGTCGAAGCCTTCCGGCTCCTTCTTCGCGTCGAAGCGCCACTTGTTCGCGCCCCGGTGGAACGCGGAGTAACCCGAAAGAATGCTCGCCAGAAGGCGGCGCGGCGTGCGGCGGACCAGGTTGACTTCGGTGAGCAAAGTCAGGAACGAGCAGCCTTTGCCGTAGTTGGTCAAGATGCGCCGGGCAATATCGTAGGTTGAGATCGGTGCGCCGCCTTCAACTTCGTTGCGGAAGTCAAGCAGTTCTTCCATGCGGGCCGGACTGACAAAGACGTTGGCGTCGGTCTCGTTTTCATCCGTGAACTTAAATTCGTCGGGCTTATCAGTCTTCTCTAAGTAGACGACGGCCCCGGACTCGGCGGCGACCTCAGAATACACGTCAAACAGGCCGTAGACAAGCTGGACATCATAGTCCACATAAATTGGGTAGCCATTTCCTGCCGCGTCGCGCAGGGTCAGCTCCACAGTGGCCGGCTCCGCTGGGAAGAAGCCCGGCGGGATTTGGGCCAGCGGGAAAGTCCCGATTTCTTTGTGGTGCGCTTTCACGACAAGCCGCAGACGCTGTGCTTCGGCGGTCGCGCCTTCCGGCCAGAGCGTGACCTCGGCGGGGTCCTGGTCATTGACATCCTGGGCGACCGGATCTAAAATTTCCTCCTGCAAACCAGGTTCCAGGCCCGCGTCGGAGAGCATCTGGTCGAGAACCTCGCCGTCAGCGGTCTCGAACCGAGGCAGGGCCGGAAACGTCAGCGATTCCGGAAGCTGCCCGATATACGGCGGCAGAGTGCCGGGGGCGCGGAAGCGGTCGGTGCCGACCCACTGAAAATCGTTCGGCTGGGTTCGCAGGTATGCCGTCAGCGTCTCGGCGTCGGCGACAAATGTTGAACCGCCGGGCCGGATCTCGAAGATCTGAGTCAGCAAGTCTTTCGCGCGGGCGAACTCTTCACGGCCATCGAAGTAGCTTCGCAGCTCTTCGGCATCTTCGCTCGTCACTTCCAGCGGCTTTGCAGGAACGTCAAGGACGGCGACGGCTTCAACTGTTGCCGCCGGCTCATCGGGCGCCGTCAGTGCGGCGGCCTCAGCCTGCGTCCGCCACAGCGCCTGCACCGGGGCCAGTGACTCGCGCAGCAGCCAGCGATGGTCCGAGAGCGCAAGAAATGTTTCGCGGTCAGTCGCAACTGCGTCGTAAATCGCCGCGCCGTCAAACTCCTCGCCCAGTGACTTCCAGGCGAAATACTGCAAAATGCGGTTGTCTACCGGCTGTCCGATGGAGGTCGAGACAAGTGTATGCGCCGCCCCGGTCGGGTTATTCTCCCAGTCTAAGTCTTTGGCAGCCGCCTGGAACGGAGCCAGCTTCTCAGCGCTGAGATAGTTGTAGAACAAAATATCATCTTCGCGCTCCGAAGTTAAGTCCAGCAGCCACGACCGCAGGCCATAGGCGAGGCCGCCGGCAATCGGGAAGAACGGAGCGCCGCGCAGCAGCCGGGCCGCTACTTCAGTGTAAGCTTCTTTGACCCGCCCCGTAATTTGGGCCAGCTCCCCCGCCACATCGTCGGTCGGGATGGGAGCGCCGTAGACCGCGATGACTTCTTCCAGCGTCCGCTCCAGCGGCTTCGTTTTGTCTAGGTAGCGGCTGGTGATGTCCCAGCGCCGGTCTACGGCCACAAAGCGCCGGGGCTGAGTTTCCATCTGCCGCCGGGCCAGCGCGGGGGTCACAGTTTCGTCGCCGACTTCGCGGACAATGTCGCCAATGCGGGCCGGCTCGCCGAGGCGCACCAGTGCGCGGTGCAGCAGGGTTGTCAGAAGCTCGGACGCCAACGCTTCATGCGGATCGGCGGCAGGCACGGCCTTCTTGGTCGTTGTCTTTTTCTCAGATGTGCGGGTTGTCGCCATGCGGTCTCCTCAAAGGGTGAAATAAAAGGCAAGAGAAGCGAGGGAGTAAACTCCCTCGCTTACGCTGCTGTTAGACAGTAGTCGCTTCCAAATCGTAAGGCTCGGCGGCAGAAACACGCGCTTGGATAAAGGTCCCCAGCGCGGCGTCGCAATACTTCACTGCCACCGTGCCATCAATCTCCGGCGCGTCCCGGAAAGACCGTCCGACAGCGTCCGCGCCGCGCCGCGACTCGACAAGCACCGTCAGCTCGCGCCCCAGCCAGGTCTGGTTGCTGTGCAGGCTGATACTCTGCTGCGCCGCCATCAGGGCATCCCGCCGCGCCCGCATGACCTTTGGCGGCACGGGGTTCTCCAACGCAAACGCCGGAGTGCCTTCTTCGGCCGAGTAGGTAAAGACGCCGAGCCGGTCAAAGCGCATCTCAGTCACGAAGTTCAGAAGATTGTCAAAGTGCGCGTCGGTCTCGCCGGGGAAGCCGACCAGAAACGTCGTCCGCAGGGTCAGGTTCGGCAGCGTCTCGCGCATCTTGCCGAACAATCGCTTGTACTGCTCCACCGAACCGCCGCGCTTCATCGCTTTGAGCATTTGATCATCGCCGTGCTGCAAAGGCATGTCAATGTAGGGAATGACTTTCGGGAAATCTCGCAGAACGTCTAAAAGCGGCTGACGCACCATTGTCGGGTAGCAGTAAAGCAGACGAAGCCACTGAATGCCGTCAACGTCCGACAGCGACGCCAGCAGTTCGGGCAGAGCCAGACGCCCGTACAGATCCATGCCGTAAGCGGTCGTGTCCTGAGCCACCAGGTTCAGCTCTTTCGCGCCGGACGCCGCGAGCTGCCGCGCTTCTTCCACTAATCGCTCCACCGGCTTGGAACGGTGCTTGCCGCGAATGCCGGGAATGGCGCAGAACGTGCAGGAATGGTCGCAGCCTTCGGAGATTTTCAAATACGCCGTCCATGGAGTCGCCGTCGCACGCAGTCGTGCCTGGGGAACGAGGGGATACTTGTCGGCGACCGCTTCGACGAGGTTGATCTGCCGGGGCCGCGACCCGAACACGGCATTGCCGATGCTCGGCCCGCTTTCGATGCCGAGAAACGCATCCACTTCCGGGATTTCTTTGGCAAGATCGCTGCCGTAGCGCTGGGCCAAACAGCCCGTAACAATGACTTTCGACACCTGCCCGCGCTTTTTGCGCCGGACCGCGTCCAAAATCGCCGCAATGCTTTCTTCTTTGGCCGACTCGATAAACCCGCAGGTGTTGACAATCAGCACATCGGCGTCCGCTTTGTCCGCCGTGAACTGCACCGACTCGCCGCGTGTTCCCGCCAGCGCCCCCAGCATTTCCTCGCCGTCCACCTGGTTTTTCGCGCACCCAAGCTGCACCAGACCCACTTTGGTCGTCAAAACGTATTATTCCCCTGCCCTTAACTCGCGGCAAATCTCAAAAACAATCGCTTGAGTATACCTGAATTGGGAGGAATTCGTCAAACTGCCGAGCGAACTTCTGTATCCGACAGCTAAAGCGGCCTACAACGAGCTAGAGCTTTGTAATCATACGCGATTTGCAGCTTCCGGCTGTGCTGAAAGTAGTTGACAGCGACTACTTTTTCCGGTATGATGAGCGCGTGAATGATCACCAATACTTAACGGTGCAAGAAGCCTGCCGCGAACTGGGTTTAGCGGAAACAACGGTTCGAACAACGCTCTCCGAAGGGCGATTGCCGTTTGTTGTTAAGTTCGGACGCAAGCTGATAGACCGCACGGATTTGGATAATTATCGGCAGCGCACACAGCCAAGCGGGGTGAAGAAGTCAGGGAGACCACGCAAGACGCAGGAAGCGCAGGCGGGGTGAGCGATCTCCTTCTGTATTCAACAAATGTGTATCTCAAACTGCTCATACAGGAAAGATACCGCAACAATCTACACTATGTTTGGTGTAGCGACTGCTTTGACAGCACAAAAGAACCTGGCTATACGCTCGGATCGCTTGTTGCTCCTAGTTCCAATCCGGTAGATATTTATCGGGACTTAAAACGGGACCTTGAGCGTTCTGATCTTCACAGTGCAAAAATCCTCGCTCAGAAAGCTTCTTTTAAAAGCTTGGCGGTTAAGTGGCAACAGGCCGGAGAGATCACAAAGCTTCAAGAGCAAGATATTGTGTGGACAGTAGATAATGCTTCTGCATCATATTGGCGTCCGCTGATTTATGTTATTCCACGCCCTGCGGTAGCATCACGCCTGTCAATCGTACCGATGAGTCAGCGTGCTTCTATCGCCGATGAGTTTATCATTGCTGACTTGGCGCGGTCGGAGTTTGATCTGATGGAGATATGAGAATGTTACGGTGGGGCGAACGAGTTTCATCTTTTGCAAGGAACTAAATTTATGCTGGAAACTTTGAGTGGATTAAATAGAAGAGAAACGCAAGGGATTCTTTCTTCTGTTGCTCTGTCCCTTCTGCCAAATCCTTCTTCAGAACCGCGACAGTCTGTTGATGAGGAGCTTTATCATCGTATTCTTACAGAATCCCGTGAAAAGCTAAATGTCGCTCCAGACGATGAGTCGGCGGAGACACGGTCTCGCGTTGCAGACTTCCTGGGGAATCAAATCAGCGAAAGCATCCTGCGCGGAGTGGACGTTGACCGCATCAAGGCGCGTCTGGGCGAAGCTGGTTATCTTCGACCCGACGAATATGAAGCTAATATAACTTCTAGATTTCAAGATTTTGTGGCTATATTTCGGCTCAATGAAGCGGAGGTACTAAATGCTATTCGTCACCCAGATGAGGTAGAGCATTTGCCTTCTGTACAGCAACCAGATAAATCTACAGTGGGTTTATCTATATGTACTAAGCTGTTTGGAGCCGGTCGTGACACTTATATGCTCATCATGATCTTGTTTCGCATGGGTCATGTAATAGAGCCTCATTTCGCTTATCGGGCTTTTATTTCCGATATAGATTTAAGAACTGCACAATCACCCCTAGAGATGCTTAAAGCTTTTGTTGAGCGTTATGGTGCGCGTTTCCGGCTTGGGAACTTGCCGGCTGCAAAGTTTTATCAACAGGAAATACTGCCTCTTGTGCCAGGGTCGCCTGTTGATGCATATACGTTGGCTGCAAATTATGTGGAACTAATGGAAACCGCACCGGATTTTTTTACCAATATGATGATTCGCAGGATTAACTCTTTGGGGCTGATCTCATTTTCCATTGCATTTATGGTGAACTTGCAAAAGTACAGAGCGGACTTAGAAACGCATGGCATTAGTATGGCTTCTATGGATGAGATACTATCAAAGCGTCACATGAACAAGATGGAGATAAATTCTCTGCTGAAGACAACATCAGGAAATCGGCGAATACTCAGACGTAACGGTTTGTGATTGCCTTATTTTAGAGCGCAAAATACACAACCAGCTAGATAGAGTACATCGTCAAGAAGTAACAGCCCGGCGCATCTGCACCGGGCTGTTTTAATTCTACCAAGTTTTTGCCGCGATCAGGTCTTCGCCGTCATCAGCCGGGTCGGGTCTACGATGTTGGCGTCAAAGACGGCGACACTGGATTGCACCTGGGCATTGGTGCCGACGACGCAGCGCTCTAGGTGCGTTCCGGCGGAAACATAGGCGTTCTTCCAGGTGATTGTGTCTTTGAGGGTCACGTTCGGCTCAATCACCGTGCCGTCGCCGAGGATGACGTTCCCTAGCAGCTTTGCGCCCGCACCGACCGTGATGCCATTGCCGAGGGCCGCAGGGCCGGTGATCTCCGCCGACGGGTCCATCTGCACGTTTTCGCCCTGGTAGATGCCGGGCGCAGTCTCCGTCAGGCCGAATTCCAGATGCACCAGGCCATTCAGGGCGTCAAAGTTGGTCTGGCGGTAGACCTGCAAATTGCCGACATCTTTCCAGTAGGAGCGGGTGGAAAAGCCGTACAGCGGGCGGCCTTCGGCGAGAAGCTGCGGGAAAACTTCGTTGCCGAAGCCGTAGAACGTGTCCGGGGGGATGAGGTCGAAGACGCCCGGCTCGAAGACGTACACGCCGGTGTTCGCCATTTTGGAAAACACGTCGCCGCCCTTCGGCTTTTCGAGAAAGCGCCTAATGCGCCCGTCGTCATCCGTCACAACAATGCCGAACTGCGACGGGTCTTCCACCAGCGTCGTCGCAATCGTGGACACGGCGTTCTTTTCCCGGTGCAACGCCATTAGCCCCGACAAGTCAATATCCGAAATATCGTCGCCGCCGACCACTAAAAACGTCTCGCCCTGAAAGAAGTCCTGCGACCGCTTAACGCTGCCCGCATCGCCCCAGAGCTTCTCCTCATGGGCATACGAAATCTTGACGCCGAGCCGCGCCCCGTCGCCGAGGCCCTCTTCAATGACGGAGCCTAAATAATGCACGTTGATCCGAATGTCGTCAAAGCCGTGCTTTTTGAGGTCTAAGACAATATGCTCAATCACAGGCCGGTTGACAATCGGCACCATCGGTTTCGGAATTGCGCGGGTAAGCGGGTCTAAGCGGGAACCAACCCCCGCCGCCAGTATCATCGCCTTCATGTGTATCTCCTCGAATTGTTGCCTTTCATGTTAGGCAATAAAGTTGTCGCATTCTGTTTCAATCAGGAACAGGATCGGTCAAATCCAGCCAAGTCGCTGGCCCTACCAAACCGTCTACCCTTAGTTTATCCGCTTTTTGCAATGCCTTCACGGCCTGCTCCGTCCGAAGCTCGTACCAACCGTCTATAGGCAATTTTTCGTCGCTTGTCTGTTGCAGAGCAGCTTGTGCCGCACGAACAGCGTCGCCGTGACTGCCTCGGTGCAGCGGGACAATAAGGCGTTCCCACGTTTTTCCATTCACCGTGCCGGTAACATGCAGTCCGTTATGCCGTTGAAAAGCGCGTACTTGTTCCTGTGTCGCGGGGCCAAAATCTCCATCCACAATGACATGGTAGCCGTGTGCCCGAAGAAGATATTGAGTCATAGATACCATAACACTATCAGTATCCATCTCGCCCGCCCCAATTGTAGTCCAATCAGAAGCACGAACTGAATTGGCAACAGAAGCAAACGATGAGTAAGGCATGGTGAACGACAGCAAGCAAAAGAAACCTGTAAATAATACACGCTTGTTGCTTATGCGTGACATACTCGCAAACATTTTAAGCCTCATTCACTAACCGTCAGGCAATATTGACAAGACCTCACTTCTGCCGCCGGGGCGCGGGTGCGCCGCGAAGCAGTCCTGCCGTGCTTAAATCCTCGTCTATGTCCGGCCAGTGTAGGCCATAGCCGCCGCCGCTGATTTGCCGGTTTTCCCGATGAAGCGCAGCGGCATCTTGCAGGCGCGGATACCAGTAGAGCGGCACGGTGATTGTTCTGCTGTCCATGAGCGCAACACTCAACGTGTCTTCCGTAAACTCTACGCTTGCGACCCGCTCATCAGCTTTCAGCGGCGGGTTAAGGTTGTCCAGGGCCAAAGTCGTCATAGCAGCATTGTACCTGCAAGGAGCGTGGGATTGAAATCCTGCGCTGTGGGGCGCGGACGCCTAATGTCCGCCTTCGCGGACAGGGAAATTAGGAATAAGGCAGTGAGTCGGGTTCTTCGGCGTCGGGCCAGAGTGTGCCTTCGGCATGATGCTGTCGCTGATTTCGGATGTACTGCACCACTGTATCAATGTGCGGGCGGCTGACCGAGAACGCCCCATAGCTGCCCTGCCACTTGAACCACTCGCCCGGTCTTAGTTTATCGGAAACCAACAAAGAGGAGCCACCTTTGACGTGCTTCATCAGGTCCGCCAGCGTGATCGTATTGGACAGCAGCGCCAGCAGATGCACATGTTCCGGCATCCCGCCCACCGCCAGCACTTCGTAGTGGTCGTCGTTGCAGGCGGCTTCGGTATATCGCCATAAGTCGCGCTCGATCTCTTTTGTAATCAGCGGCTGCCGGTCCCAGGTCGCCCAGACAAAATGCACCGCCACGCACAACTTATTCTTCAGCATCCGTCCCTCCTTAGACCTTTCGTAACTCTTCCCCTCTACTCCCTGTCCGCGAAGGCGGTCACTCGGCGCTTCGCCCCACAGCGTAGAACTTTAGTTCCACGCCTTCTCTGCCTGCCCCGGTCACTCAAAAAATGATCTTACCGCCTCTGCCGCATACTCGGCCTGTTCGCGGGACAGCTCCGGGTGGACGGGCAGGGACAAAACTTCCGCTGACGCCCGCTCGCTTTCAGGCAGGTCGCCTTCTTTATAACCCAAAAACGCATACGCTTCCTGCAAATGGATCGACAGGGGGTAGTAAATGGCGGACTGGACGCCGCGCGAGGCGAGGTGCTTTTGCAGGGCGTCGCGCCTGCCGCCTAAAACGCGCGTGGTGTACTGATGAAAGATGTGATGGTTGCTCTGCTCGGTGCAGGGCAGGACCAGCCCGTCAATCCCGGACAGCGCGGTCTCGTAGAGGGCGGCGTTTGCGCGGCGCTGGTTGTTCCAGTCAGGCAGGTGGCGGGCTTTGACCCGGAGCAGGGCGGCTTGAAGGCCGTCTAAACGTGAGCAGTAGCCGATTTCTTTGTGAAAGTAGCCTTTGCCGCCGCTCCCGTGGAACCGGAGGAGCTTCACTTTTTCGGCGAGTTCGTCTCGGTCGGTCAGGACCATGCCGCCGTCGCCGCAGGCCCCTAAGTTTTTGGTCGGGTAGAACGAGAGCGTATTGGCATCGCCCCACGCGCCGAGCGGCTTCCCTTGATGGAGAGCACCGATGGCCTGGGCGGCGTCGCCGAGAACCGCGACGTTGTGCTTTTCGGCGATCTGAGCGAAGCGGGTCATGTCGGCAAGTTGGCCGAACAGGTGAACGGGCAGAATGACTTTTGTTCTGGGCGTGATCTTGGATGCGGCGGCGTCGGGGTCCAGATTGTAGGTGCGCGGGTCAATGTCGGCGAATACCGGGGTCGCCCCCGTGAGGCAGATGGTCTCGCCGGTCGCGATGAACGTAAACGGCGGCGTGATGACTTCATCGCCCGGCCCGACTCCCATCGCTAAGAGGGCCAATAAAAGCGCATCGGTGCCGGAATTGACGCCGAGGCCATGCTTGGACCCGCAGTAGTCGGCGGTCTCGCGCTCAAACATAGATGCGGCTGCGCCGAGGCCGCCGAAATCGCAAGCAGCCATCGTCTCGTCAAACGCCTGGGACAGCTCTTCTTTGAGGGCGCGGTGCTGCGTCTGCAAGTCCGCCATTGGAACATTCATGGGAAAACCTTAACTAGAGTCGAAAACTAGCGTCGAATTTATTGGCCTGTGCAGGAGTCCCCGCCGTAAACGGCAGGTCTGGGGGGCGAGGACGCCAAGCGCCCTGAGGGCGAAGTAACAAGCGCATTATGCCAGTGGCTCTCTCGGTCGCAGACCGATTGGCGTCCTCGCCCCCAGACCTGCCGTTTACGGCGGGGACTCCTGCATCTTTGACAACAAAAACGGCAAAATGTTACAGCCATCGCCTATAAAAGCTCGTGCCGTCCCCGCGCCTTCAGCTCGTCCACAATCTTCTTGACTTCTTCCGAGCGGGACTTGGCGCAGATCAAAGTCGCATCGGGCGTGTCAATGACAATTAAGTCGTCGAGGCCGATGGTGGCGATGAGCCGTTTGGGACTGTAAATCAGGGAGCCATGGGTGTCCACGCCGACATGGTGGCCGATGACGACGTTCTCGGTTTCTTTGCCTTCGGCGGATAGAATTTCGGCCAAACGCTGCCAGGAGCCGACATCGTTCCAGCCGATGTCTGCCGGGATAACCGCGACTTTATCCGCTTTCTCGGCAATGCCGTAGTCTACGGAAATTTTTTCCAAAGTCGGGAAAACTTCGCGCATCACGGCGTCAAACTGGTCTGTTCCATAGGCGGCAGCGAGCTGTGCAAAGGTGGCTTCCATCTGCGGCAGATGAGCCTTATAAAGCTCGCGCAGCGTCTTCACCGACGCGATGAACATGCCGGCGTTCCAGAAATAGCCGCCGTCGCGCAGGTACTGCTCGGCGACTGCGAGCTTCGGCTTCTCTTTGAACTGCTGGACGGTATAGACAGGAACCCCGGCGTCCGTTTCGGCTCGCAGGGTTTCGCCGCTTTGAATGTAGCCGAAGCCGATGTCCGGTCCGGTCGGCGGGATGCCGAGCGTCACCAAGTAGCCGGCGGCGGCGGACTCGGCGGCGGACTCCAAAATCTTGGTAAACTGCACTGGGTTCAGGATGACGTGGTCGGCGGGCAGGGTCGCCATGACGGCGTCCGGGCCGAGCGTCCTTTCGAGGATCGCCGCCATCAGGCCGATGGCGGGGGCGGAGTCGCGGCCTTCCGGCTCACCGACGATGTTTGCGGCCGGGACTTCCGGGAGCTGGGCGCGGACCCCCTCCGCGTGACGGGCGTTGGTGATGACATACAGCCGCTCCGGCGGAACCAGCGCTTCCACCCGGTCAGTGGTCTCCTGGAGCATCGTGCGCTTGCTGACGATGTCCAGAAACTGCTTCGGGGTTTCCTGCCGGGAGCGAGGCCACAGGCGTGTCCCGCCGCCCCCAGCGGGAATGACGACAGCAATGGTAGGCTTAGAAGATGGCTCGCTCAAGGGTTGGCTCTTTTCGGAAATAATTTCGGGTCGGAAATAATTTTGGGAACGATTTCGTCAAGAGTTTACCGAATTGCGGACTGACGTGTCAATCGGCAGGAACAGATACGCAGTAATGCCGAAGGCATAGCGGAGGTGGGTTCCTACGCCCCCGGCACGTTCTCGATAATTTCCTGGGCTTCTTCCAGCTTTTCTTCAATGGCATCTAAAACGGCGTGGGCGTCGGCGGCGGTGGACATGGCCTCAGCTTCGGGGTCATGCCGGTCCCGAACACTGGGCATGTCCCGGCGCAATTCTTCCATCAGCGCGATAACTTTGGCGATCTTCTGCTCGGACAGCAGGTTGACCTGCAAATCAAGCTGGGCGCGGCGCTCGGCCAGCCGCGCCTGCCGGTTCTGAGTGATCAAGACAACAATAGTCAAAAGCAGGCCGCCGGTCGAGACAAGCCAGGCCAGCAGCGGAAACGGCGGCGGGTCGAAGGGGGCAAGATTGGGGCGATTGGCGGGGATGTTCAGAAAGATCCAAACAGCAATCGCGGCAATCGTCAGGTTGAGAAAGAGCGGGCGACCCAGAAACGCCGTGACGCGCTCAATCAGGCGCTGATGAACACCAACCTCGCTTTCGCCCCGTGCATGAAGCGTGGCAATCGTGTCCACCTGCTGGCTGATATGGTCCGGCAGAGCGTCTTCGCCCGGTTCGTTTGAGTGCGCCACTGAGTTTCCGCTTTCTTTTCCGACTACTTCGGCCCCAGCGTGAAATGATCAATGATGCTGCCGTCGGGCCGGATGACCGTCATGGTGACACGCGGCCCGTCCACATCGCACTTGATCGCGTGATAAATCAGCGGCTTGTACTGCGTCTCGCTGAGTTCATGCCCCGCGCTGTCCGTGTCATGGACATACACATCGCCGGGAACAATGATCTGCCGGTTTTCGGGCCGGTAAGGCGGAGCGCCGCCCCCGCCCGTCACAATGTACGTCACGCCGTCGCGGACCGTCCGGTAGTACAGATGGTCATGGCCGCAAAAGACCGCCGTGGGCTTGTAGCGGACAAACAGCGGGTGCAGGTACTGCTGCGCTTCGAGGGTCGGCCCGTGCGGCCCAATCGAGAACGGGCCTTCGTGGAACATGACGAACGTGTGGACGGCGGTGTTCCGCGCTTTGGCAAGCTCGCCCGCAAGCCAGGCGTACTGGCGGCTGCTCGGATCGTAGTCTTCCATACTGTCCACGATGATAAAGCGGTTGTGATGGCGTGTGAACGCATAATACAGCTTGTTTGCTTTGTCCCCCGAATCAAACGGCTCAGTGACGACGTGCGGATAATAAGCCCCCACATCGTGATTGCCTCGCGCCGGATAGTAGGCGATGTGCGCTTCCCGCAGCGGCTGAGTAATCTGAGCAAACTGTTCCCACTGCGCCGGGTTCTTGCCGTCGGAAACCAAATCCCCGCTTTGCAGGACAAATTCCGGGTGCAGGCGCAGCAGCTCCTGAATGATGACTGCGTGTTCCACCGGATTTGTCCGCGTGTCGCCATAAGCGGCAAACGTGAACTTTTCGCTCGCGGCGGGCGCCGTCTGTTTCACTGCTGCGTGCCTGGCCTTCGGCGCGGCACGGGCGGTCAAGGGCAGGAGCAGCAGGACAGGGACGGCGAAGCTGTAAAGAGTTCGTTTTAGCATATTTGTGTTCCGAGTCCCCCATTATTGGGGGCTGGGGGGACTTCTAAATCCTCAATCGCTTCAAAAGCAGCGGCATAGTCACTCCCTGCACGATGACCGAGAATGCGACGACGGCAAACGACGCTAGAACAATCTGCGTCCGGTAGGCGATTGTCCCCGGCAGGCTAAGCGCCAGGGCCAACGCTAAGGCGCCCCGCATTCCGCCCCAAAACAGCAGATGCTGGTGGGGGCGGGTGATCGCCAGACGGCTGCGGGCAAACAGCAGGGAGAGCGGGTACACGGCAGCCGCCCGGCCCACCACGGAGAGGCCGACTGCCAGTGCAAGAACCGTCACGCCGAGATGCTCGAACGACCGGCGGGCGGCGTCCAAACCGATGAGTAAAAAGATCAAAGAGTTCGCGACAAACGCCGCAAAGTCCCAAAATGCGATGACCACTTCGCGCCCGCGCTGGGTTAAAACGGACTCTTCGTCGCTTCCCAGCACGCCGACATTCCCCAGCAAGAGGCCCGCCGAGACTGTCGCCAGAACACCGGACACGCCGTAGTGGTCCGCTAAGAGAAATGACCCGTAGGCGGCCACGGCAGTCAGCGCAGTCTCGACGAGGTGGTCTTCGGTGCGGCCCGCCAAGCCAACCGCGATCCCGCCGCAGGCCAGGCCGAACGCAATCCCGCCGAGCGAAATCTTGAGAAGATCCACGGCGGCAGACCCCGGCGTCAGCGGCTGGCCGAGGGCCAGGGTGAGCGCCAGCGCGAAAAAGACGGCGGCAACCCCATCGTTAAAGAGGCTTTCGGACTCGACCAAGAGTCGCAGACGCCCGTGTATCTTGTTCTCTTTAAACGTCGCGATGACCGAGACCGGATCGGTTGCGGCGATCAGCACACCAAATAGAAGCGCGGCTGTTTTCGGCCAGTGCGCGAAATACGCCATGCCGCCGGCCACCAGCGCCGCCGAGACGGCGACCCCGGCGGTAGACAGTACGAAGATCGGCAGGCCATCTCGGCGCAGGTCCCGCCAGCGTAGGGACAGTGCCGCCTCAAACAGCAGAGGCGGCAGGAACGCTTCGGTAATCAGGTGCGGAGTGAGAAGCGCCCCCGGACCGACCCGCACCAGGCGAATGCCGATCCCCGCCAGCACCAGCCCGACCGTGTACGGCAGCCGCAGACGCCGGGCGAGGAGCGCCACGACTACGGCAATCAGCAGCAGAACAATCGTCCGGTCAAGCGTCAGTCCGATAACGGTGTCCTCTGTGTCTGTTTTCCCCGGTGTCTGTTTTTTTCTGCCGCTATTATACCTATCTCCCTAATCCGGCACACTTTTATTTTTTCGCGCACGGTAGTAATGCTTGAATTGCGATTAAAGCAGTGGTATAATTGCCGTACCTGTTCCTCTCAGTTCACTTAAAGGAGACAAAGCCCACTATGAGCACTCAAACCAGCCCGGCTGCCGACACCAGCACCCAGAACGCCAACTGGGGAACCCTAGTCATTGTCCTCGTTCTCGTCATCGCCGCCGTCGTTATCGGCACGGTCCTCTACAGCGGCAATACCGCCCACCATCCCGCCGCCGTCGTCAGTCAGGCAGCGCCCCATTAATTTTTTCATGCGTCTGTGTCCGGGCAGGAATGTTTCCTGCCCTTTTTCGTTGTGACCACCATGCCAGCACCTACGCCCGCCCCGCTTTGCTCGGTTTACAGCACTTACTCCCCCGTCGAAGCCCACATCGTCAGCGGAACGCTCGAAGATGCGGGGATTGAATGCGTCCTGAGCAGCGAGTTCTTCGCCGCCGACGCCGAACAAGAAAAAGAACTATTTCGTGCCGCGAGGCCGACAGCGGATTGACAAAAGACCGGCCAAGCCTCTGAAAGAGACTGACCGGTTCTTGTACAAAATGGTCGTAATGTATGACAAGTTTAGGAAGGTCGTGGGCGATGCACCGGTGTTGATTTCAACTATAGATGCACAACAAGGTTGCCGCCGTGACCGTAATGACCGCGATGACTGTAACGACCATAGTGGCGGTAAGGGCGATGGTAGCGATGCCGGTAGCTGGCCCGATGGAACGGCGCCGCCGCCGCCGGCTTGGCAGCCGCGAGAATGCCCATCGCGATCAAAGCGAGCAAGCCGAAAAGAACTGTTTTTGTCATGTTGCTAGAAATCCCCTTTCTTGGGAGTGTAATCAAAGACTATCTATCCGTTATTAAGACAAACAAAACGGTGAGCCATTCGGTCGCCCTCCGATGCTGATTGCTAGGAGTGTCCAGAGCATTTTATCGGGACTCCCAGCGATTCCTGTTCTTTATCCGCGCCGAAGCGTCGCGGCAAGCGGAAAGTGATCCGAGGTGAACGGACGCTTGCCGTCGCCGTACATCACTTCGGCCTTTAAGACTTTCCACTCCGGCGACAGCAGAATGTGGTCAATCGGCGGCTCGGTCGGCGTCCCGGTAAAGCCGTGAAATGTCCCCGGCTCCTGCTGCTGTGTCGGCGACAGGGCGCTCTGCGGGACCCGTGAACCCGGTTCCAGCAGATGGGCGACGGCGGGATTGTCGCCGTGGGCGTTGAAGTCGCCCAAGACGACAATCGGGCCGGCGACGGTGCGCAGAACGCTCCGCAGAAGCAGGGCGCTGTTTTCGCGGGCCGCTTGCGACTGATGATCCCAGTGCAGGTTGTAGACCCGGAACGCCTCGCCGCTGCCGCGTTCCTTCAGTTCTGCCCAGGTGCAGATGCGCGGGTGGCTGCTTCCCCACGACTGCGACCCCGGCACGTCCGGCGTCTCCGAGAACCAGAACGTGCCGCTGCCGATGCCCTCTAAACGCTCACAGCGGTAGAAGATGGGGCAGAACTCGCCGCCGCGCTCGCCGTCGTCGCGACCTGTAGCAACGCTGTCGTAGTCCGGCAAAGCTCGCCGCAGGTCGTCAAGCTGAGACGCTCGCGGCTCCTGCAAGCCCAGCACGTCGGGCTGCCAGCCGCGCAGAAGCTCGAACAGCCGGGCGCGGCGGTGCTGCCACTGATGCTCGCCGTCGCCGGGATTGGCCCAGCGGACATTGAACGTGCCGATGTGCAGCGCCTCACTCATGGGCGGCCTGCACGGCTTGGACAATCGGTAGAAGCGAGGCGTCGAGAGCGGCATCGGTGTCGGTCGGCCCGGACAGCGTCCCTAAAAACCACTGTTCCGTGTGCGATGCAGACTCGCCTGGCGGAAGCGTTACAAGCGGGCCGAGCGTTTCCAGCTCTTGAAATGCGCCTTTGGTGAACGTCTCAAAATTGCAGCCCATGTCGGCTAAAGCGCCCGGCCCGCCGGGCGCAGGCTTGATGGCAAGGACAAATGCCTGCGTGTCCGTGACATGCGCCGCCCACCCCTGCACGTTGTACAGCCCCACTTTTTGCGGCGTGTCCAAGCCGCTCTGCTGGGTCAGCGTGACATACTTGGTCCCCCAGCGCCAGCGCGGGTCGGCCATGTCGGTGAAAGGCCACAGCACCAGCGGCCGGGCCGGCAGCAGCTCGTCGCCATGCGGAACAAACGGTTCCTGCGGCAGCACGACTTTCCCTCCATTCGCGACAATGCTCAAAGCCCAAACCGACAGCGTCACTGCCCAAACGTTGCGATTGGTCAGCGTATGCTGCACCGTGACGGCAGACCCTGATGGCGTGAGCGTCACCCGCATCTCTTTTTGGATGCCGGTCGCGCTTTCGACTGGGCTTGCCAGCACCAGCGTGTCGCCGTCCATGACGGGAGTGCCGTAAGCGCCGGTGTCGGGGAAGTAGGAGCGCGGCATGACTTCCGGCGCGATCCACAGCCGGTGCCCGCCGTAGGGAACCCATTCCTCGCCGCCGCTCTGCCCCCGCGTTTCGGGGATGACCTGAAAGGCATTCGGCCCGCCCGTCAGCCCGTAGTGGATAATGCGCGGTCCCACCGCCGTTGTGACCACAAGCTCCGCATCGCCGTTCGCCAGCCGCACCGCGTCCCAGCCTTCATACTGCACAGTTTCTAAGTTCATATCTCCTCATTCGCGCTTGACGCTCTATTCTCCTGCCTCGAAAATAATTTTCGCCGGCGCTTGACACGCTCTGTTTACCGTGGTAAACTGCGCTTATCATCTACCACGGTAAACGGAGAGCAATCATGCCGAAAGCGCCGCCGAAAAAGCTCATTCCAAAGCTGGGCCGCGTCCAGCTTCAAATCATGCAAATCTTGTGGGAGCGGGGGGAAGCGACCGCGCGGGAAGTGACCGACGCCCTCAATGTGACGGAGCCGGTCGCCCATTCGACTACTCAAACGCTGCTGCGTAAACTTGAAGCCAAGCACGCCGTCGCCCACACAGTCCGCGACCGCGTGTTCGTCTTCCGGCCCTTGTCGGAGGAAGCCGATGTCAGCGAGTCCGCTGCCCGCGACCTGCTCACCCGCGTTTTCGGTGGCTCGGTCTACGGCCTGGTGTCCCATCTCTTGAAGCACGAGGCGATCTCCGATGGCGAGAGGCTGCGCCTGCGCGATCTGATTGACAAGACGGAGGCCGCCAAATGACGACTCTGCTTGTGCTGCTGTGTCAGTCTACCGTGCTGCTTTCACTCGGCTTTCTCGCCCTGCGCGTCACCCAAAGGCGCGGCCCTGCCGTGCAGACTCTGGTAGGCCGGGCGACGCTATGCGGCGTCGGGCTTTTGTTCCTCTTGCTACCGCTGTCCGGGCGAATTGCGCCGGTGTGGCGGCTGCCCGTCAGCCCCCCCGCAGCACCGGCTGCTTGGAAGGCCCCAATTCTGGGGGGCCGGGAAGACGCAGGAGCGCCGCTTGCCGCGCCTTCGGCCCTGCCGACATCCCCGGAGCCACCGCCTGCCGTCGCTTTCCCCCTTCCTGCCACCGCGCCGACAGCGGTAGGACCGGCACGCCAAGAGGGCACTGCAAGCCGCGCCCCTGCGCCGCCCACCGCAGTTCCAAATCCTTCCTTTAGAAAAGGCCCTGCGATACGCAGCAATGCTGACAGGCATACCGAAGAACGAGAAAGCAAGGCGGTAGGTCTCCCCGCCCTCCTCCTCCTCTTTTGGCTCGCCGTCTGCCAATACCATCTCATCTGCCTGCGCCGCACGGCTCAGCCCGTCGCTGACGGCCCCGCCGCCGCGCTGCTGACCGGACTCACGCCGCATCCGCTCCTGCTGCTGACTCACCCGTCAGTCCATTCCCCGTTCCTGGCCGGAGTCCGCCGCCCGGCGATCTTCCTGCCAACGGCGTTCGCTGACGACTTCAGCCCCGACGCCCTCCGCGCCGTCTTTCTGCATGAGCTGGCCCACCGAGACCGCCGGGACAACCTCTGGATCCTCGCCGCCCGCGTCTTGACCGCCCTTCTCTGGTTCCAGCCCTTGCTCTGGCTGCTGGGGCGCAAATTGGAGCAGATCAGCGAAGACGCCTGCGACCAGGCCGTCCTTGCCGCCCATTGCCCGCCCCGCGCCTACGCCGCCCGCCTGCTGTCGCTGGCCGAGCGCCCGCCGCTGGCTCGTTCCCAGCGCACATTAACCGCCGGAGTCGCCCCCTTCCGCTCATCCGTCGGCCGCCGCATTTCCCGCATTCTCACGCAAGGAGTTCCCCTCATGCCCACCGTCACCCTCCGCCTGCGGCTGTCCATCGCCGCCCTCACCCTCGCCGCCGCCACCGGCGGCGCATTTTTAGTCTCGTCCGCTCCCGCCCAAACCCAGCCGAAGCCCGCGCCTGTGGTTACGCCGGAACTGCTCACGTTCCACGCAGAGCGGATGCAAGATTTGGCAAACCTTAAAGCAATCGGACTGGCGCTGGTTCATTATGAGGCCAGAAATCCAAATTATCGTCTCCCGGACGCGAAACACTGGATGGACCAAATCAGGCCTTACCTGCCTGACCGCTCCGTGCTGTTCGATCCCTTTCAGCCGGGAGAGCATCGCTACGGCTATGCGTTCAACCGCAACTGCTCTCAAAAGCCGCTTTTTGCTTTTGACACGCCCGCATCCACAGTCGCCGTGTACGAAAGCTCGCTCGGCACTCGGAACGCGAGCGACACCGGGCAGTCAGCCTTTTCGCACACCGTTCAGCGTTCCGGTATGACTCGCTGGACCGGCAGCGGATACGGCTTCGTGGACGGACACGCGAAGTGGTTTATCACGGATGTGCATCCCTCGTTCTTGCTTCAAGGCGACCCGCCTTCTGCGCTTTTCGGTGTTTGGCTTAGGCCATTCCCCGGCGGCGAAAACTCCGCAATGATCTTGAAGCCCGACGGCAGCTATGAGGACATTTCGCCCAGGCACGTCGGCACCTACAATGGGCTTGTCCATCAGTATGGGCATTATCAGACTCACGCCGGGAAGTTCGTTTATGTTCTGACGCGAGGCTGGGAGGAGGACGCAAAGCCGTTCAGCTTCCCGCTGAAGGCGCACGACATGGACTACATCCTCTCCGGCGATACGCTGACAATTGGAAAAAAGGGGAAATATGAGAATGTCAGCCACCGCGCTCCTTATTACACCAGAGCAATGCTTCACCTAAAGCCAGATGCATTCGCAGCCCGCACACTGAAACTGCGGCAGTTCACAGCGGAACTCGCAAGGTACCGGGGCGCGAGGATTGCTCAGGCGAGAGACGGCGACACACTCAACCAAGCGCAGTTCCTCGCGGGCCTGACCCCCGTGCAGGGTCCCGGCGTGGTGGTGACGCTGCGGGACAGCAAGAAGCCGTTTCCCTACTCAGCAGGAATGCCGGCGGGTATGGCTCCCCCAAATATCATCCATGACAGCGACATCAACCAAGTCGTGAATGAGCTGAAAGCGGCAGGGGCCGAGGCGATTGCGGTCAACAATCAGCGGCTTGTCGCGACCAGCGCCGTGCGCTGCGCCGGGCCGACCGTCTATGTCAATAACACGGCTCAGGCGCCGCCTTTTGTCATCCAAGCCATCGGCGACCCGAAGACACTGGCCGAAGCGCTGACGATGCCGGGCGGCATCGCTTCCCAGATCGCCGTCTACGACAAAGCCATGTTCACGGTGCAGCAGGCCGCGACGCTGACTTTGCCCGCGTACACCGGCACAAATGCGCCGCGCTACGCCAAGCCGGTTTCTGCCGCCGATGTTCCCACGACTCCTGCCCCGCCGTCAAAAGTCATCGTCACACTCGACGACAAAGGTTTTTACTTCTTAGACGGCGTCCAGCTTCCCGAAAGCCAGATTGAGACGTTCCTCGCCGCCCGCGCTCGCCAAAACCCGCACATCACGGCGATCATCAAAGCAAACAGAAACCAGCCTTACAGCCGGGTCGTCAAACTCCTTGATGTAGCAAAGCAAGCCGGTATTCACTCGTTTTTTATTGCTCCACCAGCTTCAAGCGGCGCTCAGTCGGCGTCCCTTCCTTCCACCCTGCCAAAGCGTTCGTTCGTCGTGAACTTTTGGGTTCCCTCAACAGGCACTCATGCCGTCCAGGTTTATGTCATAGACGCCGCCGGGAGGCATTTGGCCTCGGCGAAAGCGTATGGGCCGGGAACGAAAGTCAACCTGCCTGTAAACGCTTTGGGAAGATCGGTCGCCTTCCAAATCTACGACAACGGCATGCTGACGAAACAGACCCGCCTGCCCCTGTCCGAATTGCCTCAAGCGGCTTCAAGCGATACAAGACATGATGTACTTTTGAGCGCTATGCAAGTAAGGCGCGATCAGCTGCAACTGAGACAAATGATTGTGGGCACCCAAATCGCGGCGCTAAACGCTCAGATGAAAGTACAACGCCAAGGGTTTATCCAGCAGAACAAGCAGTTGAAATTGCGTAAGTCGCCCGCAATAACAGCAAGTGAAACTCGTGCGCTGCTTGAAGTCCTTCAAAAAGAAGGAAAAGAAAAGCAGTTTGCAGCGTCTGCACTCGCGGCGCAGAACGAAATCCTGAAAACAGCAAACCTGCCGCCGAATAATCCAGGGCGAATCGCCGCCCAGCAGAAGTTTGCTCCCATTCTGGCGAAACTGCAATTTCTCGTTGATGTCAATAAATACGACCGCCAATGGGTTGCGCTATACAAGAGTGAGGCAAAGAAAATAAACGGCGACACGCAGCAAGTGATAGGACTTCGTCAGCAGCAGCAATCCCTGCAAGCCCAGCTTGCCAACATAAACATTCAAATCGCTCAGGAGAGTTTCGCGACTAACCGCTAGACTTTAGCATTCCTTGTTCGACGGAAAGCGAGCAAGAAGGACGAACACAAGATTCGCCCTTCTTTTTTGTCTTCGCCCTATGTCTGCCCCTTATGTCCCTAACTCTTCCTGTTCGGCGACGGCAGCTTCCCAGGCGGCGAGGGCGGTCAAGAGGTCGTCTTGGAGGCGGGTATGCTCGGCGGCGAGGACCACCATGTCGGCGACGTTTTCGGACGGGCGGGCCAGGCGAGTTTCGGTGTCGGCGATCTGCGTTTCTAAGGCGTTGACAGCGCTTTCGGTGGTGAGGACACGCTCGCGGGCGCGGACACGGGCTTTGCTGAGGTCACGGGCGTTCAGGCTGGCGTGGCCGTTGCCGTTACTGACAGCAACAGGCTTGAGCGACGTGCCGCTGGTCTTAGCGGGCGCGGCGGGAGGCGGCGAGGGCAGCGACTTGCGGGCAGTCGGCGCGGAAACAGGCGCGTTCTGACTTTCTCGCCAGGCGGCGTAAGGGCCTTCAAAGAGGGTGCCGTGGGCGTGGCCGTCCAAAGCAAGCGTCTTGGTGGTCGTGGCGTTCAGCAGGTAGCGGTCGTGGGAGACCAGCAGCAGCGTTCCTTCGTAGCGGGACAGCATCTCGGTCAGGGCTTCGCAGCTTGCAATGTCTAGGTGGTTCGTCGGTTCATCCAAGATCAAGAGGTTGCACGGCTCCAAAATCATGCGGGCCAGGGCGAGTTTGTTTTTCTCGCCGCCGGAGAGCATTCCGACGCTCTTAAACACGTCATCGCCCGTAAAGAGGAAGCGGGCCAGGTAGTTTCGTGCTTCGGTCTCGGTCATGTCGGCGATGTCATGGACCGAGTCAATGACGCTGAGGTCCGGGCGCAGGCTGTCGGCGGCGTGCTGGGAGAAGTAGGAGACGCGGGCGTTATGGCCCAGTCCGACCGAGCCGCGCGTCGGCTGCTCCATGCCCAGAATCATCTTGACGAGCGTAGTCTTGCCCGCACCATTAGGTCCCACTAAGCCGACCCGGTCGCCGCGCTCCACCAAAAAGCTGAGGTTATGGAAGAGGGTGCGGTCCCCGAAGGTCTTGGTCAGCTCTTCCGAGCGCAGAACATCGCGCCCGATGCGCCCGGCGGCGTCGGCGTCAAACAGGGCGCGGACCGTTGTGGTGTCTTTAAACACGCGCTCCACTTTGTCCATCCGCTCAATGCGGGTTTCCATGCGCGAACGCAGTTTGCTTTGCACCGAGTCGCCGCCCATGTTCTTCTTAATAACCGCTTCGAGACGCGCGATTTCGGCCTGCTGGATGTCGAACTGGTCCTGCTGGCGGGCCATCTTTTCTTCTTTTTGACGCCGGAAGTGGCTGTAGTTGCCTTTGTAAGTGGTCAATCGCTGCAGCTCGACATCGGCAATCGTGTCAGCGACGGCATCCAAGAAGTACCTGTCATGGGAGACTAACAGCACTGCGCCTTCGTAGTTCTTGAGAAAGCCTTCCAGCCATTCGGTCGCGGCGATGTCCAAATGGTTTGTCGGCTCGTCCAAGATCAAGAGGTCGGGCCGGGCCAGCACAATCTTGGCGAGGGCCAGCCGGGTCTGCTCGCCGCCGGAACACGCGCCGACCTTCTTGGGATAGTCGGCCTCCGTGATGCCGAGGCGCTCCAACGTCATCGGCACATCGGTGTCGGGCCGGTAGCCGCCGGCGGCTTCGAACGCCTCGCGGGCGTGGCCGTATTCTTCCATCGCCGTTTCTAAAGCCTCGTCGGTTCCCGCCGCCGACATGGCTTCTTCCCAGCGCTGCATCTCGGCCTCGCAGGCACGCAGGGGGGCAAAAACCGTCTCGATTTCCTCCCAGATCGTGTGTTCCGGGTGGACCGGCGCTTCCTGCCGCAGATAGCCCAAAGAGCGTCCGGCGGCAAGCGACGCTTTGCCGGTGTCGGCCAGTTCCTGGCCCATTAAAATACGAAGCAGCGTCGTCTTGCCGCAGCCGTTGCGCCCGACCAGGCCCATCTTCTGCCCGGCGGCGACCGAAAAATTCACGTCTTGAAACAGCAGGTCGGTCCCGTAGCTTTTTCCTAAGTTTGTCACAGTCAAAATGCTCATAATATACGGTTAGTATAGCACGGTGGGTCAAGGGCAGAAACCGGCATCCAAGTACCGGCTAGGCCAGTGCCGGTTCCAAGCAATGCGACGTTCCGGGGTAAGATGAGTCATATGCGTCTGCTCCGACTTCTAATCCGACTTCCGACCTTCCTGCGCGGCCTGGGCCAGATGCCGATCCTCGCGGCGACCGTCGTTGCGGCCCCGCTCTTGCCGGTGCCGCTCACCAGTTTTCGCTGGCACGGAATGCAGAGCATCGCTGTGGAAGTCGGCGGGGTTGTTCTGCTGGCGGTCCTCCTTTGCCGTCCGTGGCCGAAGTCATTGGGGGTGCCGCCCCTGCGGCAACTGTCGCTTACGTGCCTGCACGGACTGCTGCTTTGGGCGCTCGTTTCGTGCCTGCGCGATCCGAGCCCGTTTGCGGTCCAAAGCCTGCTGACACTGGCATTCGGCGTTCTTGCGGCCGATGTCGTCGCGGCACAAATCACCGATCAGCGGCGCTTGAGCTTCTTAGTGTTTTCGCTTCTGCTGTCGGCAGCGCTTGTCTGCGGGCTGGGCCTCGCCGGGCTGGGAAGCGCGGCGGCGGCACTCGCCTCCGGGCCGCTGCACGACCATCAGTTGTTTGGGGCATTTATGACCCTCCCGCTGCTGCTCAGTCTCGCGCTGAGCGTCGGCGGCGGGACGCAGACTCAGCGGCTGACGGGGCAGGCGTCGCTGCTGCTCTGCCTGGCGGGCGCGTGGGAAGCGCAGGACCGCTCAGCCTGGCTGGGCCTGGCCGCGTCGCTGCTTATCTTTGCTAGCCTGACCGTGTTCATCTTGGGTTTGAAGACCGTAATCCGGCCCGCTGCACTCGTTCCGGCTCTGCTTGTCTTAGCGGCGGCGCTGGGAGTAGCCCTGCTGTCGCCGAACCGGGAGCAGGTCGTGGCGCGGCTAAAGTCCGTGACGCACGCGCCGGACAGCGCCTACGACTCGCGGCTCTGGCGGGAGCAAGTCTGGGCGGGGACACGGCGGATGATCGTCAAAAAGCCGGTGTGGGGCTGGGGTGTCGGCTCTTTCCCTGTGGTGCATCAGCCGTGGACGCGCACCGGCCACCGGGCAGGCGAAGTGTACGCAGACGGGCCGAACATTGAAGACGAAGCGCACAATTCTTACTTGCAGCTTTGGGCGGAGCTTGGCGCGGTCGGTTTAGCGCTCTGGCTGGCGTCGCTGGGGGCGTTTCTAGGCGGCGGAGTTCGGGCGCTGAGGCGCCATCCGGCCCGCAGTCCGGCGCAATGGATTTTAGTGGGTTGCTTGTCGGCGATTGCCGGACAGATGGTGGATGCGCTCGCAAATCCGGCGTGGCAGTTCGGCCAAATCGCTCTGCCGCTGTGGCTCGTGCTGGGCCTCACGGCCGCGCTGACTCGTCCGGCGGAGGCCGCACATAGGCACGCACACGAACATGCGCTTAACCCCGTACCTCTTCCGGTGCGTTTGGGACAGGCCGTGCTTGCGGCCGAGGTAAGCGCGGGCCTGCTGCGGCTGATTTGGCACACAGCGTTCGCTCTGCCCGCGCCGAGTCTTTAGAAACCTCCCCTCGGCGCAAGGAACCTTCTGCTTCTTTCGGCGTTCATAACGCTATGACCCTCTTTTGGACAATTCTCGCGGCGTCAGGCGGACTGTTTCTTATCGGGCTGATTGTCTGGGAATGCTTTGAGACAATTATCCTGCCCCGGTCGGTGACGCGCTCTTTACGGACGACACGCGGCTTTTACAAGCTGCTGTGGATGATCACGGGCCGGGCCGTCCGGCGCTTACCTCAAGGACAGCAGGGCTTGTTTTTGTCCTATTTCGGCCCGCTGTCCCTGCCGGTGCTGCTCGTGGTGTGGGCGTTCGGCCTTATCGCGGGCTACGCGCTTCTGCAATGGGCGCAGCCGGACGGCCTGGCGCGGGTTCCCGGCATGAACCGCTTTGAGACAGCCCTGTACCAGAGCGGAGTGACATTCTTCACGCTCGGCTACGGCGATGTCACCCCGCGCACGAATCTGGCCCGCTTTCTCGCGGTCTCGGAAGCGGGCCTCGGCTTCGGCTTTCTCGCGATCGTGATCGGCTACCTGC
>CAXSFV010000006.1:0-145099 GCA_964236795.1 uncultured Armatimonadales bacterium | reverse complement strand
CCGGCGTTATGAAGCGCTACGGCTGGCGCGGCAACAAAGCCACGCACGGCGCGTCCACGTCCCACCGCAAACCGGCGTCCGGCGGCGGCACCGACGCTGCCCGCACTTTCAAGGGTTCCGGCAAGCCGGGACACATGGGTGACGTGCAGGTGACGCAGCAGGGCCTTCGGGTGGTCCGCGTGGACACCGAAAAGAACATTCTGCTGGTCAAAGGGGCTATTCCCGGCGCAAACGGCGGGCTGGTCATGATCAAGAAATTCAAACGCTAAGGAGTACCCATGCCGAACACCATTCTCCAAAAAGCAGATGGCACGAGCGGGGAGACAATCTCGCTTAGCGACACGCTTTTTGCCGCAAAAATCAATCCTGGGCTGATGCACCAGGCAGTCGTCAACGAAGCAACGAACAGCCGCCAGGATACCCGCGATACCAAGACCCGCGCCGAAGTTGCAGGCGGCGGCCGCAAGCCGTACCGCCAAAAAGGCACGGGCCGGGCGCGTCAGGGAACTATTTCGGCCCCGCACTACCGCCACGGCGGCATCGTGTTCGGGCCGCACCCGCGCGATTTATCGGCCAAGCTGCCGAAGAAGGCACGCCGGGCGGCGCTGGCCTCAGCGCTAACGACGAAAGCGGACGACGGCGTGATCATTGTGCTGGATGCGATTTCCATGGAGTCGCATTCCACCAAGACCGCCGCGTCGCTCTTGAAGTCGCTCGGCGTCACCGGCAAAGCGCTGGTGGTGCTGCCGGAAACCAATCTCACGATCTACAAATCGTTCCGCAACATTCCGGGCATCACAGTTCGGGTCGCCCCGGCCTTTTCGGTCCGGGACGTGCTGGACGCTAACCAGATCGTTATGACCCAGGGCGCTTTGGACAAGCTTGATGCCGTTTACGGCAAAGAAGCACCGTCTGAAGCGCCGACGGAGGCCGTAGAAACTGCATGAGCGCACTGACAAAAAGCCCCTATCAAATTATTGTCCGGCCTGTCGTCACTGAAAAAAGCGTGGCGGGCGGCGCGGACGGCCAATATACATTCGTGGTCGCACGCGCGGCCAACAAGTACGAGATCGCGGAGGCGGTTGAGCGCATTCAGGCCGACGGAAAGAACACCGTCAACGTCGTGTCGGTCAACACGATGGTCGTCAAAGGCAAGACCCGCACAGGGCGCTTCGGCAAGCGTTCCAACAAGGGCCGAACATCCGACTGGAAAAAAGCCATCGTGACCCTGAAGCCGGGCCAGTCCATTGAGCTGGTGGAGGGAGTTTAACTACTATGGGAATCAAGCGTTACAAACCGACAACTCCGTCTCAGCGGTTCCGCACGGCGTCCGACTATTCGGAGCTGACGGCGTCGAAGCCGGAAAAGTCCCTGCTGCGTCCGAACAAGCACAGCGGCGGACGCAACAACAAGGGCCGCCGCACGGCGGTCAATGTCGCGGGTGGCAACAAGACCCAGTACCGGATCATTGACTTCAAGCGCGACAAAGAAGGCGTTCCCGGCAAAGTGGCGACGATTGAATACGATCCAAACCGCTCAGCCCGTATCTGCCTGGTGCATTACGCCGACGGCGAGAAGCGCTACATTCTGTGGCCGGTAAATCTTAAAGTCGGCGATCCGGTGGTTTCCAGCGAGACGGCGGACATCAAGCCCGGCAATGCGCTTCCGCTTCGCGCCATTCCGGTCGGCACTCTCGTCCACAACATCGAGATGAAGCCGGGCCATGGCGGTCAGATGATCCGCACCGCAGGCGGCTCGGCGCAGCTCATGGGCAAGGAAGGCAAGTATGTGACCCTTCGCATCTCGTCCGGCGAAATGCGGATGATCTTGGCGGAGTGCCGCGCGACGGTCGGCCAGGTCGGCAACATTGACCACGAGAACATCAAGCACGGCAAAGCCGGCAAGAAGCGGTGGCTCGGCGTGTATATGCACAACCGTGGCGTCGTTATGTCCCCGCGCGATCACCCGCACGGCGGCGGCGAAGCGAAGTCTCCGGTCGGACGCAAAAAGGGTCCAGTGTCGGCCACGGGCGTTCGCGCTCACGGCTTCCGCACCCGCCGGAACAAGTCAACGCAGAAGTTCATCGTCCGCCGACGCGGCTCGAAGTAATCCGAGCTGAGGTCATGCAGGAGCGAGGAAGTAAACTTCTCTCGCTAAATTGCATCCTTCGGATGAGAAGATGAACCGTTGTTTGCAGGTCGTCCGAAGGACGTTATCCAGCGAGAGAAGTTTACTTCCTCGCTCTGCGCCGCTGGCATTTTAGGAAAATCAACATATGGGACGTTCACTCAAAAAAGGTCCGTTTGCGGACGCAAAGCTCTTGAAGCGCATTGACGACATGAATGCACGGAACGAGAAGCGCATCATCAAGACATGGTCGCGCCGGTCCACCATCTTCCCGCAGATGATCGGCCATACGCTGGCCGTGCATGATGGGCGCAAGCACATCCCGGTGTTTGTCACGGAAAACATGGTCGGTCACAAGCTCGGCGAGTTTGCGCTGACCCGCACGTTCAAGGGCCACGCCGGCTCCAAAGACACGCGGACGACGCGCCGTTAAAGCTTAGGCCAAAATTGGCAAGGAAAATACTATGAATACCGCCGCGAGAGACCGCGCCCTGCTGCCTACCGTCAAAGACGTGCTGGGGCGGACGCCGGTTTCCAAACTAAAATTAACCAAAGAAAAAGACGGCAGCCTCAAAGTCCTGCTCCATTCCAGCCGCCCGAACACGGTACGGATGGAGATCAAAGAGCTGACCGACGCGCTCAAAGAGCAAATCGGTGCCAACCGAGAAGTCTCAGTGGAGGTCGTCGCCGAAGCCCGCGCCGTCGCCAAGTACATTCGGATGTCGCCGCGCAAAGCGCGTCTGGTCATTGACGTGATCAAGGGCAAGCGGGTTACGGAAGCGCTTGCGATGCTGCGCTTTATCCCGAACCAAGCCGCCGAGCATATCATGAAGGTGGTTATTTCCGCCGCCGCGAACGCGAACGACGGCTGGGGCGCCGGCACCGACGAGCTGAAGGTTCAGAACATTCTGGCCGATGGCGGACCAAGCCTCAAGCGGGTCCGCGCCCGCGCTCAGGGCCGGGCTTTCCGCATCTTGAAGCGGACCAGCCATTTGACCGTTATCCTGACGACGGCTCCGCCGGCTGTCGCGAAGCCCCGCCGCACGGCGGTTCAGACTCCGGCCAAAGCGAAAGCCGCGCCGGGGAACATCGCGCCAAAAGCGCAGACCGTGACCGAGCAATCCAAAGAAGAAGTTGTGCTTGATTCGCCGATTGCAGCGCCTGCCGAAGAGAACCGCCAGGTTCCAGGCGCGGAGCAGGGCGAAGGCGGAACCGGCGACTCGGCAAACACGCCGGACACCGGCAATTCTCCCAATGTCGCAACGCAAACAAACTCGGTGGAAGCGAAAGAAATGGCGGATGAGGGCATTCATGCCGCGCCGGGCGAGACTTCCGCGATGCCGCTGGAAGCGACCCCCGTCAGCGCTGCCAATGCTTCGGAAGAAGATACCAGTGACCGTGCGCCGGATCCGGACGAAGGCGCAGACCAGAAACGGGAAGAGGGAGAATAACGCATGGGACAGAAGATCCATCCCGTCGGGTTCCGCGTCGGCGTGAACCGGGACTGGGAAAGCAAATGGTACTTGGACAAAGGCTACGCGAAAGCGCTAGTCGAGGACTTCCACATCCGCGAATACATCAAAACGCGAAAAGATCTGGCGAATGCCGCCATTTCTCGTGTTGAGATTGAGCGGGCGGCAAACCGCGTCAAAGTGACCCTCCAAACCGCGAAGCCCGGCATCATTATTGGGCGCGGCGGCAAAGGTGTGGATGATCTGCGGGCGCTGCTGGAAACGAAGTTCAAGAAGTCGTTTCAGGCTAATGTCAGCGAGATCCGTCACCCGGAGCTGGATGCCCAGCTTGTCTCGGAAAGTATTGCTCAGCAGATTACCAAGCGCGTCTCGTACAAGCGTGCGATGCGCCAGGCTGTGACCCGCGCGATGAAGCTCGGCGCGAAGGGCATCCGCATTCTGTGTTCGGGCCGCTTGAACGGTTCAGAAATGGCTCGCAAAGAAGGCGACCGACTAGGCAAGATTCCCCTGCATACGTTGCGGGCAGACATTGACTATGGGTTTGGGGAAGCGCCGACGACTTACGGCAATATCGGCGTCAAAGTTTGGATCTACAAAGGTGACATCCTGCCGGGCCAGAAGCGATTGACGACCGCCGACATTGCTTTGCAGCAGCAGCAGCAGCGGCGCCTCAATGCTGAAGAGGGCTTCGGCGACCGAGGACCGAGCGGCGGACGCGGTGGGCGCGGCGGAGCCGGCGGCGGTAATCGCGGCGGCGGACGTGGCGGCCCAGGCGGCGGCGGCGGACGTGGGGGCGGCTCTGGCGGCGGTGGACGCGGCGGCCCTGGCGGCGGCGGAGGACGCGGCCCAGGCGGCGGCGGATTTAGCGGCGGCGGTGGTCGTCCGGGCGGCGGAGGCGGCTTCGGCGGCGGGGGCGGACGCCCCGGTGGGGGTGGCGGCGGTGGCCGTTAAAAGGAACGATCAACTATGTTAATGCCAAAGAAAGTCAAGTTCCGCCGGGTACACCGAGGCCGTCGCACCGGCCCGGCGTCGGGCGGCAACAAAGTGGATTTCGGCGACTACGCGTTGCAAGCGCTGGAAGCCTGCTGGATGACGAACCGGCAGATTGAAGCGGCGCGTATTGCGATGACCCGCAAGATCAAGCGCGGCGGCAAGATCTGGATTCGGGTCTTTCCCGACAAGCCGTTTACGAAGAAACCTGCTGAAACCCGTATGGGTAAGGGGAAGGGCGCTCCTGAAGGCTGGGTGGCCGTCGTCAAGCCGGGGCGCGTCTTGTTTGAGATGTCCGGCGTTCCCGAAGAACTGGCAAAAGAAGCGATGCGTCTGGCGCAGCACAAGCTGCCGATTGCGACGAAATTCGTGACACGGCATGAGTCGCCGGCCCAGCTTTTGGCGCACACGCTGACGGTGGACGAGCCGGAAGGCGAATTTGCCGAAGCGGACTTCTACGAAGTCGAGACGGAGGAATAACATGGCCGAAAAGACAAAAAGCCGCCGCGCGGCCCTGCGCGGCATGAGCGACGCCGACCTCAACACGATCATTGCGGACGCCCACAAAAGCATTTATGGGTTCCGCAAGGACCGCCTGAGCAAGCCGGTTGAAAACGTGAAGGTCGTCAAGAACGCCCGCAAAGAGATTGCGCGGATTCTGACGATCAAGCGTGAAAAGCAGCTCGGCCTGAACAACAAAGGATAAGCGATGGCAGAAGAAACCATAGAACAGACAGAAGAAGCGCGGAACCGGCGCAAGCTTCGCACCGGCGTCGTGAGCAGCGACAAGATGGACAAAACCGTTGTTGTGACCATTAACAATCTGGTGCGGCACCCGATGTACGGGCGTATCTTGAAGCGGTCCAAAAAGCTTAAAGCGCATGACGAGGCCAACGACGCCCATACCGGCGATACGGTCGAAATTATGGAAACTCGGCCTCTCAGCAAAGACAAATGCTGGCGCGTCATCCGCGTCATTGAGCGGGCCAAGTAACTATTCCATTATTGAAATGCTGGGGTCGGCCACAAAGCCGCTTGTGGTAACACCGTAGGCGGAACTGGGCCGGCAGCGCAAAGGAAGATACAATGATTCAAGATTACAGCCGCCTTCGGGCGGCGGACAACAGCGGGGCGCGTGAGCTTCTCACGATCCGCGTGCTGAAAGGCTCCAACGCGAAGTACGCCCATATCGGCGATATTATCGTGGCGGCGGTCAAATCAGCCACTCCCGGCGCGGCGGTCAAGAAGGGCGACGTTGTCAAAGCAGTTGTCGTTCGCACCCGCCAGGCTATTCGCCGGCAGGACGGCTCGGTGATGCGGTTCGATGAGAACGCCGCCGTAGTCCTGACCAACAACCTTGCGCCACGCGGCACCCGCGTCTTCGGACCTGTGGCCCGCGAGCTGCGCGATTCCAAATTTGAAGGCGCGATGAAGATCATTTCGCTTGCGCCGGAGGTGCTTTAAGATGTATACACCGCCGAAAAAGAGCGGCCCGCGCCGCAATGTTGCCCAGTATACCGGCAAGATGCGTCTGCTGCTCGGTGATACAGTTCGGGTACTGACGGGCAAAGATAAAGGCAAAGAAGGCAAGATCACAAAGGTTCTGCGGACCGAAGGCAAAGTTGTTGTCGAAGGGCTGAACGTCGTGATCAAGCACCAGAAGCCGCGCTCCGCCGGCGCTCCCGGCGCGGCCGGGCAGGGCGGACGCATCGAGCAGTCCATGCCGTTCCCCGCGTCGAAAGTGCAGCTTGTTGATCCTGCCGACGGCAAAACAGCCACCCGTGTCGGCATCCGGGTTAACGAAAGTGGCGAGCGTGTGCGTTTCGCCAAGAAGTCGGGAGGAGTGATCACCAATGGCTGATGAGACAACCACAACGAAAAGCCAGCCGACGCTGAAGCAGAAGTACCAGGACGAGATCGTTCCTAATCTGCAAAAAGAATTCGGCTACAAGAATATCATGCAGGTTCCGCGCCTGGAAAAGATCGTGCTGAACATGGGTGTCGGCCAGGCCGGCCAGACCGGCGGCGACGCCAAGCAGCTTGACGGCGCGGTCAGCGACCTTGCGACCATCACCGGCCAGAAGCCGGCGGTGACGCGGGCGAAGAAATCTATCGCGAACTTCCGTCTGCGCCAAGGCGCACGGATCGGCGCGAAGGTGACTCTGCGTGGCACCCGGATGTATGAGTTCCTAGACCGCCTGTTGAACGTGGCGCTGCCCCGCGTCCGTGACTTCGGCGGCATCAACCCGAACTCGTTTGATGGACGCGGCAACTTTGCAATGGGCCTGAAAGAGCAGCTCACCTTCCCAGAAATCGTTTACGATAAAGTGGACAAAGTGCGCGGCATGGACATTATTATCGTGACGACTGCGCCGTCGGATGCCGAGGCCCGGTCGCTGCTGAAAGCCATCGGTGTACCGTTCCGTGGCGAAAAGCAGGGCGAGCGGCTGCAATAGCAGAAGATAAGGCAAGGAAGTAAGCTCCTCTCGCTGAGTTGCGTCCTTCGGACGAGGGATTAGCACATAATGGCGTTCCTTTTCATCCAAAGGATGCCATTTAGCGAGAGGAGTTTACTCCCTCGTTTCCTGCCGAATGCTCATTTCTGCGTAGATTTCAGGTATACTACTGCCTGTTTCCGCGCTCCAAGCGCGTCTCAGCGTGACAAAGAAGGACAAGACCTTTGGCAAAAGAATGCCTGATCCAAAAAGCGAAGAAAACTCCGAAGTTTTCTGTTCGCGGCTACAACCGCTGCCAGCTTTGCGGCCGAGCGCATGGCTACATGCGTAAGTTCTCGATCTGCCGCATCTGCTTCCGGGAACTGGCGCATCAGGGATTGATCCCCGGTGTCACCAAGTCATCCTGGTAAGCCCTACAAAACACATATCAGCCATATCGGGACTATCTTAGATAGCCCGTCTGATGGGAGAAAATTATGCCGGTCTCTGACCCCGTCGGCGACCTGTTGACGCGCATACGCAACGCCAACAGCGCCAATCACGAATCCCTTGAAGTGGATTCGTCCAAACTTAAAATCGAAGTTGTCCGCATTCTGCACGAAGAGGGCTACATCAAGTCCTACGAGATTATCAAGCAGCCCGTGCAGGACAACATCAAAGTCACCCTCAAATACGGGGCGCGGAACCGCGAAAAGGTTATTACGAACCTGAAGCGCGTGTCTAAGCCCGGTCTGCGCGTTTACCGCTCGCACGACAAGCTGCCGACGGTCCTGCGCGGACTCGGCATCGCTATCGTCAGCACTTCTCAGGGCGTAATGACCGCGAAGAAGGCCCGCAAGCTGGGCATCGGCGGTGAAGTCCTGGCATTCATCTCTTAAAGGAGCCTCCCATGTCTCGAATTGGAAAGCGGCCTATTCCGCTGCCGCAGGGAGTGGAAGTCAAGGCCGCCGCCGACGGCACTTTGACGGTCAAAGGTCCTAAAGGGACGCTGTCCCGCCAGATCCACCCGCGCATGAGCGTCGAGATCGAAGAAGGCACGCTCCTGGTCAAGCGTCCGACCGATCAGGACGATGACCGCGCTTTGCATGGCCTGACCCGCTCGCTGGTCAACAACATGGTCGTCGGCGTCTCCGACGGCTACAAGCGCGTTCTGGAAATTGAGGGCGTCGGCTACCGTGCGGCGAAAGACGGCGCGAAGCTCGTTCTGAGTTTAGGCTTCTCGCATCAGGTCCCCGTCGAGCCGCTGGAAGGCGTGAGCTTCGAGGTGGGACAGGATACAAACACCCGCCGCCCGTTCATCACGATCAGCGGCATTGATAAAGAATCGGTCGGCCAGCAGGCGGCCGTCATCCGCAAGCTGAAGCCACCGGAGCCTTACAAGGGCAAAGGCATCCGCTACCAGGGCGAGATTGTCCGCCGCAAGGCCGGCAAGAGCGGCAAGGCAGGCGGTAAAGGCGGCGGCAAGGGCGGCAAGAAGTAGTCTCTTCAAGACGCTTGCATCAAGACAGAAAATCGAAGCTCATAACGCGGACGCTGATACGTTCGTGACACGGTGGGTCAAGAGGAAACTCGAAACATAATGGCACAAATCAACAAAAACGAATCGCGGCAGAAGCGGCATACCCGAGTGCGGAAGCGCGTTCTGGGAACCCCGGAGCGCCCCCGCCTGAACGTCTATCGCTCGTCGAACAATATCTACGCTCAGATCATTGATGATCTGGCAGGGCGGACTTTGGCTGCTGCCTCCTCGCTGGATGCCTCGCTGAAAAGCGACACGCCCTCGAAAAGCACGGGCGGCAACATCGAAGCAGCGAAGACGGTGGGCGCACTGGTCGCCGAGCGGGCGAAAACGGCAGGCGTCTCCAAAGTAGTCTTTGATCGCGGCGGCTACCTTTATCATGGGCGTGTGCAGGCTCTGGCCGATGCGGCACGCGAGAATGGACTGGATTTCTAAATGGCACTCATTAACCCGGATACGCTGAACTTAGAAGAGCGCGTCATCCAAACAAACAAAGTCCAGAAGACCCACAAAGGCGGCCGGACGATGTCATGGAGCATTCTGGTCGTCGTGGGCGACGGCAACGGTTATGTCGGGGCCGGCATCGGCAAGGCCCGCGCCATCCCCGACGCCATCCGCAAAGGCGTGGAAGCGGCCCGCAAGAGCCTGGTCCATGTCCCAATGGTTGGCTCGACCATTCCGCATGATGTCCTGCTGCGGCAGGGCGGGGCGGAAGTCCTGCTGAAACCGGCCTCGCCGGGTACCGGCGTTGTTGCCGGCGGCTCGGTCCGCGCGATCTTAGAAGCGGCGGGCGTTCGCGATGTTCTCGCAAAGTCGCTGGGATCGTCGAACAAAGTCAACACGGCCTGGGCGACGATTGCGGCGCTGAAGCAGCTCAAGAGGGCGACCGATGTGGCCCGTCTGCGCGGCCTCAACGTCAACGATTTGGTTTCCAAAGCCGTCGCCGACGCCGCTCGCGAAGCGGAGCAGGAAGATTCGGCGGCCGGCATTGCCTCGGTTGTCTCTGATGAGCCGGCGGTTCTCTCAACGACTGAGGGTGAAACTATGACCACCGCTCCGGCAGCCGCGACTCCGGAAACCGAAGTGTCTTCCAATGCCGTCGGTACGGTGGATGCGGCAGACGTAATGCAAACAAGCGCTTCTGCCACCAGTGCGCCGTCTACTGAAGGGGGAGCATAACCCATGGCCGAACTGAAAATCACGCTGACACGCTCACTGATCGGCTACGAGAAAAGCCAGCGCCTGACTGCGCGGGCGCTTGGCCTCGGCAAGATCGGTTCGTCTGTCATGCAGCCCGACTGCGCCCCGATCCGGGGCATGATCAAGAAAATTACGCACGTTCTCACCGTTGAGACGGCAGACGGCCAAAAGGTGTCGGAACCCGCCGCCAAAATTGGCCGTAAGAAACATTATGGTCCGCATGAAGGACTTGGGGTAGGACAATGAATCTCTCTGAACTGAAACCAAACGAAGGCGCCCGCAAAGAGCGCAAGCGCATCGGGCGCGGCCCCGGCTCCGGCACGGGCAAGACGTCCGGCGGCGGTCATAAGGGCGATAAAGCACGCGGCAACACGAAGCCCGGCTTTGAAGGCGGCCAAACGCCGCTGCATCGCCGCCTGCCGCAGAATCGCGGCATTGCAGGCAAAGGCGGCTTCAACGCCCCGCCGAAGACCCCGTTTGCCGTCGTCAACCTGAGCGCATTGGAGCGCTTTGAGGACGGCGCAACGGTGACGCCGGAAACGCTGTTCTCGGCGGGCCTCGTCGGCAACATCAAAGATACGGTAAAAATCTTAGGTGACGGCGTCTTCAGCAAAAAGCTGACTGTCCGTGCCAGCCATTTTTCAAAGAGCGCAATGGAAAAAATCGCAGCAGCCGGCGGCACGGCTGAAGTTCTTTAAGGCAAACCCATGGCAGTCAAAAGACCAAGTGCAAACATCCCGCCGTCATCTCCCTTTGCGGGACGAAGCGGCGGTGGCGGCATCACCCGAAGCGGCTCAAATACCCCATTCATTGAGGCGATGATTGCGGCATGGGCCATTCCGGAGCTGCGGCGGCGCCTGCTGTTTATCTTCGCCGCATTCGGCGTATATGTTGTCGGTCTGCATATTCCTCTGCCCGGTATCAACCCGGATGCTCTGAAAGCGCTGTTTAAGACCTCCGGCATTTTGAGTTTAGTAGATGTGTTTTCCGGCGGCGCCTTGTCCAAGTTCACGGTCTTTGCCATGGGGATCGTGCCGTACATCAACGCCTCGATTATCATGCAGTTGTTGACCTTTGCCATTCCGCAGTGGCAGGAAATGGCCAAAGAGGGCGAGTCGGGGCGCAAGCGCATCGCGCAGTACACGCGCTACCTGACAATGGGCCTGGCGCTGGCGCAGTCTATCGGCTTTGTCGTCCTGCTGCGGCGGGGCGGCGCGATCTCGCTGAACCTCGCTCTGGAAATCGAAGTCGCGCTGACCATGATTGCAGGCACGGCCTTTCTGATGTGGCTTGGTGAACAGATCACTGAGAAGGGTATTGGTAATGGCATCTCGCTGATTATTTTTGCTGGTATCATGGTCCGGTTGCCCCATCAGCTCCTTGCCACGGGTGCGGAGATTATTGCGGGAACCGTCAAGCCCTGGCAGGCGCTGATTTTGGTCGTGGCATTTTTCGCTACCGTCATCGGCATTGTCTTTGTGACGCTGGGCCAGCGGAAAATCCCGATTCAGCACGTCCGCAAGATTGTCGGCAACAAGATGTCTCAGGGCGGCACTTCCTACCTGCCGTTCCGGATTGCTCAGGCAGGCGTTATTCCAATCATCTTTGCACTGTCTATTCAGCTTCTGCCGGGGACGTTTGCTACATTTGTGCCAGCGGACAGGCCGCTGGGCCAGTTCCTGCACAATGCGACAAATTGGCTATCGCCCGGCAAGAACCCAATTTCCGGCTTGATTTACGCCGTGATTATTGTCTTTTTCACCTATTTCTACACGGCAGTCACTATGAACGTCGAGCAGATGGCGGATGACCTCAAGAAGTACGGCTCGTTCATTCCCGGCATCCGGCCCGGCAAGCCGACGATGGAATATCTGGACAAAGTGATGACACGCATCACATTGGCCGGTGCGCTCTTTCTGGCGCTGATTGCCCTGCTGAACTTCTGGATACCGGCGCTGACCGGGACTGCGAATACGTTTACGCTCATCGGCGGCACCTCGCTTTTGATCGTTGTCAGCGTCGCGCTTGACACGATGCAGGCGATCGAAGCACAGCTTCTCATGCGGAACTACGAAGGCTTTATCCGCTGATGCGCTTGGTTCTGTTAGGGCCGCCCGGCGCCGGCAAAGGCACGCAGGGGCAGGCATTGGCGCAACGGCTGGGAGTTCCTCATGTCTCAACCGGAGACATTGTCCGGGACCATGTTGCGCGGCAGACGGAGTTCGGGCGCAAAGTCGAGGCGGCGATAGCCGCCGGGAACTTTGCGTCCGACGCAGACATCCTCTACTGGGTCGGTGTTCGGCTTGCCGAGCCCGATGCTCAGAGCGGATACATTTTAGACGGCTTCCCGCGTGATGTCGCGCAGGCTCAAGCATTCACGCAGACGCTCGACATTGTTGTAGATCTGGAGATTGCCGAAGATGCGCTGGTCGAGCGGCTGTCCAAGCGGCTTATTCGCAACGACGAAACTGGGCAGATGGTGCGCCGGCCTGACGATGAGCCGGACGCCGTGCGTCACCGCCTGGAAGTCTACAAAGAGCGGACTGCGCCTTTGCAGGCATATTACGGGCAGCGCGGGCTGCTGACGCGTGTGGATGCGCTCGGTGAGCCGGACGCCGTGACGGAGCGCATTCGACGCGCACTTGCAATTTAGGATTTACAGGGGGTATACTACGCGGATGGTTCGCCTCAAGAGCGCGGAAGAAATGGAAATGATGCGCCGCGCAGGCCGGGCCGTGGCGGAAGCACTGGCCGCGATGCGCGATGCGATTGTGCCGGGCCAAACGACAACGCTTGATCTCGACGAAGTGGCGGCGGAAGTCCTCCAGAAGCGCGGGGCAAAACCGGCGCTTTTGGGATACAAGCCGTCGTTCAGCCGAGTTCCATACAAGCATAATACCTGCATCTCGGTCAACAACGAAGTTGTTCATGGAGTACCGAGTGCGAAGCGCGTACTGGTCGAAGGCGACATTGTCTCGTTGGACTTAGACGCATCCATTGACGGCTGGTGTGCCGATGCGGCGCTGACTGTTCCCGTCGGCACGGTCTCTATACCGGCCAAGAACTTGCTGACGGTTTCGCGTGAGGCGCTGTTTAAGGGCATTTCACAGGCACGGGTCGGTAACACGGTCGGAGACATTAGCGCGGCGATCCAGCGGCACGCCGAGCGGAGCCGCTACAACGTTGTGCGGGATTTGGTCGGACATGGGATTGGACAGACTCCGCACGAAGACCCGCAGGTTGCAAATTACGGCAAGCCGGGGCGCGGCGAGCGCCTGCGGGCCGGCATGACAATCTGCATTGAGCCGATGGTCAACGTTGGAAAGCACGATGTCGCCCATAAGAAGGGCGATGTCTGGACGATATTCACGTCGGACGGCTCGCTATCCGCGCATTTTGAGCATACCGTTGCGATTACCGAGGAAGGCCCGGACATCTTGACCCTGCCGCCTTCGGACGAGAAGTAATCAGGAGAAACCCCAGAGTTTATGGCCCGAAGACCACGAAAACAGCATGCCGCTCGCGACGAGCGCCGCGCTGAAGAATCAGAAACTTACGCCAAAGAAAAGGCAATCGAAGTTGAAGGCGCCATTGCCGAGACGTTGCCTAACGCCATGTTCCGTGTCAACATTGAAAACGGACCGCAGGTACTGGCGCAGGTCAGCGGCAAGATCCGTATGAACTTTATCAAGATTTTGCCGGGCGACCGGGTGAAAGTGGAGTTATCTCCCTACGACCCGACACGCGGGCGCATCTTGTACCGCTATAAGTAGGCCAAGTCCTATTTGACAGGAGAAACAAATGAAAGTACGGCCGTCCGTTAAAAAGATTTGTGATAAGTGCAAAGTGATCAAGCGCGACGGCGTCGTGCGCGTGATCTGCGTCATCAAAAAGCACAAGCAGCGCCAGGGCTAAATCAGCCCGTATTGACCATTTAGGAGGCATCTTTTGGCACGTATTGCAGGCGTCGATCTCCCCCGCGACAAGCGGGTCGAGTACGCGCTCCTTTCCATTTTCGGGATCGGGCTGACCAGCAGCCGGGACATCCTGGCAAAGAACGGCGTCAGCGTGGACACCCGTGTCCGCGACTTGACCGAGTCCGAAGTCAACTCGCTTCGCGAGACCATTGAGCGTGAGTTCCGAGTCGAAGGCGACTTAAAGCGCCAGATTACGATCAACATACGACGCTTGCAGGAGATCGGCTGCTACCGAGGCATCCGGCACCGGCGCGGCCTGCCCGTGCGCGGCCAGAAGACCAAAAGCAACGCCCGCACTCGTCGCGGCCCGCGCCGCGCTGTTGCCGGCAAGAAGAAGATTAAGAAATAAATAGTGCCCGCACTTTTGCGGGTCCTGTACCGCCCCTCACCGCTTTAGTTTAGGCGAGATGCTGGGACAGGATGATAGGAGACATCTCAGACCGAATGGCACAGAAGAAAACAACGCAGCGGCAGAAGCCGAAAGAGCGCAAGAATATCGCACAGGGGATTGTGCATATTCAAAGCACGTTCAACAACACAATCGTATCCATTACCGATGTCAAAGGTGACTTGATCTCGTGGGCCAGCGCCGGCTCGGTTGGCTTCAAAGGCTCGCGCAAAGGTACCCCGTTCGGCGCACAGCTTGCCGCCGAAAAGGCTGGACGCATCGCGCAGGACAACGGCATGCGCCGGGTGGATGTCCATGTCAAGGGACCCGGATCAGGCCGCGAAACAGCCATTCGCGCCCTGCAAGCCGTCGGCATCGAAGTGAGCATCATCAAAGATGTGACCCCGATCCCGCATAACGGCTGCCGCCCCCCGAAGCGCCGCCGCGTCTAGTCTAATTTAGTTTTGGAGAAGAAAACCGATGACCGCCGTTAAAAAAGGACCCGTTTCTAAATCGGGTGACGCCCGCTGCCGGCAGTGCCGCCGCGAAGGCGTCAAGATGTACTTAAAAGGCACGCGCTGCTACTCCAAGAAGTGCGCGATTGAACGCCGCAATTACCCGCCGGGGATGCACGGTCAAGGGATGCAGAAGAAGACGACTGAGTACGCCCACCAGCTTCGCGAGAAGCAGAAGATGAAGCGGACATATCGTGTACTGGAGCGGCCTTTCCGCAACTATGTGGACGAAGCCCTGAGACGCAAGGGAGTCACCGGCGAGAACATTTTGTCCCTGCTGGAAACCCGGCTCGACAACGTAATTTACCGTATGAACCTGGGCGCGTCACGGGCCCAGGCGCGGCAGTTTGTCTCGCACGGCCATTTTCTAATCAACGGCAAGCGGGTGGATGTGCCGTCATATCAGGTGCGTGTCGGTGAAACCATCACCGTAAGCGAGAGCAGCCGCAAGATGCAGCCGATGCTGGATTCTTTGCGCGGTATGGGCCGTCGCATTCCAGAGTGGCTGACATTTGATGCGAACGCACTTTCCGGCAAAGTGGTCGCTGTGCCGACGCGCGACATGATTGATACGGACGTAACCGAACAGCTCATCGTCGAGTACTACTCGCGATAATGACCGGGTTCTGCCGCATGCGCGGCGCTGTTGCCGGGAGGAAAACCCGCCGCGTCACGGCGGGTTTTTGCCTGTTGCCTTGCGCCTGCCCGGCGGCCTGAAGGAGAGACGATGCCAGAGACAATGGATCCGGCTGCCCCGCGTATCGAAACGCTGGAGCAGACCGAGACATACGGAAAATTCGTGGTGGAACCGCTGGAGCGCGGCTACGGCGTGACGCTGGGGAACTCCCTGCGCCGTGTCCTGCTGTCATCTATTCCAGGCGCGGCGGTGACGTCTATCAAGATTGACGGCGTCCTGCACGAGTTTTCGACGATTGCCGGTGTCAAAGAAGACACGACCGAATTGATTCTCAATCTGAAAGACCTTTATGTGAAGGTGCACAACCGGGGCGGAGCGGCGTCGAACGGCACCGCGCCGGAGCCGCGCACGGTGAAGATTGACGTGACCGGACCGGGCCATGTGACTGGCGCAGACATCCAGTGTCCCAGTGACATCGAAATCGTCAACCCGGAAGTGCATATTGCGACTCTGGCGGACGACAAGACGCGCCTATCTATGGAACTGACCGTCAGCGAAGGCAAAGGCTATGTGCTGCCGGAGAAGCAGGACAAAAGCAAACAAATTATTGGTGTCATCCCCATTGGGGCGTCCTTCACGCCGGTTCGCAAAGTCTCGTTCAACGTCGAGTCTACGCGCGTCGGCTTTAAGACCGATTTCGAGCGGCTGACGCTTGAGATCGTCTCAAACGGGACAATGGCGCCGGGCGATGCACTAAGTCAGGCGGCCTATCTACTGGAAACGTTCTTCCATCGGTTTGTCGAGTTCCCGCAGGGCTTCGCTGGGCGGCTTGGCGGCATGAACGGAAGTGCCTTTGCCAGCGGCGTGCCGGGGGCGCCGGACGCCCGGATTGAGGAGCTTGACTTTTCGGTCCGAACCTACAACTGCCTTAAAAAAGCGGCTGTGCTGACGATTGGTGATCTGGTGAAAATCCCGGAAAGCGAGCTGATGCAGATCCGCAACTTCGGCAAAAAGTCGCTCACGGAAGTCAAAGAAAAGCTGTCGTCTTTGGGTTTGACCATTCCCGGTGCAACTGACGACGATGCGGCTTATGCCGATGAAGACGACGCTGATGACGATGACGACGCGGCGGCGGATGCCGACGAAGAATAAAGAGCAATCTAGAGGAATACTGTTATGAACCACCGTATTGGCGGCCGCAAGTTCGGCCTGCCGAGTGACCAGCGCCGGGCGCTGTTAAAGAGCCTGGTCCGGGCGCTGTTTATCTACCAGACCATTCAAACGACCGAGACCCGTGCGAAAGATGTTCGCTCTATTGCCGAGAAGCTGATTACCGGAGCGCGTGTGGACACGATCCACGCCCGCCGTTTAGCCCGCGCTTACTTAAGCGACGAAACTTTAGTGCATCACCTGTTCACGCAGATTGCGCCGGAATTCAAGACTGGGTCGGGCTACACACGCGCCGTCAAGATCGGCCAGCGGCGCGGCGATGCGGCAACGATTGTCCAGCTTTCGCTTGTTACTGAGCGTGAGTTCGGGATGCCGGTGACGCCGGAGAAGACCGGCCAGCCGAACCGGGTCCGCTAGGCTGACGTGTGTACCCTAAAGCTGACGGTTGAATACGATGGCACGGAGTTCAGTGGCTTTCAGCGGCAGGGGCAGGGTGAGCGCACAGTTCAGTCGGTGCTGGAAGAAGCGCTCGCCCGCCTTTCGCCGCGTGAAGAGATCACGCTGCACGGCGCAGGACGGACAGACATCGGCGTTCATGCGCTAGGGCAGGTCGTATCATTCGTGACGGAAAGTCGGTTGCCGCTGGAGCGCTGGGCGATTGCCTTGAACTCGCTGCTGCCGCCGGATGTGGCAATCGCAAAAGCTGAGGAAGCCGAAGAAGGCTTTCATGCCCGGTTCTCCGCAAGGCAGCGCACCTACGGCTACCTAATTTGGACCCGCCATACCCGCTCTGCGTTATGGGGCCGCTACAGCCTGCATTACCGGGGCGATTTGGATATTGATTTAATGCGCCGGGCAGCGCAGCCCCTGGTCGGGAACCATGACTTCGCAGCCTACGCGCGGCAGGGCGGCAATCCGGGCCGGACTACCGTGCGGGATCTGCACCGATTGTCGGTGCGGCGGACGGCAAATGGCCTGCTGGTGACGGCGACCGCGAACGGCTTCCTGCGGACAATGGTCCGCAACTTAGTGGGCGGCCTTGTCGCCGTCGGCTCCGGCAAAGCGTCGGTTGAAACTTTGGAAGAAATACTTGCGACACGCGACCGGGTCAAGAACCCAATCCCGCCCGCTGTGCCGCAAGGATTATTTTTGCGGCGCGTTAGCTACTGACGATGCAAAAGATGAGAGTGAGCGAACTCACTCGCACAAATGCCTTCTAACTACTGGAGAAACGAAATGTCTACTTATAGCGCCAAGCCGCTGGAGATGGAACAAAACCGCAAGTGGATTGTGCTGGATGCCACCAATCAATCTATGGGCCGGCTCGCCGTGGAAGCCGCCAAGATCCTGCGCGGCAAGAACAAGCCGGAGTTCACGCCTCATGTGGACTGCGGCGATCATGTCATTATCATCAATGCCGCAAAGGTCATTCTGACCGGTAACAACAAAAAAGATGAGCCGATCTACCGCCATACGCTGTATCCCGGCGGTATTCGGAGCGTCACGCGCGGGCGTGAAATCGAAAAAGACCCGGTCGTTGCCATGATGCGCGTCGTCAAGGGAATGTTGCCGCATAACACACTGGGAGCGCAGACATTGAAGAAACTGCGTGTCTACGCGGGTGCCGAGCATCCGCATCAGGCGCAAAAGCCGCAGGACATCGCTTAACTTCGGACACATTTAGGGAATAAACATGGCAGAAACAACACGCTACTACGGGACAGGCCACCGCAAAAACGCCACCGCCAAAGTCTGGCTGTCGTCGGGACCCGGCAACATCACGGTTAATAACCGGACAACCGGCCAGTATTTCGGCCGGGCTTCTTTAGAAGCGCTCATCATGCAGCCGTTTGAAGTGACTGAGACTATGGGACGGTTTGATGTCTTCATTCGCGCTCTCGGCGGCGGCATCTCCGGCCAGGCCGGCGCGGTCCGTCACGGCATCGCCAAAGCGCTGGTTGAGTCCGATCCCGACCTGCGGCCTGCGCTGCGGAAGCTTGGCTACCTGACCCGCGATCCGCGCGTCAAAGAGCGTAAGAAAGCGGGCCGGAAGCGGGCGCGGCGCGGCTTCCAGTTCTCCAAGCGCTAAAACTTGTGCGCGGGGAACTTTTGTGGGGGTCTTGCGTCGTAAAAAAGCAAGTGGCTTTACGAGAGAAGCTGAGGTAAGACTATGTTTCCCCTGGCATTTGGGGCCAGTCCACCGGACATTGCAATCATTCTGGTGCTGGCGCTGATCATTTTCGGTCCGAAAAAGCTGCCGGAGATCGGCAAGCAACTTGGGCAGGCAATGCGTGAGCTGCGTAAAGTGACGGATGAGCTGACCGGCGCGATGCATTCGGTTCACTCGGAAGTGGAATCGGTTTATAAGCCTGTCATGTCGCCGCCGTACGAGTACGGCAATCCTTATTCCGGCACCAGCAGCGCGACGGTTGAAAAAGCCGCCGCCCGAAAGTCCTACGATCAGGATCCGGAAAATTTAATGGTCCCGATTGTGCATCCGGCGGTGAAGCCTGACACGCAGACCGAGTCGGATTTGTCCGACAAGAAAGGACACTGATATGTTGCCTCTTGCATTTGGTTTCGGCGGCCCCTGGGATATGGCAATTTTGGGCGGCATTGTGATCGTATTGTTCGGTGGTACGAAACTCGCTGGCTTGGGAAAATCCTTGGGGCAGGGCATCAAAGAGTTTAAGAACGCGACGAACGATGACGATAAGCCTGCCGCGCCGGCGACCACGCCCGTCTCGCAGGAACCGCCGGTCGTGGTGGAAGCCGGGCAGAGAAAGAGCAGTGACTTATGAACGCCTTTCAGATCATCCTGCTGGTCTTCCAGGCACTGATTAGCATTATGTTGGTTGCATTGGTCATGTCTCAGCCTACAAAGAACGAAGGCTTGACTGGAACCATTGGCAACAATGCGACTGGGGCTAACTTTAAGGGAAAGCCCGGCTATGAGGAGCGGATGCAGGGCTATACGCGCCAGCTCGGCATCGCCTGGTTTGTCGTCTCTATTCTTGTCGGGATTGCCTTCCGTAACTCTTAATGACTCACTTAATCTCACGAAAAGCCTGCCGGATATTCCGGCAGGCTTTTTTTACGAGTTAGTGCCAACAGAGATAGGAGCGCAACGCCGTGGGTGCGATGCTGTGAACGCCTGCGCTAAGGTTTTGCTGGGATAAGGTTTTACTGGGGTGGGGGCGGAGCGCCAGGACGCGGCCTGTATTATTCCAATTGCTCCGTATATGCCTGCGGCATTACTTCCTATCAGCACTGGCTACCCGGAGGGCGTGGCGGAAGATGTATATAAATCCCGACTCTCGTCCCGCGTAGGCAAGACCTTAGCGTCTGCGCTCCCCAGCGACGGCGTTTACAGCATCACATTCACGTCCCTGTTCATTATCCTCTTCTAAGCTAGTTTCACGCAGCTCTGCGGTTGCTTTGCTCGCGGGTCCATTCCCACTCGTTCGTCTCGCTAAGCGTTGCTGCGCTTTGGTACGGGTCTTCCTGCGCGGTGGCGACGATATAGGAATAAAACGCAGTGGCGGTAAATACATAACCGGCGGCAATCCAGAAAAACATGGCGGCACTCCCCTTTGCATGTATTATCGGCGGTTCCCGCTATTCCTCTTACCGTATTTTTACCGCGAAAATTCTCATGTCGTGAGAATTTTGGAAGACTGTTTCTCTTACTTCTCGCATTCTGCTGATAGTCCCTGCCACTTACGCTATAATATATTTGTCCGATGCGACAGCAATGAGCGTGAACAAGAGCGCCGAGATTAGAAACGGTTTAGTGAGAGGAACACGATAATGGACACGATATTAGAAACAAACGCCGCCGTTGAAAGCGTCCGGCAAGCATACGATGGAACTTCCGACCGCCCCCGCCCCGAATGGGTGCGCGGCATCTGCCCGCAGTGCGGGGACCAGCTTGTCGCGAATGCCTACTACGTTGGCGGAAGAGGCTACTTGGTAACGCACGAGTGCTGGAGCAGCCTCGGCGACAACCCGGCTTGCGGCTACCGTAAGATTCTATAAGATCTGATTTGACAACTGACCTGGTTTAAGGAGAACTGACATGACAAACGAAGTGACGAAGATTCAGATCTACCGGCTTGTCGCCAAAGACAAGCTGCTCGACATCACTGACCTGCTGGCGTTTGACCCGAAGCGCAGCAAAGTCGCGTTCACGCTGGTGGAGCTGGACGAGAGCAACAAAGCGGCGTCGCGGGTGCGGCATTATGTGGACGCCGATGACATGAAGCTGGTGTGCCACGACCTGCTGGCGGGGACATTCACGAGCTTTGAGGACCAGAAGGGGAGCGCCCACGACGATTACACCGAGGCGCGAGTGCTGTCCTTCAAGAAGGAAGCCAAGTACCGGCAGCCGTTCGTGCTACGTATTGACAACGGTCAGGGTGAAGTCTACGGTCAGGGGCAGGTGAAGATGGTCAAAGCCACCGACAGCTTGACCTTGCAGATGCCGGAGTTCGAGGCCCGCAAGATGGCGCTGGTCGTGCTGGACTACATTCACCAGTGGGAAATGATCCACTTCCGCAAACGCCAGGACGCCCGGACAATCACCTTCACCCCGGCAGCGGACATAGCGGAGCCGGTCGCGGCATAGCCAAGACAAACAAAAGCCCGCTGGCAAGATGCCAGCGGGCTTTTTCGATTGGCTTTACTTCGCGACGGGAAGCGGCTCTTCACCCCGCTGGCGCTGGAACTCGGTCGCGTTCCGCAGGAGGCGCGGAGTCTCGGTCTCGACTGCCGTGCGCCCGAAGAGAAAGTCGGAGGTCCAGCCGGTGACGACCCGAAACTTGCGGCTCCAGTGCGGGATTTTGATAAGATATGTCGTGCGCCACATCAGCCAGGCGAGTATCCCAGAAAACTTTAGGAACTTGATCTGCGCCACCGCCGAGTGGTGGCCGAGGTTCACGAATTCGCCGAGTGTGCGGAACAGGAACGGCTCCGGCTTCTTGCCGCGCAGGGTTGCCATGATGTTCTGCGCCAGCTTTTTCGCTTCCCGCTCGGCGTTCTGCGCCGTCCCCGTATAAGGGCGGCCGTCTTCCAGGAGGTTCGGGATATGGGCGCAGTCGCCCATCGCCCAGACGCCGTCCATGCCCTTGACCTGCATCGTCGGCTCGGTCATGATGGCGCCCTTTTTGTTCTTCTCGCAGTCCAAAGTCTGAGTCAGCGGCGACGGGATGACGCCTGCCGCCCAAAGCACGGTGCGGGTGGGAACGAACTCGCCTTTGGAGAGTGTCACGGAGCGCTCGTCAATAGATTTGATCTTCTGGCCTAGCCGCATCTCGATCCCGCGCTTCTGAAGCTGCCGGATGGCGTACTTCGCGAGCGACGGGTCAATCGTGGGCAAAATCTCTTCCGCCATGTCTGCCAGCAGGACGCGGATTTCGTCGGGACGGATGCTGTCGTAGGCGTGGGCTGCTTCCTTCATCATGTCCCGGATTGCCCCGGCAGCCTCAACTCCTGTGTAACCCGCACCGACCACCATAACCGTTAAAAACGACCTCCGGGCCACCCCGTCGGTTTCCTCGTTCGCCTGTTCCAGAGCGGCCATCAGATGGTTCCGCAGCAGAGTCGCGTCGCTCAGGGACTTCAGTGTGAACGCCTGCTTTTCCACATCTTCCTGTCCGAAAAATGAAGACGTGCTGCCGAGGCTCAAAACCAGATGGTCCGCCTGCATCGTCTCTGTTTCATTGGTGAGCGGGCGGCGGTAAGTGACCGTCTTTGCCTTCATGTCAATATGAGTCACTTCGCCCATGACAAACCGAGCTTTTTTGAGGAACGAACGGATCGGCGAGATGACATCCGCCTCATCCAGCATCCCGCCCATTGCCTCGGTCAAAAACGGCGTGAACAACAAAAAATTGTCCCGGCTGATCAGGGTCACTTCCACTGCGTCGCCGAGGCGCATCAATTTTTCCAGTGTTTGTGCGACTTTTAATCCTCCAAAGCCGCCCCCGACAATAACTACTCGTGCTTGTGCCATAATTTCCGCTTGTTCCCTCTAAAACCGGACGCCTCTCTAGTGTACCCAAATAGTCCGTGAAAAAAATCACAAGGTAGCATTGCTGCCTAAAATCCCGTATCATAATAGCATGTCTAACCTCAACCCCGAAAATCCCTGGCAGACGCGCGGCAGCCGGGAGATTTATGTTAACCCGTGGATTCGTGTCCGCGAAGACCACGTTGTCCGTGCCGACGGTCAAGACGGCATCTACGGCGTCGTCGAGTTCCAGTCTTACGCCCTCGGCATTATCCCAGTTGCGGACAACGGCGATACGTTTCTGGTCGGCCAGTGGCGCTACCCGCTCGGCCTGTATTCCTGGGAAATTCCCGAAGGCGGCGGTGCGCTCTCGGTTCCCCTCTTGGACAGCGCCCGGCGCGAGCTGGCCGAAGAAACCGGCCTCACGGCGTCTTTGTGGACCGACCTCGGCCCGTTCCACCTGTCGAACTCCGTCACGAATGAAACCGGCCAAGTCTTTCTCGCCCAGGACCTGACGCTCGGCGATGCCCAGCCTGAGGGCGACGAAGTGCTGCGGGTGCGCCGCCTGCCGCTGGCGGAAGCCTGCGAAATGGCGATGGACGGCCGCATCACCGACGGCGTCTCGATTATCGGTCTGGCGCGGGCGGTGCGGTTTCTGGCAGCAGGGGATAGCGAGGGAGTAAACTCCACTCGCTAGGTATGGTCGTCCTTCGGACGAAAGAGTTGACGGCGTTTGCGCTTTTCCTCTCCTAGTCCGAAGGACGTTATTCAGCGAGTGGAGTTTACTCCCTCGCTATGCCGTTTCATAACCCTATTGACATACCTCAAAACCTCATGTATAATAAGACTATCCTAACCAACGGAGCCTCGCCCATGACCAACGACGATGGAGAACTCAAAAAGGGCAGTACGTCCCTTCTCATCCTTGCCGTGCTAGAAGGCAGCCCGCGCCACGGCTACGCCATCGCCCGCGAGATTGAGCGCCGGTGCGCCGATGCCCTTAAAGTCGGCGAAGGGGCGCTGTACCCCGCCCTGCGGGCCTTAGAGCGCGAAGGCATGGTCGAGAGTGCCTGGGAAACCCAGCCGAGCGGCCCCGCCCGCCGCATCTACACCCTCACCGACGCCGGCCATGCCAAGCTCGCTGCATCCCTGAGAAGCTGGCAGCGGTTCTCAAATGCCGTCAACGCTGTTTTAGGTGACACCGCCCCCGGAGGAACCCCCTATGTTCAGCCCGCTTAACGATCCCCAAGTGGAACAGTGGTTGCAGCGACTCAATGCCCCGCTCAAGCGCCTGCCCGCCGAAGAACGAGCCGCCTTGCACTTGGAAGTGCGTCAGCATTTAGACGCGCTGGCCGCTGCCAATGAAGAACTCGGCAGTGCGCCGCAGGACGCAGCGGAACTGGCTTTGAAGCAGTTCGGCGACCCCGGCAAGTTCGGGAAGCGAATGGCTCAGGAGTGGAGTCAGGAAAAAATGGGTTTTCGGGCGGATGCAGCAGCAATTGGATTTGGATTTGGGTCATATGCGCTGATGGACCTCATCATATGGCCTTTATTTCGCCTCTGGGCTAGTCATTTGGTGAACACATACGGAAAAGGAACTCTGACATTTATTTCCGTGATCGGTACGGTCATGTTTTATGCCGGGTTTCTTCTAGTCAACATTGCTGTCGGACGCAAGTATCCCACCCAAGCAATAAAAGGGACGTTTTATGGCTATGTTGCCTGGAGTCTCTGCTGGTGGATTTCGCTTGCTGCAATCGTTTCGACTGAACCTGAGCTTTTTCATAGGGTATCGTCAACGCTCACTTATTCCCTGTTATGGATCCCTTTGTGGGCAGCGGCGAACATGACAATCTCCTATCTCGCCAGCGTCACAAAGCGCGGGTGGTACAAGCCGACGTGGGAGGATTTCAAGCTGACATTGCCGAGGCGGCGGCGGATCGTGGGGTAGGAAGGCGATGAACGAGGGGATAAATGCAATGCCGTGGGTTGCGATGCCGTGAACGGCGTCGCTGGGGGGCGTGGACGCCAATGACCCGCCTGCGCGGGGCAAGGATAGACTAGTCCTTTGCCGCGCAGGCGGCAGCTTGGCGCATCGCCCCCCAGCGAGGGCATTCATGCCCTCGCAACACTTTTACTTGCTACGGCCTAAAAAAGCCCACTGCTCAATCTCGGAGCAGCGGGCTTTTTCTTTTGATTCTATCCTTATTGCCCGGAGGTCGGGGCGGGGAACGAACTCGGCGTCGGGTGATGGAGGGCGGCAGTTCCGGCGACGGAAAAGACGACAATCCAGTAAATAATTCCAACAATGATCAGCGCGGAGCCGATCATGCCGCAAATGCGGCCCGCGTTGATCTGGCCTGCCTGCGAGGGGTCCACATTGCCGGACTTCAAAGCGTTGTTGCCGAGTATCCAGGCGACTGGGCCGAGAATGGGAATACAAACGATGCTCAAGATGCCTAGCACCAGAATGAGTGTGCCGTTGCTGCTGGACTGCGGCGCTCCGTAGGGAGAAGGCGAGCCTTGCTGGGGCGGCCAGACAGGCGGGGGGGTACTCATGGGCGTAATCTCCTTTGAGGGGTTCGGTGTGCTTACTTGCTGACGATTGTTCCCGTACTGGCTTCAAGATAAACGGCGGACGGCAAAGGACTATATTTGCTCGTTTGGAGCCGCCGCCGCCAGCAGTTCCCCCGCTGTGCGCTGGGCCGGATAGGACGCGCGGCCGAGAGAAAGAACGCAGGGATGAGGAAAGGTGGAAAGCAGCTCGCTCAGATTGGTGTGCAGGCGGCCGACAACGGTTTCGCGGGTCGCGCCGGTGTGCGGCAGCAGGGCGATCAGCTCGCGGTCATCGTAGCGGGCGACTAAATCCGAGCGGCGCATGCACTCTTTGGCGACCTGAGCGATACGGACAAACAGCGCGGCTTCCGGCAGATCGCCGTCCACGCGCAGGCGGATCACCGTCAGCTCTAGCTGGTGGCGGCTGGCGCGGGACAACTCTTCGTTCAGGCGGGCGTCGAAGTACGGGCGGGTGTAGAGGCTGGTGACAGTGTCCACCACGGTCGGCGCAGTGGTTTCGGCCTCTTCCAGCAGCGCGTCAGGGCCGTGTGCGGCCACCCGGCGGCACCTCTGCTCATGCTGCAAGGCGGCTTCGCGGACGGCGTCGCTGCGGAACATCTGCTGTAGTTTGCGTGCGGAGTTCTTGAGGATATGGGAAACGTAGTTATTGGAGACGCCGAGGGCGCGGGCGATGTCGGTCTGGCTGTGGTCCTCGTAGTAGAACGAGTACAGCACTTTCTGCTCGATTTCTTTCAGGCGCGTTAGCGCATGCTCCAAGACGACTTTGTCTTCAATCGGCAGCTCAGTCCGGGCGGCCTGGGCGTTGCTTTCGGCGACCTGCACCCGCGAAGACCCGCTTTCCTGGGCTTCATCCAGAGACTGCACGGCGAAGATGGAGCGGGTGGACCGGATGCGGGCGACTTCCGGCTCGCCGAGACCTAGAGCGGCCGCGACTTCGCTGTCGCTCGGCTCTCGGCCCAGCTCCTGGGTCAGCGTCTCGGTCTCTCGCCGCACCTTCTGGGCCATCTCCTGAAGCCACGCCGGTTCTTTGATGATCTGGGTGCGGTCCCGCAGAAAATGCCGCAAGTGGCCGTCTATGTGGTGGGTGGCATAGGTAATCAGCTTGACCCCGCGTGACGGGTCGTACTGGTCAATGCCATGCATCAGCCCCAGAAACCCTTCCTGCACTAAGTCTTCAAGTGGGACGTTCTGCGTGAAGAACTGCCGGGCCTGCTTCTGGACCAGGGGGCGGAACTGAAGCACCAGCGCGTCGCGGGCCGCCGCCGCACCGGGACCGCCCGCGCGGACTTCCATGAGCAGCTTCCGCGCCCGCGTTTCATCGTCCTGCCGGCTCGGCCCGCGCCGGTCGGATCCATTCCAGGTACTGCTTTCCAACATTCAGAGGAACTCCCGCCCCGCCGCTCTTGGAACGGGGCGGGGCTTCTTAGTGAATTGAGCTGACCAGTTTGAAGATCGGCGACATGACCGAAATCGCGATAAAGCCGACCAAAACACCCATGGAGACGATCAGCAGCGGCTCGATCAGCGAAGTCAGGCCCTTGACCATCGCGTCCACTTCATCGTCGTAAAAGTCGGCGACCTTGCAGAGCATCTCGGACAAACGGCCCGTCTCCTCGCCGACGTCCACCATGTGGGTGACCATAGACGGGAACAGGCCCGACGACGCCAGCGGCTGGCTGATCTTGGCGCCTTCCCGGATGGAAGTCCGGGCATTTGCAATCGCCTCGGCCAGCACGGCATTGCCTGACGTTTCTCCGATAATCTCCAGCGAGCGCATCATCGGGACGCCCGACGCAATCAATGTCCCGAAAGTCCGGCAGAAGCGCGAAATGCTCAGTTTCAGTGACAGGTCGCCGAAGATCGGCAGCTTCAGCTTGTACTTGTCAATCTGGTAGTGGCCCTTCGCCGTCTTGTCGTACTGCTTGAACCCAATAAACCCGCCGATGCCGACCATTAGTACCAGGATGTCATGCCAGGGAACCTGGAGCCAGTCGCCGACGGCAAACAACGCCAGCGTCACCGGCGGCATCTCGACGTTCATGGACAGGAAAATCTCTTTGAACCGAGGCAGGACAAACATGAACAGCGCAAGAACCATAACCCCGGCAAAGCAAAGGACAATGATGGGATACATCATCGCCGATTTGATCTTGCCCTTTATTTCCATTTCCTTTTCCAAGAATCCTGCTAACCTGTCCAAAATCACATCAAGAATACCGCCGATTTCCGCCGCACGGATCATGTTGATGTAAAGCTTGGTGAACGCATTGGGATGCTTGGCAATGGCGTCGGTCAGCGAGAGGCCGCTTTTGACATCTTTGCGGGTGCTATTGATGACCATTTTCATGGCGTCTTCTTTGGTCTGGCTTTCCAGAATGTCCAGGCATTTGATGATGGGAATGCCCGCATCAATCATGGTCGCGAACTGCCGCGAAAAGATGACCAGCGTTTGCAGCTTGATCTTCGCGGCTTTCCCGCCTGCCATCTGCATCTTGAAGCCGGCTTTAGTCTCGCCGAGCGAAACCACATGGAACGACTGCTCATGCAGCTTCGCCAGCACGACCTGCTCGTTATCGGCCTCCACTTTGCCTTTGACCATCCGGCCTGACGGATCCACCGCATCATAAGTAAACGTCGCCACGGAACACCTCCTGCACTTGAAAACACTTCGACAAAACTTTTTATGTCGTGTCCATTGTCGGCAGAATGGATTGGAGGCATTAGACTAGAACAGCAAAAAGCCTGGACGCGCACAAAGCGCGTCCAGGCATCATGCTCAGTCGCAGACTGCCCTCAAAGGATATTCACCGTCAGCGTGTCTTTTTCAGCGCCGCCCCGACTACTTTCGCCGCGCTGAGGCCCGACGCGCCGAAGACGCCGCCGCCGGGGTGGGTGCTGGCCGCCGTCAGAAACAGGCCGGGAATGGGCGTCTTGTATTCCGCAAGCTCCGGCAGGGGCCGGAACGCGAACATCTGGTCCAAAGACATTTCCAGGTGCATGACGTTGCCGTTCAAAAGTCCGAGTGTCCGCTCCAAATCCAGCGGCGTCTGGATAAAACGCTTTTCAATCGCCCCGTGCATATTCGGCGCAAAGTCGTACAAAACTTCGCAGATCGAGTCGGCGACTTCTTCCCGCGTCTCGTCCCACGAGCGCCCGTCCCGGCGCGTGTAGGGAAAATACTGCGACCAGAGCTGAACAATGTGCTTGCCGGGCGGGGCGATCGAGCCGTCGAGCGCGGTAAACGTCATCGCCAGTACCGCAGGCTTCTTCGAGGGGTACCCGCCGACATAATCGGCGTAAGCGTCGGTCAAATGCTCCGGCGTCGGACAAAGTAGCTGCATTCCCTGATGGACTAGGTGCGGCTGCCCGCCGCCGTAATCGGGAAGCTCAGACGCCGCGCACCGCACCGTCATGCCGAACCCATTGCCGACATTCAGCGCGTCCAGCCGCCGCCCCAAATCTCTCGGTAGGTCTTCCGGCGACAGCAGCGTCCGAAACGTCGTCAGCACGTGGCACGCCGCCACAACTGCGTTGGCATGATAGGATTGCCCATTCACAACCACTCCCGTCGCCTTGCCGCGCTCCATGATAATCCGCTCGGCAGGCGCATCGGTCAGCACCGTCCCGCCCAGCGCCTCAAACGCCGCCCGCAGCGCGACAGTCAGCATCCCCGACCCGCCTTTGGCCCGCTTCGCGCCGGTTTCATGGACCGCCGTGTACCACGACGCAAACGGCCCCGTCCCCGGCTCGGTTGGCGCCGGTCCCGACTGCGCCGCAAGCCACCCCATCGCCGCCCGCATCTCGGTACTCTCAAACGTCTCTTTGATCAGCCGCCCGTAGCCCGACACGATCATCCGCAGGGCATCGGCGGTCGAGCGCCCCGGCGACTTTGCGAAGATGACATGCCGCCCAAAGTTCGCCATCGTCGGCGGCTTCTGAAACGCCTCAAACACCCCCTGCGTCACCGGCGACCAGCGTTTAATGAAGTCTTCGTAGGCAACCGCATCGCGCGGCGACACCTGGGCGATGCTCTGACACGTCTTGCCTAAGTCTCGGTGGAAGCAGATCGCCCGCCCGTCAGCCAGCGGAAACGCCGCCCACGGGTCCATTTCGATGTATTCCAGCCCGTACTTTTCAAGCTCCAACTCCGCCACAATCGGCGTCCGATGGATCATCAGATGCACCGACGAGCCGATGTCAATTTTATAGCCCGGCCAAATCTCCTCCGTGCAGACCGCCCCGCCGACCACGCTTCGCCGCTCCAGCACCAAAACTTTATGGCCCGCTTTCGCCAAATAGCAAGCGCATACCAGCCCGTTATGCCCCGCCCCAATTACAATCGCGTCGTACTTCTCGTTCATATCTTGTTTCTAAAGATCGCAAAAAAAAGCCGCTGTTTAAGCGGCTTCCTTCTGCCTCTGCGCGGTCTCGCCTACGCCGATTCGGCCAAGCTGTTCCTCCACGGACCATCCCTGCGGCGGTAGAATACGCTTGCTGTGCCACCGTGCGCCGCCGTCCAGCCACCTGTGCCGAAGCGCGGCATGACTTCGTACACTATCATGGTAGCCGTACTGCGTGCCGCAGCAGACGCAAATCATGTTGTCTTCCACGGGCTGCTTGAAGTCATAGCCGCAGACCGGGCAATAGTTGCTCATGGTAAACTTTGCTTTTCCGCAACCCCTATTGTACCTCATGCGCCTATGGTATACTGAAACAATAAGCAGGCGTTCGGCGTAAAGACAAACGAAAGGTATTTGTGAATGAACATCATGCAGGTTGCCGTAGTGTTGATTAGGTTGAGCGCTTTAGGATGGTTCATTGATGCACTTTTGGTATTTCTTTCCTTGCCAAGCGACTTTTACGGCATTAAAAACCAAACAAACAGCTATCTTATTACCCAGCGGGAAATCGGTGTTGTCTTGGTTCTTGTCAGGGCTTTGATTTATGGCGTTTTGGGAATGGTTTTCAGTCTTTACGCTATTCCAATCGCACGCATAATCACAAAAGGATTGGAAAATTTGCAGACACCCAGCCATTTACAAAACTCGTGGCCGCCGGCTCCCCGTTCTGAAACAGAGCAAATTGTTACCAAAGATATTTAATTGCTCTGCATTAGAACGCACGGCTACACGGCGCGGACGCCATTTCCTGCGATGAGGTGACGAAAAGTGAACAAACTTATCTTGGCTTTGATAATCATGCTGGGACTTAGCGCTCTCATTTCCGGCCTTTATAAATCCCGTCTGCTTGCCGGAGCACAAGCCCGGTATGCCGCTTTGACCGCGCCGCGTATCCCTCCTGTCGCGGTGCTGTCGTGCGGCTGTACAGTAGATACGGACGAGCATTTTCCGACCACGCCGCAGGAGATAAAGCAAGCGAAGATCAACGAGAAACGCGAAGAAGCGCAGGGAGAACTCCTGGACAAGCAAACCGATAACCGAGTGCGTCGGTTGATCCGGGTCGGGATGTCACGCAAGCAAGTGGAGCAGATCATGGGACCGGCCTCGATGATGGGTTCCCCCGATGTGATCGTTGAAGGACACTCTTCCGACGATGCTGACTTTTACAGCGATTATCAGATCGCTTTCACGGCAAAAGACACCGTCACCTCGGTCAGTTATGAATCGCGTTGACTGCTATTTCACCGATAACTCATTTCACCGTTAATTATGCAAAGTCCCATTACATTTGACCATCCCTGGTTTCTCTTGCTGCTGCCCGCCGTGCTTTTCGCCCTTTGGGCTATCGGGCGACGGTCGTATGCAGGGCTGCCTTCGGCGACGGCCCAGCTTGCCCTTCTCGTGCGCGGGCTGGCGGCGGCGCTGCTGGTGTGTGCGCTGGCCGGCATTCATACGGTGCAGCGGTCGGACAAGCTGGCGACAATTTTTCTATTAGACGTGTCTAAGTCTGTCTCGCGGGGGGATCAGGCTGCCGGGCGGGAGTATATCAACAAGGCGCTCGGCGGGAAGCGCGGCGGGGACCAGGGTGGGGTGATTGAGTTTGGGCGGACGTCCAATGTGGACGAAGCGCCGTCGGAGACGTTTCAGTCGTTTGAGCCGGGGTCGCCGACGGTCGCGGGGGATGCAACCGATTTGTCCAGCGCCCTGCGGCTGGCGTCCTCGTCGCTGCCGGAAGGAGTCGGACATAAGATCGTCGTGCTGTCCGACGGCAACGAGAACATCGGTGACGCCGAGGCCGAGATTGACAGCCTGCGGGCGAAAGGCGTCCGGGTAGACATTGCCCCGACCGCGCTGGGGCAGGGGAGCGGCGACCATGCGGGCGGCGAGGCGATGGTAGACGACGTTTCTTTGCCCACCCGCGCCCGGCAGGACCAGCCATTCAATGTGCGGGTTGTTGTGTCCTCCACGGTCGCTCAGTCGGGGAAGCTGACGCTGACCCGTGACGGGCAGCCGCTCGGCCAGACGCCCGTAGAGCTGAAGGCCGGCAAGAATGCATTCACGTTTCCTGAGACCGTCCACGCAGCAGGCTTCCACAAGTACGGGGCCGTGCTGACCGCGCCGTCGGACACGATTGCCGAGAACAATCAAGGCTTCGGCTTTGTCGCCGTGTCGGGCCGTCCGCGCGTTCTGTACGTTACCGATACGCTGAACTCGTCGCTGGCGTCCATCAAGAACGCGCTGAACGTCCAGCAGATAGATTTGGACGTTCAGACCCCCGGCGGCATTCCCGCAAGCGTTCCCGCGCTGGCATCCTATGATGCCGTTGTCCTGTCCGATGTCCCTGCCGATGAGCTGGGACCGGCCCAGATGAGCGCATTAGAGGCCGCGACAAAAGAGTTCGGGGTCGGCCTCGGCATGGTCGGTGGCGTCAATTCATTTGCGGCGGGCGGCTACACGGGAACGCCGATTGAGGATGCCCTGCCCGTGAAGATGGACATCAAGGACAAAAAGCGCTTCCCGACAATCGCCGTGGCTTTAGTGATTGAGGACTTAGAAGAGCCGGGCAATGTCAACATGTCCATTGAAGCCGCAAAATCGGTGGTGGATTTACTCGACCCGCAGGACCAGATCGGCGTTGAAGACTGCAACGGCGTCTGGCGTATCCCCATGCATCACGTCACCGACCGGGCCGGGCTGAAATCCCAGATGGCAAGCCTGACCGACATGAACGATCCGCCCGTTTACGATCCCTACCTGCTTGAAGCAGGCCGGGTGCTGAACTCGACGCCCGCCCAGGTGAAGCACATTATGTTTCTCGGCGACGGGGATGCGATCAACGAGTCGGGCCAGAACACGGCAAACTTGTCTGCGCTGAAAGCCCACGGCATCACGCTCTCGACCGTCGCCACCGGCGCGGACGCCCAGGGGGCGCAGTTTCTCGCGTCTATGGCCCAGGTCGGCGGCGGCACGGCCTATGTCGCCGAGAAGCCCGACGACCTGCCGACGCTGCTGCGAAAAGATCAGCAGTCGGTTTCCAAGCTTCGCATCATTGAAGAGCCGTTTGTCGCCAAGCCCATCCCCGACGACGAAGTAATCTCCGGCATCAACTGGGGGTCCGAGCCGCCGCTGCTCGGCTACAACGTCTCATCCGCCAAGCCCGGCTCGACCGTTGCCTTGACCGCGCCCGACCACCGCGATCCGGTCTTCGCCTACTGGCGCTACGGCCTCGGCCGCACGTTTGCATTCACGAGCGACGACCGACCGCACTGGGCCTTGCACTGGCTGCCGTGGCAGGATTACCCCCGCTTCTGGGCGCAGACCCTGCGCTGGTCCCTGCGCCAGTCTACCGACGCCGACTTCCAAAGTACGCTCGATAACCAAAACGGCAAAGGCCACTTGGTTGTGGATGCGTTCGCCGCAAACGGCGGCTTCGTGAACGCCGCCAAGATCACAGCCAACGTCGTCGCGCCCGATCTTTCGCTGAAACCCGTCACGCTCTCCCAAACCGGGCCGGGCCGGTACGAAGGGAACTTCGACGCCGACCAGACCGGCCCGTATTTAGTCAATGTCCACCGGGGCGAAGCCCTGCCGAACGGCCCCGCGCCGCCGTCGCAGACGGTCAGCCTTGTCGTACCGTACTCGCCGGAGTTCCGCACGCTCGGCCCGAACCTGCCCCTCTTGACCCGTCTTGCGGAAGGCACCGGCGGCAAGATCCAGAACGATGCCGGGCAAATCTACCGCGACGCGCCGTCGTGGGTCGTCGGCATCAAAGACATCGGCCCGCCCTTGCTGCTTTGGGCCGCCCTGCTGTTTCTCCTTGATGTCGCTGTCCGCCGCCTCCTGATCCGCCCCGCCAAAGTCCGCGAAAGCGTCACGGCGGGCGCAGAAACCGTCGCCGCCCGCGCCGCCGCCTACCGCGAGAACGCCGTCCGCTTGAACGCCCCGCCGTCCACGCCCCAGATGAGCAAGCTGCTGGAGCGTAAGACGACCACACGCACGGCAAGTACAGACGACGGCGATACGATGGCCCAGCTTCTCAACCGCCGCGCCGCCCGCCCCGCCGACGACCCCGACAACCCGTTCCCGCAGGTCGCCGCCCTCCCGCCGCGCCCGAAAGCCGATAAGCCGCCCGTGTCTGCTGATGCCGATGGCTACACGAACCGCTTGCTGGAAGCCAAGCGCCGGGCGAAAGACAAGGACGAGTAGAAAAATCAACCGGCACTGGAAGTGCCGGTTCCCAATTAGTAACTATGAACAATCCCCGCCTACAGCAGCAAATGCAGTTCTTGACCGAAGCCGACAAAATCAAGGCCATCTTCCGGCGCAACCGTATCCTGCACGGCGAGCGGCAGGAGAACGACGCCGAGCATTCCTGGCAGCTTGCGCTCATGGCGATGGTGCTGTCCGAACACGCTGACCCGCAAGTCAATCTGCTGCACGTCGTCAAAATGCTGCTCATCCATGACTTGGTAGAAATTGATGCGGGAGACATGTTTGCGTACGATACCGACGCATTGAAAACGCAGCGGGAACGGGAAGAACTTGCTGCGGGACGGGTGTTTGGCCTGCTGCCTGCCGATATGGCGGCAGAAATGCGGGCGCTGTGGGAAGAATTTGAGGCGCAGGAGACGCCCGAAGCGAAGTTCGCCGGGGCGATGGACCATCTCGGCGGCGGGGTCGTGCCAAACTGCCGCCATGACGGCGGCTGCTGGCGGGAAGCAGGCGTCAGCGTCGAGCGTGTCAAAGCGCGAAACTGCGCGATCGCCGCCGGCTCGCCCGTGCTGTGGGACTATGCCGAAGGACTGATTGACAGCGCAGAAGCCAAAGGCTTTATCTAAAGCTTTTCTAGTCCGCGTATTCCATTGTCCCGCTGCCGTCGCGGACCATGACGCTGCTGGTTTCTTCCGCCAGCGGGATTTCCAGCGTCCCTCCGTCTTCCATGTCGAGGTTCAGCGTTGTTCCCTGCTGGCGCACGGCCTTCACTGTGCCGCCGGTCGAAGCGGAATTGGACGACCCGGCGGTTTGCACGGTCATCTTGGAGTTGTCGGTGAACGAGACAGTCAGCGCATTGTTTGAGTTGGAGGTGCCGGCGATGGTCCGGCCCTGGATAAGACTTGTGAGCTTGTGATTACTTGCCATGCTGGAACTATACCCCGCGCCGTCTACAAGATAATCCGGTAGATTTCTTCGGTCAGGCGGGCAGGGTCATGGCGGACGATGTCAGTTTCGGAAATCAGGTTGACGGCGACCGGCGTGTAGCCCATCGCCCGGATGTTCTCCACATCGGGGACCACGAAGCGCTGGCCGTATTTTTCGTAGCGCTCTAATACTTCCGCGCCGGGCTGCTCTTTGTTGATCAGCGCATAATCGAATAATCGCTTGCCGGGGGCATGGAGCGCCAGCGCCCGGAGGTGGTCGGAGGCGGTGAAGTTGTCGGTCTCGCCCGGCTGGGTCATCACGTTGCAGACGTAGATTTTGACGGCCCGGCTTTTGTCCACGGCGTCCGCAATACCGTCTACCAGGAAGTTTGGGACAATGGACGTAAAGACGCTGCCCGGCCCCATGATGATCGCGTCGGCGAGGCGAATGGCTTCGAGGGCTTCCGTCAGCGGGCGCGTGTTTTCTGGCCGCAGGTACATCCGCTTAATCGGCAGAGCATGGTGGGCGATCTGCGTTTCCCCTTCCACAATGCTCCCGTCTTCCATTTCGCCGAGCAGCATGACGTTCTGAGTGGTGGACGGGTAGACTTTGCCGCGAATGGCTAACACTTTGGAGGTCGCGGCGATGGCCTGCTCGTAGTTGCCCTTGTAAATCTCGGTCATGGCGGCGATAAACAAGTTGCCGAACGAGTGGCCGGCCAGCCCTTCGTGGTCTTCGTCAAAGCGGAACTGGAACAAAGACGCAAGCGTCGGCTCCGAGTCGGAAAGCGCGACCAGGCAGTTCCGCAGATCGCCCGGCGGCAGGACACCCATCTGCTGAGACAAGCGCCCGGACGAGCCGCCGTTGTCGGTGACCGTGACAATCGCGACAATGTTGGATGTCCGCTCTTTGAGGCCGCGCAGCATCGTAGACAAGCCCGTCCCGCCGCCGATCACGACAATCCGGTGGCCTTGTGCGAGACTTCTGCGCTGGAAGATGCGGTCGGCCAAATCCTCCCGCGCTTCCGGGGCAACGGTCGTCAATACCGAGCGGTTGAACTGGAAATAAGACACGAAGACGAGCAGCAGGCCGAGGGAAATGAGCGCAAACCCCAGCGGCAGGTAGACCTTCGGGTCGCTGGTGTCCAGGCCGGTCTTCGCGAATGTCCAGCTCATCAGGTCGTCCAGATGCTCTAAATAGTCGCTCCAGCCGATATTGACCGCAAGCGCCAGCCCGGCGACCAGCAGCAGCAGGCCAAGCAGCGTCAGCAGCATCCACCGCTTGACGCGCATCCCCGGATACAGCCATTTCAGCAGTGACAGAAAGCGTTTCATTGATTTCGTTGCTGGAGAGGAGCGAGGGAGTGAACTCCTCTCGCTGAATGGCATCCTTCGGATGAGAAAAAATGCCATCGTCCGCTAATCCTTCGTCCGAAGGACGCTGTCTAGCGAGAGGAGTTTACTCCCTCGCACTCTTTCCCGTCCTTACTTATTCACGTCCCGGTGCTGTACCAAAACGCGGTAGCCTCGGCGGCTGAGATGTTCGCCGAGCTTCTCTGAGACGACCACCGAGCGGTGCCGACCGCCCGTGCAGCCGATGGCGACAGTCAGGTACGCTTTGCCCTCGGCAACGTAGCGCGGGACGCTCCAATCCATCAGATCGTACAGCTTTTCTAAAAAGAGGCCGCTGTCCGGGTCGCGCATCACAAATTCTTCAATGATTTGGTTCCGCCCATCATACGGCCGCAGATCGTCTACATAGTGCGGATTAACCAGAAAACGCACGTCAAATACTAAGTCGGCATCGAGCGGCAGGCCGTACTTGAAACCGAACGAGTTGACGGTGACAATCAGGCCCTGATTCTTGTCCGGCGCGGGCGAAAACTCAGTCGAGAGCAAGTTACGCAGCTCAACCGCACTCATGTCGCTGGTATCCACGATCTTGTCTGCATTTTCCTTGATGTTCTCTAGAAGCGCCCGCTCGGCAATTACACTGCCGAGAATGCCGCCGTGGTCCTCAAAGAGCGGGTGACGGCGGCGAGTCTCTTTGAACCGCTGGACCAAGACGCCGTCGGAGGCATCCAAGAATAGCACAGTGGGCTTGACCCCCGCTTCATGCACGAGTGTCAGCGCAGGTTCCAGGCCCAGGAGGAACGTGCCGGAGCGTGCGTCAATCACGACCGCCAGCCGCTGCCCCGGCGGCTGATCGCCCGCCGAGACGCATTTCTCAACAAGTTCGGGCAGCAAAATCGGCGGCAGGTTGTCCACGACCGTGTAGGCCATGTCCTCAAACACTTTGGCCGCCGACGCCTTCCCCGCCCCCGACATTCCCGTAATTACTACAAGCTGCATCAGCGTCGCTTCTCCCGCTTCGATACTAACACGTTGTTTAGAATACCGCCGACAAGCCCCATCACGACCGACCCGAACAGCGGCCCCTGCCAGCCCGCGACATGAAATTTATCCGGCATCACCTGCCCAGACAGCCAGAACAGCAGGGCATTGATGACAAACGCGAACAAGCCGAACGTGAGACATGTCAGCGGCAAAGTCAGCGCCTTCAGAATAGGCCGCAGGACGGCGTTTGCAATGCCTAAAGCCAGCACCGTCACCAGCAGCCCTTCCACGCCTGCAAGTCCCGGCGCGACGAAAAAGCGCAGGTGCAGGAACGGATAGTGCGCGTTAAAGGCATCTGCCGAGATAACGACTAAAAACAGCGCGGCGGCGCTGAAAAGCCAGCGGAGCAGAAGGTGCATGGCTCGGCTCCTTTAGGCCAGCGGCTCCAAGCGGGCTTTAGTCCCGGACGCCATCGCTTCCAGCCACGCCCCCGTCGGGTCCACCAGCGGCAGCCACCAGGCCGACGGACGAAGCTGAGTATGCTCTAAGCCTTCCAGCGTCAAGAACGCCGCCCGGACCAGTTCCAGCCGGGCCATTTGCGCGTCGCGGACAATTTCGCTCATGCGGCCCCGTGCAGCGACGGCTTCGGGGCTGCGCTCCAATTTTCGCCGCTGACGCTTGAACTCGGCCAGCATCGCTTTTGTCGCGCTGATCCGCTCGCGAACAACTTCAATCGGCTCGTCAAACGCATGGACGCGGATCGCCGTCTGCTTGTCCAGCCGCGCCTGCGTTTCCGGCAGTCCTGCCCGCAGCGATTGAACCGATCGCTTGAAGTCTTCGCCTTTGCGCCGCTCTAAATCCTGCCGCTCCGTCTGCCACACTTTGGTTTCCCCCTGATGCTCGGCAATGCGGTCTCGCAGAATCTCGCTCCGCCCGGCGGTCTGCTTCAGCGTGTCAAGCTGCCGGTCGTACTCGGAGCGCAGGTCGCACCAGCAGCGGCCATCATGGTCTTCCAAATAGGCAAGCAGACGGCGCGGGCTGATCAGCTCACGGCTCTCGCGCAGCGTCTGTCGGCAAGCCTCGGAGACGCCGCGCCAGCGGGCGGCGAAGTCCGGCGCGGTGATTGTTTCGGTCCCGAACGTCGCGGCGAGATGCGGCGGCAGGCGAAAGATGGTTGACGCCGGGACTGAGGCGAGCGCATCCCACGTCGGATATTCCAGGCGCATAACCGGGTACAGCGTCTGCGGCAGGCCGTGCGCGGCCAAAGAAGTATTCATCACTTGAGTGGCGCTGGTGTACGCCGACGCCGTTTCGTGAAACACGACCAAATGCTCGGCGGCAATCATGTTCGCCAGCGTGATCGCTTTGCCGACCAGGGCAGCATTCGGCCCAAAGTGCGCTTCGGTCACTTCCGCAAGCTGGGCCAGCGTCTCAATGCGCCTCGGCGTTGGGATAAACATTTCCAGCGGCGCGGTCTCAATAATCAGCGCCGCTGGGGCCACCCGGATGGTGCCGCGCCCGACACCGGGGATGACTAGGTCGAAGGGGATCGCGCCCGGCCCGAACTCGTCCAGCGGGTACATGCCGAGGCCGGCCACGGATTTATTGTACGCCGCCCGCGCCGAGGGCCGCGTCCTCTGCTGTAAGAACAATTCAATGAACTGGAAGCGGGGCAGGGTGCAAGTTGCACGGTTGAACTTGAACAAAGAAGTAGAAGCAGTGACGGAGAAATCGGCAGGGGGCGAGCCGAGCAGCAAAGTGTAGAAGCGAGGAAGCAGAGTCTGGTACAGGTCGGACAGCCGGCACGACTCGTCGCAGGTCTCTAAAAACTCCAGCACCCAGCCGCGCACCGAGGCGGCAACATCGGCGGCGTGGGCACGGGCGTCCGGGCTTTCCAGACACGCCAGGCTTTCGGCGAAACCCCAGCCGATTTGTTCCAGCAGGGCGTCTTTGATGTCTAAAACCGGGATGTCATGAGCGATCACGCTTCCCGAAGCCGTATAAACAATCCCGCGCCAGCCCCACGCGGCGGTCTTGTCGGCATACAGCGCCGCTTTGCCGCCGGGATAATTTTTGCCCAGCCAGTCGAACGGGATGCCCGCCTTCAGGAACATCGCCCGCGTGGGAACACTTTCGCTGCCGAATAGGGCTGACAACTCCCCCGCCGCGCTCCACAAATCGCGCGTCTGCCCATCGTCGTGTGGCAGCGCGACGTACTTCTGGTCGTCGGCGACATGGGCCGACGTTTTAGCGAAATAATCGGTGTCATGCACCCCGGCGATCAGGGCTGCGCCGGGCAGGTAGGTATCTAAAAGCCGCCGCCAGACAGCTTTCGCCGGTTCGTCCCAAAAGACGGTCTGGCCGAGCGCAAGAAACGGCACGGAGGGATACTGTTCCCGAACAGTTTCCAGCACATTCTGGACACTCGGATCGGCGGTGATATTTGAGGCAGTCAAAGGCATAACTCTTTCCAGCAAAAAAGCGACACCGAAAGTATACCCAACTTCGGGCGGCAGTCGCGTCTTTCCGGCTTTCCCCTTCGTTCTAACTTTCCCCGTCGTTCGGGTATTCTAGGGCCATGACCCCCTTCTTTCTTGTCTCGGCCCGCGCCCTGCACCTCCTCGCGCTAGGCCTCTGGCTCGGCGGCCTTGTCGCCATCGGCGCTTTAGTCGCGCCGACTGCGTTCCACGTCACGCGCACGGCCCCCGCGCTTGTGGGCAATCTGCCGGCGCAAAACGTGCTTGCTGGAGCGATTGTCGGCGGCAGCCTGCGCTTGTTCAACATTCTTTGCCTTGTTTCCGGCATTGTGCTGCTGGCTGCAAGCTTGGCATTGCGCTCGTCTACCGACCGCCGCTGGACCGGCGCGTGTCTCGTGGTGACGCTCCTGCTGCTGCTGTCCGCGCTGTTTCTCACGTTCGGCTTGACGCCTGCGCTGGACGCCGCCCAGGCGCGGGGCGACCTGGCGAGCTTCGACAAAATGCACCACGGGTATGAGCAGGTCTCGACGCTGTTCCAGTTCCCGCTGCTGCTTTTGCTGACGCTGTTCACCGCTCTGCGGGACACGCGGCAGCCATGACACCTTGCGTTTCGGCGGGCGGCAGGCTATAATGAAGAGAGGATTGAATGAAAGCATGAACAGCGCCGTCCGCCATCGCACGCTTTTTGTTTCCGCCGAAGCCGCGCTGTCGTTTGTCGGCGCGGGCATCGCCGGGACCATTTGGCGGGCCGACCAAATTCATCAGGACCTGCCCTGCACGGCGGACGGCGGCTGCGAGATTGTTAGTTCCAGCCGCTGGTCCCACATTGATCTCATTGTGCTGCATCATGTCCCGGTAGCGATTTTAGGTTTAGCCGGTTATGTCCTGCTGCTGTCGCTCGCCATGATGCGTTTGGGTACGGACAACGCACGCTTGGACAGCCGCCTGCAAGCAGTAATCGGTCTCATCAGCGGCGGCGGCGTTCTGTATTCGTGGTATTTGCAGTGGGTCGCCCACGCCGAAATCGGCGCGTTCTGCATCTGGTGCCGGTCGTCGGCCATTGTGATGACGGCCTTGTTCGGCATGGCGGCAGTGGAATGGCTGGCGGATCGCCGGCCCGGTCAAAGAAGACAGGAAATACATGGTCAATAATACGGAGCCGGTCGTGGAAGAAGCCGGGGCACGGAAAAAACGTGGCCCGCAAAAACAGATTGTCGTGATGGTGGTGATGCTGGCGCTTCTCGGCGCTTTGATCTTCTGGATCAACTCCGTCGGCAAGACGGGCGGCGAGGTTATTCCCAGCACACCGCCGAAGCCGGTTCCCGCGCCGACACTTGACACTACTGCTTTGGAAGCGAAATGGCCGCAGATTGTCAAGAACGCCGCCGCGCCGCCGCGCGGCAACGCTAACGCGCGTTACACCATCGCTGAGTTCGGCGACTTTCAATGCCCCCAGTGCGGCAAAGTCTACCCCGTGCTGGAAACCCTCCTGAAAAAGTCCCCGGCGCAGGTCAACTTGATCTTCCTGCACCGCCCGTTCCCAACCATTCACCAGTGGGCGCTGCCTGCCAGTCAGGCAGCGGCAATCGCGGCGGCGCAGGGCAAGTTCTGGCCGATGTACGACACGCTCTATACCAACCAGGACAATCTAGAGCCGGGCTATTACAGCACCTACGCCCAGCAAATCGGGCTGGATAAAGCCAAGTTTCAGATGGCGTTTGATGCGGGTCAGGGCCAGTCCCAGATCAAAGCCGCGTCGGCCTTTGCCGACTCGCTTGGTGTTCAGGAAACGCCGACAATCCTGCTGCGCGATAATCAAGCGAAAACGATTAAGATCTATATCGGCACCATCGGCACGAGAAACGCCGACGGCTCCCCGCAGTACCCCGGTGTCCAGGAGCTGGCGGCCACTCCGCCATGGGGGAAGTAAGAACCCCTCCCGCCTCACAAGTTCGCCTCCCTCCCCTGTCAGGGAAGGGCAAGGGAGACAATTCGGAGTGGGCGGGAGGGGTTCCTACTCCGCCTCTTCCGTAATCACCACGAACTTCACCAACGTGTTCGAGCCGAAGGCCGTCGTCATCGCGACATCTACCGCATCCCGGCCCCGCGCCAGCACGACCCGGCCGATGCGCGGCGTGTTGTGGCGCGGGTCGTACATACGCCACTGGCCGCCGAGATACACCTCCATCCACGCATTAAAGTCCATTGGGTTCACGTCCGCAGGCACCCCGATGTCGCCCATGTAGCCGTTGCAGTAGCGGGTCGGGATGTTCATGCACCGGCAGAGCGTCACCGCAAGATGCGTGAAGTCCCGGCAGACTCCCCGGCGCTCGTGGAACACGTCCAGCGCCGTCTTCGTAGGCCGGGCGAACTTGTAGCCGAACTCAACATTCGAAAAGACCCAGTCGCAGATGGCCTGCACCCGCTCGGCGTTCGGCGGCGTGTGGCCGAACAAATCCCAGGCCACCGGCAGCATCTCGGCCACTTCGCAGTAGCGGCTTCCCAGCAGGAATTGCAGGCATTCATTGGGCAGATCTTCGATCCGGTGCTGCGGGGCATCCGTCACCATAACATCCGGCAGGCCGCTGTCGGTCGCCAGCGTCTCGTTAAACAGGCGCAGGCGTCCCGCCGGAGCGACCAAGCGGTGGCAGCGGTTGCCGAAAGGATCAATGAATTCGGTGGTCGGCACAAACGGCTCGGTGTGCGGGAAGTCCGGCCCCAGCAGACGTCCCGCTTCGTCCGGGCTGGTGTTCAGCAGCAGCACCATCGGAGTCGGCGCGGCGAAGTCAAACTCAATGTCGTAACCGATGCGAAGAAGCATGAAGAATTTCCTGAAAATAGCATGAGGGGTCGGGGCGGCGCTGCCTGAGTCTCTGCCGAAAGTGTACCCTAATGAGTGCCGGATAAACGCGCCCGCCGAGTCTCCCGCACGCCTGGGGTACAATCACACCATGACCCAGCACGCTCCGCTCATGCCTCAGTCTTTTCCCGGTCAGGCGCTGCTCACGTTCCGGCGGGACCCGATTGCGTACCTGCGGGCAGCGTCGCGCCACGGCGATGTCGTCCGCCTGCCGATCACCCGCCAGCCGCTTTATCTTGTTAATCATCCCGACTTGATCAAAGACATCTTTGTGACCCACCAAAAGCAGTTCAAGAAAGGACGCGGTTTGGAGCGGGCGAAAAAGCTGCTCGGCGACGGCCTCTTGACCAGCGAAGACCCGTACCATCTGCGCCAGCGAAGACTAATCCAGCCGGCGTTCCACCGTCAGCGGATCGCAGCGTATGCCGAGCAGATGACAGGGTACGCCGCCAAAACAAGCGCGGGGTGGGAGGGCGGCGAAACGCGGGACATGGCGGAAGAAATGCTGCATCTGGCGCTGGCAATTGTCGGCAAAACGCTCTTCAACGCCGAGATGGAAGGGGAAGCGGCGGAAATCGGGGATGCGCTCACGGAAGTCTTCGCCCTGTTCCACACACTGATGCTGCCGCTGGCCGATTTGCTGGAGAAACTGCCGCTCCCCAGCGTCCGCCGGTTTGCCCGTGCTCGCGGGCGGCTCGACGCCACCATCTACCGGCTGATTGACGAGCGCCGCGCCTCCGGCGAAGACAAGGGCGATCTGCTGTCCATGCTCCTGCTCGCCCGCGATGAGGACGACGGCGGGCGCATGACCGATGAGCAGGTGCGGGACGAAGCGCTGACGATTTTTCTCGCCGGGCATGAAACGACGGCCCACGCGCTGGCCTGGACCTGGTATTTACTGTCCCAAAACCCGGACAGCGAAGCCAAGTTCCACGCCGAGCTGGACTCCGTGCTGGCGGGCCGGACGCCGACTTTGGATAATCTTCCTAACCTGCCGTTTACGCGCAAAGTCCTCGCCGAGTCGCTGCGCCTGTATTCGCCGGCCTGGGTGATCGGACGCCGGGCGCTGACAGATTACCAACTAGGAGATTATGGGATAAAGCGCGGCGACATCGTGCTGATGGCTCAAGCCGTGATGCACGCCGATCCGCGCTTCTGGAACAACGCGGACGCCTTTGACCCGGACCGCTGGACTTCCGAAGCCGAGGCCGCGCGTCCGAAGTTTGCTTATTTCCCGTTCGGCGGCGGCCCGCGTGTCTGCATTGGGGAGCAGTTCGCGTGGATGGAGGAAATGCTGCTGCTGGCGGCGCTCGGTCAGCAGTGGAAGATGCGCCTCGCGCCGGGCCAAATCGTCGCAACCCAGCCGATTATTACGCTGCGCCCGAAAGGCGGCATGAAGATGGTCTTGGAGCGGCGGTAAGAACCCCGCCCTGAAGGGTAGGTCTAAAGGCCTTCGGCCAACCGGTCTGCGACCGGAAGAATAGGAACGCCGTTCAAGAATAGCATTTTCGCACACCGTGCGGTTGGCGCTTCGCCCGCAGACCTGCCCTTCAGGGCGGGCTTAAACCAAAGCCGCTTCAATTTCCTGCTCAACGACTTCCGCTTCCGGCAAAGGTTCAGCCGGAGCGGCGGGACTGGCCGCTTTGCCGTTGCCGGCAGCGACCGCGTGAGAAACGCATTCCTGCTGGGCTTCGCGGGCGGTTTCCATGACGCCAAGCACGACCGAGTGTTCCATCAGCCCTGCCGGATCGGGCAGCTCGGCGATGCGGTCCTGCAAGATGTCGAGGCGCCCTTTCGTGTAATCCTGCTGGCCGTGCAGCAAGCAGAAGCGCCAGCGGCTGGCCTGGGGCAGCTCCGGGCCGCTTTCAGGATACACGACGTAGCGGGAGCAAAAGCGCTGCTCCGGGCCGAACTTGCCGGACAGGATGTAGAGGCGCTGACGCCCGAACGCGCCGATGGTCCAGCAGGCCGAAAGCGTCGGGGCGAGCGTGTCCAAGCTGACCAGGCCCGACTCCTGGGCCGCCCGTGCCTTCGACAAATGAGTATTCATAGCGTCAGTATACCCGACGGCGAACGCGGTTCGTACAGGGCACAAAAAACCGACAACAAAAAGAGGGCCGCCGAAGCGGCCCTCTGGGAAGCGATGCTTACTGTTTTGCCGAAGGGGCAAGCGAATTACTGAAGAAGCTTCAGGATCGCCTGCGGGGCCTGGTTGGCATAGGACAGGGCCGAAGTGCCGGCTTGCACCAGGATCTGGTTCTTGGTGTAGTCCACGACCGTCGCCGCAAGGTCCGTGTCGCGCACCGTGGACAGCGAGCTGTCGTTGTTCGACTGGGAGACCGCGAGGCTCGCAACGTTCGATTGCAGAACGTTTGTCTGGGTCGAGCCGAGTTTCTCCGACGCCGCCGAGATGTCCTGGATGGCCTGGTCAATGACGCCGAGCGCCGTCTGCTGCGATTTTCCCGTCACGTCCGTCAGGTCCAGAGCGCCGCCTTTCAGCAGGTCCTGGAGCTTGAAGGCGCTTCCGCCGGCATCCGTGTAGTTGCCGACGTTGTTGGACTTGGTGCTGCCGATGGCAAGGCTAATCGTCTGGTTCTGGTTGGAGCCGATTTGGAACTGAAGGTTGTTGCCGGCGACCGCTTTGTCAGCGGAGGCGCTAAACGTGCCGACAGTGCCTGCGGTGGTCGCGTTCGTCGTCAGCGACAGACCTTTCAGCGCACCTTTGGTGAAGTCGAACGTCGTGCCGTCCGTGCTGACCGTATCACTTGCCTGTCCGTTGACGGTCAGGGAAGCGTTTGCGCCGGTTGCCGAGTGGCCGAAAGACGTACCCGTCGAAGCGGCGGCGCCGGTGCCGGCGACATAGGAAGCCAAAGTTCCGGCAGTGGCGGGGGTGGCAACCGCGCCTGTTTTAGCTTCGGTGAACACCAGGCCGGCTGAAGCATCGCCGGTGATGTTATAGTTCAACCCGGTCTGCTGCTGGATGGCTGTGGTGATGTCGGCTTTTGTGTTTTGGGTGCCGCTCAGGTTGACGGTCTTGCCTTCAATCGTGAACGAGCCGCCGAACGTGTTGGTCGCGCCGCCGGCGGTAAAGGTCGCTGTGCTGGCATCGGCGACGCCGGCGGTCAGGGTAACGTTGCCGGAGCTGATGCCGGCGGCGCCGTAAGCGCCGGCCTGGCCGTTGACGGCGAGTGTAACGCCGGTTGCGGCGACTGCCGCGCCGGTTCCAGCGGTGAAGGACGCGCCGGCGGATGACGCGGAGCCGTCGAGCAGGTTCTTGCCGTTGAACTGGGTCGTGGACGAGATGCGGTCAATCGAAGCGACCGAGTCGGAGACGGCCTGAGCATCGGCGGTCAAAGCGGTCGAGTTGTTCGTTCCGACGTTCGCGGCCTGAACGATGGTCTGGCGGATATTGACGAGGAGCGCCTGCACCTGAGTCAAAGCGCCTTCGGCAGTCTTGACAACGTTGATAGCATCGTTCGTGTTGTTCGTCGCCTGGGTCAAAGAACCCGACTGGGCCTGAAGGCTCTGGGACAGAACGTAGCCGGACGGGTCATCGGCGGCGGAGTTGATCCGCAGGCCTGACGATAGGCGGGCGATGTCCTGGGACTGAGCCGCGGAGTTCTTGCTCAGGTTAATCGAAGCATCAAAAGCGGTTGTGTTGGTGTTGATACGAGTAGACATGGATTTCCTCCCTGATATCCCCGGCTGTCTGAACCGAGAATGGTAAATCGAAGACGTGTGGCATCCTGCCACGGTGGGTGTGCGCGTTTTACGAAGCTTCCCCCGGCGAAGACCATGGAGGCGAACTAAGGGCCGCATCTGCTGCGGCCTCTTTCAGCCTGCGCCGATTTGCTTCCGAAACTGCGTACACTTCTATTATGGAACGCGGCGCCCTGTTCTTTAGGGCAAATTCGCACGGGTTTTCTGGTATCATAGATTGATGGAAAACAAAGTCTTGACGGCGCTGAATCCGGCCGAGGAAACCAGCCTGCAAGACGCGCTGGAGGCGCTGGAGCGCACAGGCCGGCCTGCGCTGCCGCTGCACGACCGTGCAGGGCGTTTAGTGGCTGTGCTGACCCGGCCCGGCGCTGCACTTCCGACTACTCCGCCGCGCCTCGGCGGCATGGCGACGCCGCTGGGCGTCTACCTGCATGACGGCGTTGTCAGCGGCGGCGCGGGCATTCTCGGCTTAGTGCTGACGGGCATGACCATGAGTGTGCTGGCGCTGACGGCGCAGCTCGCCGCGCACGCCGTCAGTCGCCTAGTTGCCGCGCATTTTCCGCTGTTGAGTGTTTGGGAGCGCCTGCCGCCCGGCGTCGCGCTCTGGCTGTCGGCGATCTCGCCCTGGCTTCCGCTGCCGTTCGTCTTTCTGCTCCTGCGCCTGATCCCGCTGTCCGGCATCCACGCCGCCGAGCATCAAGTCGTTCACTGCGTCGAGCGCCGCGAGCCGTTGACCATTGGCACGGTGCGGGCCATGCCGCGCGTCCACCCGCGCTGCGGCACCAACTTCTTCGCGGGCTACACGCTGTTCCTGCTGTCGTTTCTTGCGGTCTTCTGCGTCACCGAAACCGCGCACTGGCAGCTTCTGGACTCGGTGACGCTGGCCGCCGTCATTTCGGGGCCGCTGACCCTGACTCACTGGCGGCGGGTCGGCGGCTGGGTGCAGCAGTGGTTTGCGACCCGCCCGGCCACCGACGGCCAGATTGCCGGAGCGATCTTTGCCGCCGAACAGGTCTTGTCGCGGCACGAGCGTCAGGGCGGTAAACGTCCCCGCTTTGCCCCGTTGCGCCGGATTTGGACCGCAGGCATCGCGCAGATTTTGCTCGGCTACGCCGTCGTCATCGGCCTGCTCACCGCCGCCGGGCAGGTCTGGCCGGAACTGACACACTGGCTGGAATAACCTCCTTCACTCTTCTATTTAGGACACTATGATCAAGGAACAACTCGCAGAAATCGTGACGCAGGCGCTGGAAGCGGCGAAAGCCGACGGAGAACTGGCACTGGACGCCATTCCCGCCGTAACCCTCGAAATGCCTAAGCAGAAGTCGCACGGCGACTGGGCGACTTCGGTGGCCCTCGGCCTCGCCCGAACACTTGGCATGCCTCCACGCGACGTTGCCGGAAAGATCGTCGGACGCCTGCCCATCGGCGGCGATTCGATTATCGCCGCCGCCGAGATCGCCGGGCCGGGCTTTATCAACCTCACGCTCCGCCCCGACTGGCTGGCCGATATACTCACGCGCATTGAAGCTGCCGGTGCTGACTACGGCAAGACCGAGACGAACAACGGGAAAAGCGTGGTCGTCGAGTTTGTGTCTACGAACCCAAACGGCCCGATTACAGTGGCCGGCGGGCGCAACGCCGCCCTCGGCGATACGCTATCGTCTTTGCTTGCCGCCACCGGCTACGCCGTGTCCCGCGAGTATTACATCAACGACGCGCTGAACTCGGTCCAGATGAACTCTTTCGGCCTGTCGGTCTTCTTCCGCTACCGGGAGCTTTTAGGCCACAAAGACGACGAGTGGGAAGAAATGTACCGGGGCGACTACATCACCGATGTCGCCAAGCGCATTTTAGACGAACACAATGGGGAATTTGAGAATGCCGACCGGAACGACCCGCAGACCGTCCACACGTTCCGCGACTTGTCCCAGGACGGCATGATCGCCCAGCAGAAGGCCGACCTCGCCGCATTCGGCGTCACGTTCGATACCTGGTTCAGCGAAGCCACGCTCCACGCCGACGGCCGGGTGTCCGAGGCGATCCAAACGCTGACCCAGCGCGGCTACACCTATGAAAAAGACGGGGCGCTCTGGCTGAAGTCTACGGAGTTCGGCGATGATAAAGACCGGGTCCTGATGCGAGCCGACGGCACGGCGACTTACATTGCCGGCGACGTGGCCTACCACAAAGACAAGTTTGACCGGGGCTTTGACCGCGCCATCAATGTTTGGGGCGCGGACCACGCGGGCTACGTCGCCCGCACCAAAGCCAGCATTGCCGCCCTCGGTTACGACCCCAGCCGCCTGTACGTCCTTTTGTACCAGCTCGTCTCCATCGTCAAAAACGGCGAGATGGTCATGTCGTCGAAGCGCAAGGGCAACATCTTAGAGCTGAAAGCTGACCTGGTTGACGAAATTGGGAAAGACGCCGCCCGGTTCTTCTTCCTGATGCGCTCCCCGCACTCGGCGCTGGACATTGACATCAACCTGGCCCGGAAGACCGAAAAAGACAACCCGGTTTATTATGTTCAGTACGCCCACGCCCGGATCGTCCAGGCGATAGACCGCGCCCGCGAAGAAAAAGGAGTCCCCGTCCCCAGCGCCGCCGACGCCAGCTTGTCTCTTCTGACCGAAGACACCGAAACCGAGCTGATCAAAAAACTAAGCGAGCTGCCTAACGAAATCGCGCTCTCGGCGTCCGAATACGCTCCGCAGCGATTAGTCCAGTACGCCCGCGATTTAGCCGCCGTCTTCCATTCGTTCTACGACGCCGGCAACCGCAGCCCCGCCCTCCGCGTCGTCTGCGACGACCCCGAAACGCTCAAAGCCCGGCTGGTTCTGGTTCACGCCACGCAGATTGTCCTGCGAAACACGCTGTCTCTGCTGGGCCTGTCCGCCCCTGAACGGATGTAATATGGGCGCATTTCAGGACTGGCTAGTAGAGGTTGACGCTGCCGATCTGACCATAGACACCAGTGAAAATGGCCTAAACCATGAGGCGCAAAGCAATCAATGGAGCTTCTCGTTCACGCAAGAGCAGGTTCAAAGTCTTTCGCTGCAAGAAGTCACTGATTTTTTAGATACACTTGTGGAAAGTTGTAACCGTCGGCTGAGCCAACCAGAGTACCGGCCTGCGATGATATTCTACTGCTGGTTCGACCTACAGGCAAGTAGTCTCCGCTTTAGCCTTGTGTCTGTGTCCCACGGCTCTTTACCATTCCGTTCTACCATAAAAGTCGTTAGCAGCTCAGCACCAATCGTGCATCAGTTCCTGGATTCTTCGTATCACGATGGGATACCATTAGATGCATTCTCACTGAAAAATGCTTCAGAGCCAGTAGAGACAAATGAAGTTCCTCTGTATGTTTGGACTAAAGAGCTGCCGACCCCGACCTTGCGACCGAGTGGACTTGCCGAAGGCGAGTTTGTTGTGCCGGATGATTTTGATGACCCGTTGCCTGACGAACTTCAGAGATTGTTCGAAGGACATGGCGAATGATGCCCTTCTGCAACCGGACGAGGGAATAAATTCCACTCGCTGAATAACGTCCTTTGGACGATAAGATAACCGAACGTCTGCTCATTCTTCATCCGAAGGATGTCATTCAGCGAGTGGAATTTATTCTCTCGCTCCTGCTCCTCCCATCCAACCTCCTATGAAACACCTTCCAACACTGCTTCTCGCGCTTGCGCTTCTGCCGACGGCGGCACAGGCTGCGAGCAAAAAACCATTGCCGGTGCTTGCGCCCCTGACACTGCTAAAGCCGCAGGCGACCGGCGTATACCAGGATGCGGCGGGAGGGAGCCATGCGTGGACCGTGGGGCAGGCACATGGACTGACCTGGGACGGGACGCCGTACCTGCCGGTTGGGGCGGACTTTGTGCCGACGACTTGGACCGAACTGCCGACGGACGGGAACTGGGCGAAAGACAAAGCCGCGCTGGAAGGACTAAAAAAGGCGGGCGTCCGGGACGTGTTGCTGTCGGCGGGAACGGTCGGGCTAACCCATGCGTCGCCCGCCGCTGTTCAGCGGGTGCTGGACTGGCTAGAAGCAAATCACTTTCAGTATGGGCTTCGCATCGCCGATACGCCGGATAACCCATTAGTAGGAACCGTGGTCAAGCCTGCCGTGTACCGCAACCCGTCGCCGCCGACAAACGGCCCGACACGGTTCAGCCATATTCCGGGGCTGACCGGGGCGTTCTACCTGCTGGTGTCTACCCATGACAAAGAAATAGACGAAAGCGGCGCGGCGCGGGTGGTCGGCGGCGACACGGCGGAAGTTTCTCCGAAAGTGCAGGGCACCGATGATATCCTCCTGCTGTACCCGGAGCGGGCGTATGCGCCTGGAACGCCAGAAGGCCGCCTGCCGGACTTGTGGCAGGGGTATGACGACTACCGGGACCGGGTACTGGGCTTCTTCCGGCAGGTGAGGCTTGGGCCGGGCTTTCGCTTCTTTTTGGACCCCTTGACGGCCCATATCGGCTTCGGCGGGGAAGTGGAAAGCGTCATCCCGACATCAAGCGGCTACCGCTTGGAGTTCCAAGCGTGGCTCAACAAAAAATACAGCCACAATGTAGACGACCTGAACCGAGGGTGGGGGATCAAAGAACATGATCTGCCGGACTTTGAGACCGCCTCTCGCTGCCTCCCGCTCTGGGCCGGCTCGCGCGGGGTGGCGGCGGTCTACGACCCTGTCAAGAAAGTCTCCTACGCCGTCCTGAACGAAAACGGGATCGGAGGGCATCTGTGGAGCGATGTAGCCCAGTTCCGCTTGGAATCCGTGCGCGGCTACATGAACTCGATGGCCGATGTGCTGAAAAAAGGGGTTGCCGATGTCCCGGTGCTGTATGCGTGGGGCGGCAGCTCCGCACTTGGCACCAACACGAACCCGCGCGGCGGCTTTGACGGCCTCAGCATGGACGGCGCGGCGACCGGCGTGTATGCGTTCGCCCAGGCCGAAGACACGCCTCGGACAACGTGGCTTCTCGCCGGCGGCCCTGATGCCGCCGCCACGGACTTGAATGTGGACTGGGACTTACTTAAAGACATTGGCGCACGCGGCTTCTTCGCCCCTGCTTCGACGGCGCAGGGAGCCAGGCGGCTCGCCGACTACGGCGCATCGCTGTCGTTCCAGGCCCGCGACCTCACCGACCGTCCGCATGTCCTGCCGTATCCCGCTGGGATTACCGGGATCGGGGCTGGCGTCAAGCACCTGCCCGGCGACGTTTGGTGGCTGCCGTCTTACCGCGCGGGCGCGTTGTTCCAGCCGGGTGATGCCTTCACGCTCGGCCCGGAGCTGCGCGGCTACAAAGTGGACGACCCGGACGGCGGGGGGCCGCGCTTTGTCGTTTGGTCCCCGCACGGCGGCTTGGCTCAGGCCGGCTTTCCATTCCCGAAAGACGCGCCGGTGCAGATCACCGACGCCGCCGGGGTTCCGCTGAAGGTGGACAAAAAAAAGGGCGCCTGGACTGTCCCGGTTGGTGCAGACCCGATTGTGTTCACGCATCTTTCCAGTGTCCCGCTTCCCGCCGGTGCCGCCGACTCAGCCGACGCCGAAGCGACGCGCCTCTTGAAGCTGGCAAAGCAGCAGGGCCTTGCGACTGATATCTACGAGCAGCAGCTTTTTCAGATCCGCAACACCATTCCAACGACCGCGCAGGACTCCGACCTGCGCTACAATGCCTTCGCCCGGTTCATCGGCCATCTTTCGCAGATTTTGCAGCCGTTTCTCTGGCTGGAAGGCGAAAGTGCATCGTCGTATACGTTCGACTCGCTCGTCTCCGACTCCGAAGCGTCCGGCGGCTCCTATCTGTCGCTGGATACCGATCGCCCCCCGTCGGTTTCCACCGGCGAAGGCGGCAGCGGCTACCAGGCCGTCTACCCATTCACCGTCGGCACCCCCGGCTCTTATGACCTGTGGGCCGCCACCAGCCCGCTGCCGAATTCGTCGCCTTTCACTTATACGCTGGACGACGGCGGGGCGAACAACGTCGAGGACGCCCGCGCTGAAGGCGGCTTGTACGCCGGTAAGTTCATCTGGAGCCAGCTCGGCGCCGTCTCCCTCGCCCGTGGCCGCCACACGCTGACCCTAAACGTCACCGGCCCGCGCCCTGCCGACCGCCGCTACGCTCTGTCCGTAGACGCCCTGTGCCTCAGCCGTGTTCCGTTCCACCCCAACGGCACCGAGATCCCGTCCATCGAGCTTCTCCCCCCGCCGGTAGAGCGCGACAAAAAAGGCCGAATCATTCAGAAGAAATCCAAAGACGACAACGCCGCCACCGATTTGCCGTCGCCCACGCCGGAGTAACCCTGCTCTTGCACCATGTCAACAGGGCAAAGCAACCTGGTCTGGAAGACCCGGACTTCAATCCGGGTACTCTAAGTTTGTAGAACAAAGGTTGTCTTCCATGCACAAGTTCATTGCGTCGAAGGCTTTCGGAATAACTCTGAACGTGACTTGCTTCGCCCTTGCGTTTGCCGGAATGTTTGCCACTTTCTTTTGGTTAGCGGTGCCGGTCATCTTGATCGGTTTGCCGGTTGCCATCTTTTCTAAATCCCAGCGGGCGAAAGAGGTGGCCGCAAGCTGCCTGATGGCGCTGGTTGTGCTGATTGTTTTGTTTCTGGCAAAGGATATACTAGAGATACGAAAAACTTTGTTGTCATTTATGAGCCGGGCGAGAATAACTGGTCGGCGTTCTGCCCGGATGTGCCGGGGTGTGTGGCCGCAGGGCGGACGCGCCAGGACACTGAACGGCTGATGGCGGAGGCGCTGGCCCTGCATCTGCGCGGGCAGGAAGAGGACGGGGACGCGGTTTCCGAGCCGTCCGGCATTGAAGCAGGCTATATCTCAGTGGATTTCGTGCCTCATGCAGCCCACAGCCGCGAGCCTACCGCCGTTGCCTGAAGCAAGGGGAACAATTTGCAAGCCGCTCCGGTCAGTCTGGCCGGGGCGGCTTTTGCGTTTCAAATTTACTTGTGTCAGCCGCCTTGCGAAACGGCCCGCACTTGTGCCATAATTCGGCTGGATAACTTCGCCGCGACGAGTTCGACATTTTACTGATGCACGCTTTGCTTCTACAACTGTGGCGCGACGGGACGCGGTGGCTGACGGACGGGGATGCGTGGAGCCTGGTGCGGACCGGGGCGGACATTTTAATTGTCGCCTACTTGGTCTACCGCCTGATGATGCTGGCGAAGGGAACGCGGGCGTGGCAGATCATCACCGGGCTGGTCGTCTTTGTCGGGATGCTGCTGTTCTCGACGTGGGCGCGTCTGTCCGCCTTGAGCTGGATTTTGCAGCAGATTTTGCCGCTCGGCCCGGTGGCAATTGTCATTTTGTTCTTCCCTGAGCTGCGGCATGCGCTGGAAGAAGTCGGACGGCTCGGCTTTTGGGGCAAAGGCTTTACGGGGCTGGACCGCGAGGACCTGTCGTCACTGGTCGGCGAGATCGTGCAGGCCGCCGAGAGCCTGTCAGACAAAAAAATCGGCGCTCTGTTGGTGTTGGAGCGGGAAACGGGCCTCAGCGACATTGTGGAAACCGGGACGCTGATCAACAGCGAAGTCAACGCCGATTTGCTGTGTACGCTTTTTTATCCCGGCTCGCCGCTGCATGACGGCGCGGCGGTCATCCGGCGGGACCGGATTGTCGCGGCGGGCTGCACCCTGCCGCTGTCGGAGAGCCGGACCGTCAATGGAATGCAGGTGCATACCCGCCACAAGGCGGCTTTGGGCATCACCGAGCAGAGCGATGCGTTAGTGATCGTCGTGTCTGAAGAAACCGGCATCATCTCGCTCGCATTCGGCGGGAAGATGGTGCGCGGCCTGCGGGACGATGGCCGCCTGCGAGATTTGCTCATCCGAGAATACACGGGCCGCGAGAAGCCGAGCCTGCGCCGCCGCCGAAGCTTCATCCGGCCCCGCAGGGCCAAAGCTAACCCGCCTGCGCCGGTCGTTTCAGCCCCGGTTCGCCCACCGGAGACGGTGCCGCCGCCGGAGCCGGTTCTCGCGGTGGAAACCGCGCCAAAGCCTGCCGCCGCTGAGCCGCGCTCTTAGCCAATTAAGGCGAACCTTGTGTTCGCCCCCCTGCCCGCTCTTTTGGTTACTATGTTCCCTGCCCTGCGCCATAATTTCGGCTACAAGCTGCTGGCTCTATTTTTCGCCGTTGTCCTGCACTTCTATGTCGCCGGGCTGAACAATGCTCGTCCGCCGCACATTCTCATCCTGCCGCTGTCGGTGCGGAACCTGCCGCCGAGCCTGATCTTAGGCGGGGCGGATCTGCCCTCGGTGTCGCTGACTTTGGACGGCTCTTCCGACGAAATCAGCCGCTTGTCCGACGCCACGGTGACAGCCTGGGTGGACTTGTCCCATGCCAAACCCGGCGCGACCCTGCCCTTGCCCGTCCACGTCGCCGGGCTGCCGCCGAGCGTGTCGGTGGAAAACGAGCCGCCGCCGGTCTCGCTGTCACTGGAGCCGCGCCGCCGCCGCCAGATGCCGATCGGCGCAGACGACATCGGCACCGCGCCTGCCGGGTACTTGTTCTCCGAGCCGACGATCACGCCCCGCGAGGCGGTCGTCACCGGGACGCGCACTGCGGTTGGCTCGGTGGTGCGCCTAGCGGCCCAGGCGGATCCCGACCAGTCGCCGGGCGCAGTGGATGAAGACTTCACGATTGCCGCGCTGGATGCCTCCGGCAGCCCGGTCGGCGACGTGTCGGTGACGCCGCCGACGGCCCATGTGCGCCTGGATTTAGTGCGGGCGCTTTCCCGAAAAACGCTGATTGTCAGTGCCAATGTCGTTGGGACGCTGACGGCTCCGTACCGATTCGGCAACATCGAGGTCTCCCCGGCGACCGTGACGGCTGAGGGCCGCCCGGAGCAACTCGCCGCGGTTGGGACGCTGACGACGCGCCCGATTGACGTGTCCGAGGCGACAGGGGATGTCGTCCGGCGCGTCCTGCCGATTGTGCCGGCTGGGGTAACGCTCTCACCGTCCGGCCCGATCACCGTCACAGTTCATGTCATCGCCCCGCCGCCGGTCACGCCGCAAATTCCCACGACCGTTACGCCGCCGGTGCTTGCCCCGCTGACGCCCCATTAGCTGACATCCCATTGAATGAGGAGATTTCGTAGTCCTATGCCCGAAAAGTTATTTGGAACTGACGGTGTGCGCGGTGTCGCGAACACCGAGCTGACCCCCCAGCTCGCGATGCGGCTGGGAGCCGCCGCCGCCCGCGCTTTAGGACGCGGCCACACGCCGCGCTTTGTCGTCGGGCGCGATACCCGCATTTCCGGGACGCTGCTGGAGTCTGCGCTGGCGGCGGGCCTCTGCTCGATGGGCGCTCAGGTCGTCACCGCAGGCGTCGTCCCGACCCCCGCCGTCGCCGGCATTGCCCGCATTCAGAGTTTCGATGCGGGCGTTGTGATCTCGGCATCCCATAACCCGTTCGGCGACAACGGCATCAAGTTCTTCGGCGGTGACGGCCACAAGCTCGACGACGCGCTTGAAGCCGAGATTGAAAGTTATGTCGCCGAAGTAGACGCCTGGCCGAAACCCTCCGGCGCGGGGGTAGGGCGGCTGACTCACGACACGCACCTGTGTGACTTGTACGCCGGGCATCTGGAAGACACAATGGACGGCGTCTCGCTCGAAAACGTCAAAATCGTGCTGGACGGCGCAAACGGCGCAAACTCCGTGCTGGGGCCGCGCGTTGTTTCCGATTTGGGCGCCGACGTGGTCACGCTTTCCTGCGCCCCCGACGGCCTCAATATCAACAGCGGCTGCGGATCGCTGCATCCCCAGGAAATGCAGCGACGGACGGTGGAAGAAGGAGCAGACATTGGCCTCGCGTTCGACGGCGACGCCGACCGGGTCATGCTGTCCGACGAGAAGGGCCGCTTAGTGGACGGGGACCGCGTCATGCTTCTGGTTGGCCGCCACCTCGCCGCATCGGGCAAGCTCGCACACAGCACGGTCGTCGGGACCATTATGAGCAACATGGGACTGGAAGCGGCCTTGAAGCAATCAGACCTCACGCTTCTGCGAACTGCCGTCGGCGACCGTTATGTGTCGGAAGCCATGCGCGGCGGCGGGTATGTGCTGGGGGGCGAGAAGTCCGGTCACCTCATCTTCGGTCATCTCACCACGACCGGCGACGGACTTTTGACCGCGCTGCAAGTCCTGAAAGTCATGCGTGAAACGGGAAAGCCCTTGTCGGCGCTGGCCGACCAGATGACTGAGTATCCGCAGGTGCTGCTCGGCGTCAAAGTCCGCGACCGCCAAACGTGGGCTTCCGACCCGGACATTCAAAGAGCCGTCGCCGCCGCCGAGCGCCGGCTTGACGGCCGAGGCCGGGTCAATGTCCGGGCATCGGGAACCGAAAAGCTTGTGCGCGTCATGGCCGAAGGTCCCGACCAGGCCGAGATAGACACGCTCGCCCGTGATTTGATCGCGCTGATTGCCGAGAAGGTCGGGGCGTAACAGGGAATAAGATAAGGCACGAAGGAAGCAAGGCACGAAGGAAGCAAGGCACGAGAAGAAAACAAGGCACGAGTGAGTGAACTCACTCGCTGGAAGGTGTTCGGAAACACCACCTGTCCAGGGGACAGAAGAGTCCGAGTGCCTGATCCTAATCTTGCGTCTCCTGGACGCGCGGCAATTTCGATTGCCTTTCAGCGAGTGAGTTCACTCGCTCGCGTCTTGCTTAACCCATCAGCTCACCGAGAATCTTCATTGCCTGCTCGCCCTGCGGCTGCCGGAAATCCCCGGCAATCTCTAAGCACAGCGCGGTTGCCGAAGTTGTCGTCGCGCCTGCTTGCAGCAGACGGTGAAACGCCGCGTCTTCTGTGCGCGGGCTGGCTCCGGCAACCGCTTCCACTACGACAAAAACGCGGTAGCCCAGGTCAAGTGCGGACAGCGCGGCCATCTGTACGGCGATTTCTGTGACCGTGCCGCCGATCAACAGCGTCTTGCGCCCAGTGGCCTCAATGGCCGCTTTAATGTCTGCGTTCTCCAGCGAGTCCGCCGACGTGCGGTAGTGGATAAGATAGTCTCCAAGCGCTTCTTTGACTTCCGGCAGGAACTTGGCATCGCTGCCGCCCGGATTGTGCAGGCCGGATACGACAACGGGAAGCTCAAACAGAGCCGCAATCTTGCACAGCCCGCCAACGCCCTTTTTCAGCTCTTTCGTGGGAACGGTCAGCGGCTTGTCGGCGATCCCCGCTTGCAGGTCAATCAGCAGGACTACCGCGTCGCTCCCATCAATTTTCAGCGTCATTTTTGTTGCTCCTTTTTCGTCTTCTCAGTCGTTATTCCCCAACCCAGACCACTTCAACGCCCGTCAGCAGGGCAGGCAGTGTACGGACAAGCGCCCGCATTCCCGGCGTTTCGGTCGCTCCGTGGCCGGCATCGAGCAGCGCCAGACCCCACGCTTCGGCTTCTAAAAACTCATGGTGCCGAACATCGCTGGTAACATACGCTTCCGCACCCGCCGCTTGCACGGCCTCGGCCAGCTCCGCCCCCGCGCCGCCGCAGACGGCGACCCGCGAGATCATCTGCCGGGGATCGCAGGCGCCGCACCGCAGGGCGCTGGTTTCCGCGCAGCCGAGCGCGGCCTCCACAAACCGGGCGAAGTCGGCGAGCGGACGCGGCGATGCCAGCGTGCCGAGGCGCGGCAGACGGTTTAGCCCGTCCGTTCCCAGCGGCATTACGTCCTTCATTTCCAGGCACTCGGCTAGGGTGTCGTTGATCCCGCCGGGCGCAGCGTCCCAGTTCGTGTGCAGGACGTACAGCGCGATGTCGTGCTTGACCAGCCGCTTGACGCTCTGCGAGACGAGGTCGCCGCTGAGCCGCTTCAAGGGGTGGTAAATCAACGGATGATGCGCGGCAAGGAGATGGACAGACGCCGAGACAGCCCGTTCCACTGCCGCCGGTGTGGCATCCAGACAAATGCCGATCTTGCGGACCTCCGCGCTGTCCCGGTCTACCAACAGGCCGACAGGATCGCCGTCCAACGCAAGGTTTTCCGGGGCAAGAAACCGCAGATTTTCCAACACATCGCTGATTTTCATCGAGACTTCTCCCTGCGCCGCCGTTTTGGGTATGATACGAGAGCAAGACGCCTATTTGCTCCCGTTACCCACCCGGAGATAATTATGAACCGCACACCGCCGCGCCGCGTCTTCTTTGCTCTGCTTTCTGTTCTGCCTTTCTTGTTTCCCTTGATCTCCCATGCCCAGACCGCAAACTCGGCTCCGGTCAACACCCGGTACGATCAAGCGTACCAGGCGCTAACCACCGGCGATGTGTATGTCGAGCCGGGCATCAACGGCATTGACACGCAGGTTTTGCAGCAGGCGGCGTCCCAAAGCCAGGACAACCCGCACACCCAAGTCAAAATCGCTATTCTAAGTTCGCTTCCGCCTGCCTACGTCGCAGGCTTGAAGCAGGCCGAAGCCCGCGATCCGCAGCTTGCGGCAAAAGTCGGCGGTCATGTGCGGGCATTTTACACGTTCCAGCTTCACAAAGCTCTGAATTTAGATAAAGAGCCTCTAGTGCTGGTCACTTTGCAGGGCAAAAACCCCGGCGTCACAGTCTGGACGACGGCTTTAGATGCGTCTGCCTGCAATGATTTGGAGAAGAAGTACGCGCCGGCTATCACTGTGAACCCGCAAGCGGGGACCGCCCAGCTTGCCCAGGCAACCGCTGCCGAAATCAACCAAAAGGAATACAAAGGACCTGCCATGATGCTCTGGATTGTCTTTCTTGTCGTGGTCGTCGGCATTGCTGCACTGATCGTCAGTGCCGGGCGCAAAAAGCGGCAGAACATGGCAGCCCTGCGCCCGCCGATTGATGCCCTGCGCGAGAACGTGTTGCAGGGCATTGAATACTTGGACAACTACGGGTCCGTCCTGCCGCCCAACAACCCGGACTCGGACCAGACGCGGGGGTTCCGGCAGGCCGCCTCAGCCAAGTACGAGCAGGCGGGGAAGATTTTGGACCGGGCCACCGAAACCACCGACTTGTCCCGCGCCCAGACGCTTCTCACCCAGGCCCAGGCCGATGTCCAGTCGGCCCGGACCGCCCAGGACCGGGCGCTGGGCAACACGGCGAACATTCCCGGTGACGCTGCCCTGCGCCCGCCGCCGCTGCCGGACAGCCAGCCGCAAGTGGACGCCATTCCGGCCAAGCAGCGCGGCGTCTCGTTCTTTTCGGGCCGGCCCGCGCCGCTGTCATCACTGGTGCCGGTCACGCTCACGCTCGGCGGCCAAAGCCGCCAAGTGCTGGTCACGCCCGACGAGGCCGACGAACTCCGTCAGGGCCGAATGCCGCAGGTGCGGTCGTTTGGGAGCGGCGGCCAGTCCGTGCCGTGGTATGCCTACGAGGGCTACGACCCGTACCGGGACTACTGGCGCTACCAAAATAACGGCTGGGGCGGCATGAACGGCTTTGTGGCAGGCTATCTGACTGCCGATCTGCTGGGCGGAATGTTCATGCCGAATTATGGTATGGGTATGGGATACGGACCGTATACGTATGCGACTGATATGCCGATGTACCAGCAGAGCTACTCCGATGGCGGGTATGGCGGCGGCTACGGCGGCGATTTCGGCGGGCAGGGGAGCGGCGATTTTGCGGACCAGGGCGGCGACTTTGGAAACCAGGGCGGCGGCTATGACACACAGGGTTTTGACCCCGGCGCGTCCGGCTCCGGTGACTTCTTCACGGATAGCGGCAGTAGTGGCTTTGACAGCGGCGGCTCTGGGGATGGTGGCTTCGGAGGCGGTGACTTCGGCGGTGACGGGGGAGGGGATGGCGGCGGAGGCGGTGATGGGGGATAATGTCCCAAGCCGCCCGCCATGTCATTGACGCCTGCCCGTCTAAGTGCTACAATAACGCCATCAAAGACGCTTTCCGAGGAGACTACATGAAGATTTGCTTCGCCCCGCTTGCCCTCACCGCCGCTCTCGCCGCTCTGCCATTGTCGGCAGCCGCCGCCCCGGCCGCCGCTCCCGTTGTCCGCATGGCAACGACGCGCGGCGTGATTCTGATCAAGCTCTACCCGAAAGATGCCCCGCTTTCCTGTGCAAACTTCGAGAAGCTGGTTAAAAAAGGCTTTTACAATGGCCTGACCTTTCACCGGATTACCGACCTCGGCGCACCCGGCGCATCCAAAATTGTTCAGGGCGGCGACCCGGCGGGCAACGGCTCCGGCGGGCCGGGGTACATGATCAAGGGCGAGTTCAAAGCAAATGGTGTCAACAATCCTTTGACCCATATCGCGGGCGCGGTTGCGATGGCTCGGTCCGGGTCGCCGGACTCCGCTGGATCGCAGTTTTACATCTGCGTCAACCCGGTCCACTTCTTAGACGGCAGTTATGCCGTCTTCGGCCAGGTCATCAAGGGCCTGGATGTTGCCGGACGGCTCAAAGTCGGTGACAAGATGACCAAAGTAACACTCGTTAAGTAAGCGAATACTAGGAGATCAAACCATGACTAAGCGTGTGCAGGCCCAGGTTTCGGGCCGGGTACAGGGCGTCGGCTACCGCTACTTCGCCGCCCATGTCGCCGGGCAGCTCGGCATTGTCGGCACGGTGCGGAACACCGAAGGTGGCGGGGTGATGGCGGTCGCGGAGGCCGAAGAAGAGTCCCTGCACGAGTTTCTGAAAGCCTTGCGGCACGGCCCGCACGCCGCCGAGGTCACCGAAGTGGCAACCGCGTGGGATGAGCCAACCGGCGAGTTCTCAAATTTCGCGGCGGTAGCGTAATCCGGCCTTATGGAACACGATGCGTCCCAAAAGCTTACCCAAATGCTCAGAAACGCGCTTCAAAAGCCGCTCGGCGGCGGCGGCGACCTGCGGCTCACGGCAGCCCTGACCGGGCGGCATCCGGCGGAGATTGTCGAGGCGATGGGCCATCTGACCCGCGCTGAGACTTTGGCGGTCTTTAACTGGCTGGACAACGCCCGCGCCGCCGAAGTCTTGGACGAGCTGCCGCCGGACACCGTGCGCTTTCTGACCGACAATGCTCCGCTTGGCCGTATCACGGCGCTGCTGGACCACCTGCCGATGGACGATGCCGCCGAAGTGGTCTCGGAAGCCGACCCCCGCATTGCCAAATCCCTGCTGGCTGACCTTGAAGCCCGCGCCCCGCTTGATGCCGCCGAAGTCCGCACCCTGCTGGCGTACCCTGACGGCGCGGCAGGGCGTCTGATGACCGACAAGTTTGCACGGGTGTCGCTCCAGCAAACCGCCGCCGAGGTGCTGGGCTACCTGCGTCAAAGCGCCGGCACGCTGGAGACCATCAACGAAATTTGTGTTACCCTGGCGGATGGCCTTTTAGTCGGCGTTTTCCCGCTTCAAGCCGCGCTGACGGCCCCGCCGGAGCAGCAGGTTCACGAGTTTATGACCCGCGAGCCGATTTCGGTGTCGCCCGAAACCGACCGGAAAGATGCGGCAGCGCTGATTTCCCGCTACGATCTTCTGACCCTGCCAATCACGGACGGCGCGGGGAAAATGCTCGGCATCGTCACGATTGACGACATCATTGATGTTCTCGTGGAGGAATTCAACGAAGAATATCTGCGAGCGGTCGGCTCGGATGCCGAAGAATTAGAAAAAAAGTCGCCGGTACAGATCGCGAAGATGCGCCTGCCGTGGATCATGACGACGCTTGGGATTGAGCTGCTTGCAGGAGTCGTCATTCATGTATTCGACAAAACGCTGACCAAGTTCATTCTGCTGGCAAGCTTCATGCCGATCATTTCGGCCATCAGCGGCAATACCGGCTTGCAGTCGGCAGCGATCATCATTCGCGGGCTATCGTCAGGCCAGGTCACTCTTGGCGGCTGGCGTCACGCTTTGGCCCGGCAGGCCGCCACAACCTTGATACTCGGCGGGGTCTGTGCGCTGACCCTCGGCGTCATCGCCGGGGTCTGGGACCGCCACTGGATTTTTGGCTTCGTCGTCTTCCTCGGTATGTTCATTGCGGTCAATATCGCTGGGATTATCGGCACCTGCATTCCGCTTCTGTCTAAGCGGGCCGGCTACGACCCTGCGCTCACCGCCGGACCGTTTGAGACAGCCTTCCAAGACGTCATCGGCATTTCCATCTTCCTCAGCCTCGCGACTGCACTTTTGAATTGGCTGCATTAAAAGCCTTGCGCCTGCTTGACAAAACTTCCAGCCTCTGCTATACTCTTTCCGTACCACTTTTTGACCGAGACCTTTAATTCCGTCCTGCGAGGCGGGGAAGGCAAGCGTCCCCCCAGAACAGTTGTTGCCAACTGCCTGCCCGCCTGCGCCTTCTCCCCCCGCCCGACAGCTCCCGTTTTGAGGCGCCCTTATGCCCGCACCGACCGACCCGAACACAGCAACAATTATGGACGCCGACGAGATGCGGCGGGCCTGGACACGCATCGCCCATGAAGTTCTCGAAAAGAACCGGGGCGTACAGGACCTCGTCATCGTCGGCATCCTCCGCAAAGGCGGCCCGCTCGCCCGGCGTCTGGCCGACACCGTTGAGCGTATTGAAGGCACCCCGGTTCCCTGCGGCGCTTTAGACATTTCCTTATACCGCGACGACTTCCGTACCTACCAGCCTCATGTCGGCACGACCCAAATCCCCTTTGACATTGAAGGCAAGCGGCTTGTGCTGGTAGACGATGTCGCGTTTACCGGCCGCACCGTCCGCGCCGCGCTTGGGGCGCTCGTAGACTTGGGCCGCCCCACTGTGACTCAACTTGCCGTTTTAGTAGACCGAGGCCACCGGGAACTGCCCATCCGTCCCGATTATGTCGGCAAGAACCTTCCGACAGGCCGGCGCGAGTTCGTCAAAGTTTTTCTCAATGAACTTGATGGCGAAGACAAAGTGGTCATTCATAAAGAGGCGTCGCAATGAGGCGTAAAGACCTGCTGGATTTACAGAGCTTGGGCGCGGACGAGATTACTTATCTGCTGGATACGGCGCAGTCGTTTAAGCAGATCGTGACCCGGCCTGTCAAGAAAGTGCCGACTCTGCGCGGGAAGTCGGTGGCGACCCTCTTTTTCGAGCCAAGCACCCGCACCCGCACGTCGTTTGAGGCGGCGGCCAAAATCATGTCCGCCGATACCTACAGCCTAACGGGAACGACGAGCAGCGCGGTCAAAGGCGAGTCGCTGAAAGACACGATGCTGACGCTGGATGCGATGGGCATTGATGCGTTCGTCATCCGGCATTCGTACAGCGGCGCAGCGAAGCTCGCCGCTGCGTATGTCCCAAATAAACCCGTCATCAATGCCGGCGACGGCACGCATGAGCATCCGACACAGGGTCTGCTGGACCTGCTGACAATTCGCCAGGTCAAAGGCCGGATTGAGGGCCTCACGGTCGCGATTGTCGGCGACATTCTGCATTCGCGCGTCGCCCGCTCCAATATCTGGGGGCTGGCGGCAATGGGGGCCAATGTCCGGCTCATCGCCCCGCCGACCCTGCTGCCTGCCGACGCCGGGCAGTTGCCCGTCACGGTTTACGCTGATCTCGAAGCGGGTCTGGAAGGCGCCGATGTCGTCAACATCCTTCGTATCCAGCTAGAGCGTCAAGACTCAGCGTTCTTCCCGTCGGTCCGCGAGTACGCTCGCTTGTTCGGGGTCAGCCGCGCGAAGCTTGCGAATGCTGCGCCGGACGTGACTGTCCTGCACCCAGGTCCGATGAACCGAGGCGTGGAAATCGCCTCCGCGCTGGCCGACGACCCCAAAATCGCCGTGATCACCGACCAGGTCACCAACGGAGTCGCCGTCCGCATGGCGGTCTTGTTCTGGCTGATGGGTGCGCCCGCGCCGTAGGAGTCCCTTATGAGTCTCGCCCGCGTCCTGCGCTATCTCGCCGGTCTGCTGATTGCCAGTGTCCTGCTCTTCTTCGCTCTGCCGCTGGTCGGCATTCCGCCGTCGAAGTTCCTGCCGCCGTCTCTTGCGTATGCAAAAGCGGATGGGCTTGTTAAAGGCGTTATCACGAAAAAAGAAGTCCAGCTGACCGGCAACCCATTCAAAGTTGGGGATCATATTTATCTCGTAGATTACCAATTTCTCGCGCCCAGCCCGCTAATACGCGGCGACCTGAAGCCCGGCCCGAAACAAACTCACGCCGGACAAATCCGCGTGGATGAGACCGTCTGGGGCGATGCGGATCACCCGGACAAGAGCGGCATTCAGCCGAGCCAGCGTGTCGCGATCCGCTACGACAAGACCTACCCGGACATTAACGGCATTGACAGTCTTGGACGCGGCTGCGGTCCCGGCTCGAATATTCTGAGCGGCTGGATTTTGTTCCTCGCCTTAGACCTAGCCCTCGGCTACCTGCTGATGCTGCTGGTAATGGAGCGGTTCGGCGCGAAAGAGAATATCTAACATGGCGTATCTGCTCAAAAATGGTCGCGTTGTTGACCCGGCGAACAGCCGTGACGAAATCGCCGATGTTCTCGTCGGTGCAGACGGTTTCATCACCGAAGTCGGCCCCAATCTCACTGCGGCGGATGACGGCGTCATAGTGATAGACTGCACCGGCCTTGTCGTCGCGCCGGGCCTGATTGATATGCACGTCCACCTGCGCGTTCCGGGACAAGAGTACAAAGAAGACGTGCAATCGGGAACGGCGGCGGCGGCAAACGGCGGCTTCACGGCGATTGCCTGCCAGCCGAATACCGTCCCGCCGATTGACACGGCGGCGAGCGTACACGACATCCACCGGCAGGCCCAAGGCGCGTCCGCACGGGTCTACGTTGTCGCTGCCGTCTCAAAAGCGCTGCACAACACCGAGCTGACTGAGATGGCGGATTTGAAAGACGCTGGGATTATCGGCATCGGCGACGACGCTTACCCCGTCCAGAACGCCCTGTTCCTGCGCCGAGCCATGCAGTACTGCGCTATGCTGGACCTGCCATATGTGGCCCACTGCGAGGACAAAGACCTGACTGCCGACGGCGTGATGAACGAAGGCTACGTCTCGACTGTTTTGGGCTTGAAAGGCATTCCGCGCGAGGCGGAGAACATCGGCACGTCACGGAACATTATCATGGCTCAGGCCACCGGCTGCCGCCTGCACATCCTGCACGTCAGCACGAAAGAGAGTGTCGAGATCATCCGCCACGCCAAGAGCCTCGGCGCACCAATCACCGCCGAAACCTGCCCGCAGTATGTGGCGCTGACCGATGAAGCTTGCTACGGCTACAACACCAACGCCAAAATGTCGCCGTCTCTGCGTACTTTTGGCGACCAGTTAGCCGTCATCGAGGGCCTCAAAGACGGTACGCTTGACGCCATCGCGACCGACCACGCGCCCCACGCGCCGCACGAAAAAGAGCAGGAGTTTGCGCTGGCCCCGTTCGGAATGCTCGGCTTAGAAACCTCGCTCGGCCTTGTCATCACGCACCTAGTCAAGCCCGGTCATCTCACGCTGTCCCAGATGGTCGAAAAGATGTCCCTCGCCCCGGCAAAGATCATGGGCGTTCCCGGCGGCACTTTGAGCGTTGGCGCTCCCGCCGACATCACGGTCTTCGACTCGGACGCCGAATGGACCGTTGACGTAAGCAAGTTCAAGTCCAAGTCCCGCAACTCGGTCCTAAACAGCGTGACGCTGACCGGCAAGCCGGTAATGACTTTTGTGGGTGGGCGGCAAATCTAATGCTTGCAGTCTATCCGACCGTTTATCGTGATGGCCACGGCGAAGAAAACACCGTCATTGAAAACGACGGCCAGACCTTGCGAATGGTCGTGCGCGGCATCGAGTTCATTAGCAACCCGTCCGGCAGTTTTGATATGCTGACGGCACAAAATATTGAAGCGGCGTTAAAGGCCGGTTTTACTCTTGACTCCTACAATGATTTGTTGGCTGGAACACTCATGTTCGACATGCCTTTAACCGTACTTACGGACAACCAGGAAACTACAGCAACCCTAACAGTCAAACTGAATCTAGAGGGAGCAGGAGTGAATGCAGCCGATAGACCCTGGGCCGATCCTGACATGATCCTCGCTTACAATGGTTTGCGCTATGTTTCTCGCGGGGGCGGGGGTAGCTTCGAGGGAGAGATGCTTCAAATCCAAAAGCAGATGCCTTTCAATACCTATATGAAGTGCTGCTTCAACTGCGCTTTTTCGGGCTATAGTCCAAGCGGTGAAGGATTGTGGGGGATGTTCTGCCACCGCAACCACAAAGAAGAATATCTGAAGGCAAGCGACAAATCGGAATGGTTTCAGCTCAACAAATTAGCGGCGGCCCGTGTTCAGGAAACATATCTTTGCCCGGAGTTCCAGCGCTGGAACGGCGAAACGGGATACCGCGACCGGCTTCATGTAAAACTAATTAAGACTCAATGACACACGCACATCTCGTCCTCGCGGACGGCACAATTTATACGGGAACGGCGTTCGGCGCATCGGGGACAACGGTAGGCGAAGTCGTGTTTAATACAGGCATGACGGGCTACCAGGAGATATTGACCGACCCCTCCTATGCCGGGCAGCTTGTCGCGCTGACGTATCCCATCATCGGCAATTATGGGGTCAACCCGGACGATTTCGAGTCCCGTCGGGTGCAGGTGTCGGGCTTCATTGTCAAAGAACTCGCCGATGCGCCGTCCAACTGGCGCTCGACGGGGACACTGGACAGCTTTCTTCAAATGCATAACGTCGTCGGCATCGCGGGGCTGGACACGCGGGCCTTGACCCAGAAGCTGCGCTCGGTCGGCGTGATGATGGGCGCGATCTCGTCGGAAGAGACGCCTGCGGAACTCATCGAGCGGCTGGCGGAGTCGGCGGGCTACGCGGATGTCAATTTCATGGCCCAGGTCACGACCGACGCGCCTTACGTCTGGCCGTCGGCACTAGAAACAACCAAGTACAAAATCGCGCTGCTGGACTGCGGGGTCAAGTTTAACATTCTGCGCTCGCTGGCATCGCTCGGTGTGGAAACGACTGTCTTTCCCGCGCACACTTCCGCTGAGACCATTCTTGCGACCAACCCGGACGGCATCTTTTTGTCGCCCGGCCCCGGCGACCCGGCCCTGCTCGGCGACATTGTGAACACGGTCCGCATCTTGGCCCATGCGAAGCCGACAATGGGCATCTGCCTCGGCAACCAGCTCATCGGCTGTGCGTTCGGCGGGCATACGTTCAAGCTGCCGTTCGGACACCGAGGGGCGAACCATCCCGTAAAAGATTTGGAGTCGGGGCGCGTCCTTATCACGTCCCAGAACCACGGCTACGCGCTGGCCGCCGACGGCTTCAATGACGCCGAGATTGAAGTCTGGCAGATCAACCTCAACGACGGCACGGTGGAGGGCCTGCGGCATAAAACGCTGCCGATTTTCACGATCCAGTATCACCCGGAAGCGTCCCCCGGCCCCGCCGACAGCCGGGGCTACTTCGCCCGGTTCTTGCAGATGATTGACGAGCATCGTGCCTAACGCGCTCCGTTGGCGTCTGGGACTTGTCTTTTTATGCCTCGCTGTCCGCCTGGTCGCGCTGAATGCCGACCCGCCACCCTGGCTGTCATGGAGTACGGGGATTGACACCGATGAAGGCTACTACACGCTGGACGCCCGGCATGAGGCGCTGTTTGGAACGCTTGCGCCGGGCAACTTCCATGACCGGCTGCTGTCGCCGCTGTTGAGCGTGCTACAGCAAGGCGTGTTCGCCACGTTCGGGACGGGCTTAATGCAGGTGCGTTTGTTGTCCGTGGCCTTCGGCCTTCTGACGGTCTGGGTCTTTTGGCTGGCCCTGCGCCGGGCTTACAATGACCGTACCGCCGATTTCGGCGCGTTGTTTCTTGGCCTCGCGCCGCCGTTTGCACTGTATAATAAACTGGCGTTGCAGGAAACGCCGACCGTCTTCTGGCTGGTCTTGGCCTTTGCGCTTTGGGCACAGGCCGGTCGCCTTGGGAAGTTGTTGAGCGGCGTATCGCTCGCGCTGGCGTGTGTGTTCAAGAGCTTGGCAGTGATTGCGGTGCCGGTGCTGCTGATTGGCCCCCCCGCCCCAATTCTGGGGAGCCGGACGGGAGAGGGAGAAGACCGTGCCTCGCGTCTTTCAGTATGGCTCCCCAGAATTGGGGCGGGGGGGCTGCTGCTCTTTTACTTTGCTCTCTGGTACGGGCCGCATCACGCCGAGCTATTGCGCATGGCGACATTTTACCGGGTGCATCAAATGCAGCCGCATTCGGCCTTCAGCCTGGGGCTGAACATCAAACACGGTCTCATCGGCGGCGAGCGCGGTGTATTCCCATACCTGCTGGCCCTGCTGCCGGTGCCGTGCCTGCTGGCCGCACGAGCGTTAGGATCGTGGCGGCAGTGGGCGCAGGCAGACAAGTATTTAGCCCTTTGGCTTGGCGGCGGCCTGCTGTTCTGCCTGCTGTCGTCGTATGCGCCGAGCCGCTATTATGTGCTATTTTTGCCGCCGCTGGCCGGGCTTGCCGCGCGGGGGGCAGGGGGCGAGACGCGCACGGCTAAGCTCGCCGTGATCGGCCTCTTCTTGGTGACAAGCGGCGCTTGGTACGGCGCGGCCTGGGTCAGCCGGACAAACACACGGGCCGACGCGGGACGAGAAATAACGCGAATTTTGCCGCTGGGAAGCACCGTCATCGGCGAGTTCGCCCCAGCACTGTGCTTGGATACGAAGTTTAGGGCAGCGCCGGTACAGCCGGGCCTATCCAATGACGACCATCCTGTCGAGCGGCTGAACGCGGCGGCGATTGTCGTCACCCGCACGGCGTTTTGGAACCAGTGGTGGCAGTCACGCTACCCGCAGATTGTGCAGCCTTCGCACCGCATCGCGACCTTTACGCTCGGCGGCTCGCGCCGGTATGTGGTAGATGTCTACCGGGTGAGATCAGCCACTTAAAATAAGCCACTATGCTCAAAACAAGTCTTCGGCATCTGCTTTCGCTCACGGTAATTGCCTCCGGAATCATGCACTTTGTCGCGCCCGACAAGTTTGCCGAAATTGTACCGGACTGGCTGCCCGCCCCCCGTGCGCTGGTCTATATCAGCGGCTTCTTTGAGATCGCGGGTGGCCTGGGGCTGTTTCTAAAACAAACTCGAACACTGGCGGCGTGGGGGCTGGCGGCGCTGTTCGCCGCCGTGTTCCCGGCGAATGTCAACATGGCCGTGCATAAGATTTATACCGACAACCCGTGGGTTTTGTGGGGCCGCCTGCCGTTTCAAGGCGTTTTGATCGCCTGGGCCTATTGGTTCACCCGGCCTGACCGCATAGAAGCAACTGAATGACACTGGATGAGCTGTATCCGTACTGGGACGATTCGCATCAAGAGTTTGTCGAAACCGTCGCCGGGCTGAAAGAATGGCAGCTTGAACTCGTGCCGGGTCCGGGCGGGCGGTCTTTGCATGAGATTTTGCTCGGCTTTCTGCGGGCGGAGCGCTACTGGGTGGGGCATCTGGTCAGCGGCTATCCCGAATATCGCCCGCTGGCGAACGACTTTCCCGACGGTCCCGCGCTGGCGGAGGCTCTTAAAGCGACACGGGCCGTTTCCGCGCAGGTACTGGCACCGCTTGGCTCCAATGGCCTCCGTGCCGTGCGAACTGTTCCCGGCGACCCGGCGACTAACCGCTACGAGACTAATCGGCCTATCGGCTGGCTCTTCTGGCAGGTGGTGGAACTCGAAATCTTTTGCCGGGGGCAGATCGCCCAGCGCTTGGAAGACGAGAAAGCGCGAGGATAGAGACAAAGCATGGGGAGCAAGCCGATTGAAGTTGTAGAGTATGACCCGTTGTGGCCTGTGCTGTTCGAGGACATCACTAAACGTGTTCAAGCCGCGTTCGCAGACGGTTCGCTTATCCGTATTGAGCACGTCGGCAGCACGTCTGTGCCGGGCCTGCCCGCAAAGCCTGTGGTAGACATAGATGTCGTCATTCCAAGCCGTGCCGACCTGCCGGAAGCCATTGCGCGGCTGGCGACTCTCGGCTACATGCATCAAGGCGATCTAGGAATTACAAGCCGGGAGGCGTTCAAGCGTCCGCCGGAGTCGCCGCCCCAAAACCTGTACGTCTGCGCCGAAGACAGCCCGGAGCTGCGCCGCCACTTGGCGTTTCGCGATTACCTGCGGGCGCACCCGGACGATGCCCGGCGCTACGGCGACCTCAAGCGAGAACTCGCCGCCCGTCATGTCACGGACATTGACGCTTATGTAGACGGCAAAGCTGACTTTGTCAGGCGTGTGCTGGAACAGGCCGGGCCGGGAGCATGAATGGACGAAGTTGAGATTGCAGATTACGACCCGCGCTGGCCGGAACTCTTCGCGGCGGAAGCGGCTCGGCTGCGCCCGGCATTCGGCCTGTTTTTAATCGCTATGGAGCACATCGGCAGCACGTCGGTCCCCGGCCTCGCCGCGAAGCCTGTGGTAGACATTCAGGCTGTCGTGCGCTCGCTTTCCGAGATAGACACCGTGACGCCGCGCGTCGTCGCGCTCGGCTGGACGCAAGGCATCTTTGCGCCTGATGCGATGCGCCGTCTATATTTCAAGAAATACAACGCCGGTGGCGTCCGCACTCACCAGTTGCATGTTTACGAGGCAAACCATCCTGTCGCCGCCGCGCACCTGCTGTTTCGGGATTACCTGCGAACTCAAGGGAAAGAAGCGCGGCGCTACGAAGCTTTGAAGCGCGAGCTTGCCCAGCGCTTTCGTACCGACCGCGTGGCCTACAATGACGCAAAGACAGAGTATATAGAAGCGGTCGTCGCAAAGGCACGGGAGCAGAAGCATGGATGAAGTCGTTCTTGCCGCGTATGACCCTTCCTGGCCGGAGATATTCGCGGGTGAGGCTTGGGCCATCCGGCAGGCGCTGGGAAATGTGCTAATCGGCATCGAGCATGTCGGCAGCACGTCTGTACTGGGCCTTGCGTCAAAGCCTGTGATTGACATTGTTGTCAGCGTCACGTTGCTTGCGGCAGGGACGGCGGCGATCCCGGCGCTGGAAGCGCTCGGCTATAACTGCCGGGGCGAGAATGGCATCCCAGGACGTTTGTTCTTTCGCAAAGGCTTGGTCGAGTTCAAGCGGACGCATCATCTGCATCTGGTCGAAGCCGGACATGAGCAGTGGCACTCAATGCTGTTGTTCCGTGACCGCCTCCGATCTCATCCAGGCGACGCGCGGCGGTACGAGGAACTCAAACGCGCCCTTGCAGCGAAGTTCCGGGACAACCGCTCGGCGTATACAAACGGCAAAGCGGACTTTGTGCAGGCGGTTCTCGCGAAGGCACGAAGTTCCCCGGATTAAAATCCGGGTCTTCTAAAGTGCGATTGTCCACCTGCGTGGACACAAGATTTGCTGCATTGTGCCTTTCTTATGTCTGCGAAGGCAGACAATCGCCCTTCAAAAGCCCTGGTCTTCAGACCAGGCGAAGAAGCTTATGGACGCTATTGTTATCGTAGACTACGACCCGCACTGGCCGGAGCAATTTGCCGCAGAAGCGGCGCGGCTTCGGGCGGCGCTCGGCAACGACCTTGTGGTCACAGTGGAGCATTTCGGCAGCACGGCGGTTCCGGGCCTCTCGGCGAAGCCTGTCATAGACCTGCTGGTTGCGGTACGCTCGCTCACCGAAGCGCGTCAGTGCAGCATTCCTGCGCTGGAGTCTTTAGGTTACGCTTACTGGTCGGAGGACCCGGCCCCAGACAGGATGTTCTTTGTCAAGGGCCTGCCGCCGGGCGGGCCGCGCACGCATCATGTCCATATTGTTGAGCCGGGTGTGTCCCAAGACCCGCGACTGGGCGAGTTCTCGTTCGCCGACCGTTTGTTATTTCGTGATAGGCTGCGGGCCGACTCTGAAGAAGCGCAGCGCTACGAGCGACTAAAACACCGACTGGCGGCCGAGTTTCCCGACGACCGGGAAGCGTACACAAACGGCAAGACTGACTACATTTACGGCGTCATGCAGAAGGCGCGAGCACGCGCCGAAGGGTAATTATGCCACGAAATCCGAACATCCGAAAAGTGCTGGTCATCGGCAGCGGGCCGATTGTGATCGGGCAGGCCGCCGAATTCGACTACGCCGGGACTCAGGCGTGCCGGTCGCTCCGAGAAGAAGGCGTCTCGGTCGTGCTGGTCAATTCCAACCCCGCGACGATTATGACCGACCCGGAGACCGCCGATGCGGTGTATATCGAGCCGCTGAACGTTGAGTTTGTCGAGCGGATTATCGCCAAAGAAAAGCCCGACGGTTTGCTGCCGACGCTCGGCGGGCAAACCGGACTTAATTTAGCAACGGAGCTTGCCGAGGCGGGCATCTTAAAAAAGTACAACGTCACGCTGCTGGGAACGCCGCTGTCAGCGATCCAGAAAGCCGAAGACCGGGAGATTTTCCGGGCCTTGATGCAGGAAATCGGCGAGCCGGTACCGGAGTCGTGGATTATTGAAGACGATGCGGCTTTGGAAGAATTGTCGCGCAATGAAGCCGCGCCCTGGCCGCTGATTGTCCGGCCCGCCTACACCCTTGGCGGCACCGGCGGCGGGATCGCGCACTCGCCGGCGCAGCTTAACGAGATCGGGCGGCGCGGCCTAAAATTGTCCCCCCGGCATCAGATCATGGTGGAGCGGTATTTGGCGGGCTGGAAAGAGATCGAGTACGAAGTCATGCGCGACTCGGCGGACACCTGCATCACGGTCTGCAACATGGAAAACTTTGACCCGATGGGGATGCACACGGGCGACTCCATTGTCGTCGCGCCGTCGCAGACGCTTTCCGACAAAGAGTACCAGATGCTGCGGTCGGCGGCTTTGAAGATCATTCGGGCATTAGGAATTGAAGGCGGCTGCAATGTCCAGATGTCACTCGACCCAAAATCGTTTGCGTACTATATTATCGAAGTCAACCCGCGCGTCTCCCGGTCGTCCGCTCTTGCTTCCAAAGCCACCGGCTACCCGATTGCCCGCGTCGCCGCGAAGATCGCTGTCGGCCTGCATCTCGACGAGATCCCGAACGCCGTCACCCAGAAGACGCTGGCCTGCTTTGAGCCGGCTTTGGATTACATTGTCGTCAAAATCCCGCGCTGGCCGTTTGACAAGTTCACGGCCGCGGACCGGCGCATCACGACCCAGATGAAGGCGACCGGCGAAGTCATGGCGATCAGCCGCAGCTTTGAAGGGGGACTGCTGAAAGCCGTGCGAAGCTTGGAGATCGGGCAGGTCGGCCTGCGCCCCAAAAACGCCGACCGCTTGACCGAAATGGACATTGAAACGGGCCTGACAAACGCGACCGACCAGCGCCTGTTTCTGATTGCCGAAGCGTTCCACCGGGGAATGCTGGTGCAGGAAGTCGCCGACTTGTCTGGGGTCGACCCGTGGTTCCTGGTCAAAATCCAAAAGCTAGTCCAGTTTGAGGAGCATCTGCGGGTCAACTGGCCGAAGTTCAAGCCGTTCGAGCCGCTGTCGGACGACGCCCGCGTTCTGCTGGCTGACGCCAAGCGCCTCGGCTTCAGCGACCGGCATTTGGCGGCGATCTTCGCCGTGCAGGAGCTTCATGTTCGGAACTGGGTCAAAGAAATCGGCCTGCGCCCCTCGTACAAGATGGTGGATACCTGCGCCGCCGAGTTCGAGGCCGCGACTCCGTATTTCTATTCCTGTTATGAGGCGGAAAGTGAGTGAGACCTCGCGGGGGCAGGAACCCGGCCTTGAAAGGCCGGGCTAAAAGTACACAAAGTCACTCCATGACTCAGGAGGCTTTAGTCCCGTAGGGACTTTCTCTGCTTCGATAGCCCGGCCTTTCAAGGCCGGGCTCTGAGCAGCCGCTTTTGCTTCCTACGCCGCCCGCGCATAGACCGGCGCTTCATCTTCCAGGGGCGCAGGAATACGGTGGGCGTGGGAGACGCGGTTTCGGCCGTCGCCTTTAGCGTGGCACAACGCGCGGTCGGCCTGGGAAATCAAGGCCGGGGCGCTGAAGATGTTCCCGTTCAGCGTTGCCAGCCCGATACTCGCCGTCAAAGGCCGCTGCAAGCCGTCCGCCGAGGCCACTGCTTGGCGGAGACGCTCGCCCAGCACAACTGCGCCCATCATGTCGGTCTCAGTTAAGATCAGCGCAAACTCTTTGCCGCCGTAGCGAGCGGGGATGTCGGACGTCCGCGCGGTCTCTTTTAGAATTTCGGCGATGAGCTTCAGCGCCTGGTCGCCGCCGGTGTGGCCGAAGCTGTCGTTGTACGATTTGAACTTGTCCACGTCTAAGAGCAGCAGAGACAAGGGCTGGCCGTGCCGCAGGGCGCGGCCCATTTCCCGGTCCAATCGCTCCTGGAATGCCCGGTGGTTTTGCAGGCCCGTCAGCGCGTCAATCGTGGAGAGATTTTCCAGTGTCCGGCGCATCTCGGCGATCTGCCGGTCGGCCTCGCCGAGCGCGGCGTCCTGCTCTTTTTTCTTTTCTTCCATCTCGACCAGCGCGGCGGCCGCTTCGGGCCGGGAAGCCCGCAGGCCGAGCGCTCCCAGCGTCAGCAGCGTCAGCAAGCAGAGGCCCGCCGACAGTTCTTTCGGCAGGGCGGCGTGCGCGGCGGCTTCCGATTGATAGACAGCCGAGACCGCGTCCATATGCGCGTTGTACGACACTTGATGCGAAAGAAGCGGCGCGACATACGCGCCGATATCGGCCTTGTCCCGGCTGGCGTCCGGCGGCAGGGCCGCCAGCAGACTGTTTGCGGTGTCCAGCATGGCGCTTTGGTCCGCACCGGCATCAGTCAGTGGTTTCGTCACCGCCTGGCCGGAACGGGGCAGGGTCATCGCCGACTGCTTCCACTCGTTTGCCGTGTCCCGCAGGCTGTTCTCCCAGAAGATGCGCTGCTGCGGCGTTTGGGCAGTCTGGACCCCTAACGCGCTCGAAACGATCTGCCGGCTGAACGTTTCCTGCCGCTGGGCGAGGGCAGCGGTCGGCGCGTCGGCGCCCGGTGCCCTCAAAGTCCACTGCACAGCGACTTGTCCGGCGACCGACAGCCCGGCCAGCACACTGAAGGCGGCGAGATGCCCGCGCACCAGGCGCCTTGCCGCAGGCTGCGGCGCGGCGGCAGTGACTTTAGCGGCTTTCGTTTTGGCGGCTTTCGTTTTGGCGGCTTTCGTTTTGGCGGCTTTCGTTTTGGCGATTGTCGTCGGCACGGGTTTGGCCGGCTGCTGAGCGTGGGTTTGTTTCGCGGCGGCGTTTATCATAAGTTCGCTCCTTGAAGAGTGAAGAAGTTTAGGCATTTACGCTCTTCATTGTCGGGACGCAGGCGAAATCAACTCCCTGTTTAGAATACCGGAAGGACATCGGGGGCAGGACCGCGAATAACCAGACATACAGCGAGACATACTATGACAGACATACCAAAGCCGCTTGTCGCGGTCATCATGGGCAGCAAGTCCGACTGGGACACCATGCGCCATGCGGGCGAGATTTTGATCCAGTTCGGCGTCGCGCACGAGTGCAAAATCGTCTCGGCTCACAGGACGCCCGCGCTGCTCGCTGAGTTCGCCGAGAGCGCTGAAGGGCGCGGGCTGGAAGTCATTATCGCCGGAGCGGGCGGCGCGGCCCATCTGCCCGGCATGGTCGCCGCCCAGACTTTAGTTCCCGTACTCGGCGTTCCCGTGCAGAGCCGCGCTTTGAGCGGCCAGGACTCGCTTCTGTCCATTGTCCAGATGCCGGCGGGAATTCCCGTTGGGACACTGGCAATCGGAGATGCCGGGGCCACTAACGCCGCGCTCCTGGCCGTCGCCATTCTCGCGAACACCCGTCCGGAACTTCGCGAAAAGCTGCGGCAGTTCCGCGCTGACCAGACTGCCAGAGTGCTGGGAGACACTTTGCCATGACCACTCCTCTGCTTGCCACTCCCATACTTCCCGGTGCGACGCTTGGCATTCTCGGCAGCGGGCAGCTTGGGCGGATGTTCACGCTGGCGGCGAAAAGTCTCGGCTACCGGGTGCAGACGTTCTCGCCCGACGCCGACTCGCCGACGGGGCAGGTTGCGGACAAAGAATGGGTCGCGGCTTACGCTGATTTAGACGCGGTGCGCGACTTCGCCCGCTCGGCGGACGTGGTGACGTTTGAGTTCGAGAATGTGCCAGCCGAGACTGCCGCTGCCGCCGCTGAGTTTGCGCCGGTTCGGCCAAACGGCTCTGTCCTGCATATCGCGCAGAACCGGAAGCGCGAGAAAGAGTTCCTAAAACAGCACGGCTTCCCGTGTGCGCCGTTCCGGCTGGTGACAAGCCTCGCGCAACTTCAAGCCGCACTCGCTCAGATCGGAACGCCGAGCATTTTGAAGACCGCCGGTTTCGGCTACGACGGCAAAGGACAAGTGCGCCTCCGAGACGCTTCCGAAGCCGCCTCCGCCTGGAACGAACTCGGCGGGTCGGAGTGCGTTCTGGAAGGCTTCGTCAAGTTTGAGCGCGAAGTTTCGGTGGTCGCGGCGCGGGGCATGGACGGCAACTTCGCGCATTACAGCGTCATTGAGAACGCGCACGTCGGCGGCGTCTTAGATGTTTCTGTCTGCCCACCATCGGCAGTCTCAGCACGAACCGCTCAGGAAGCCGCCGGTATCACGCGGGCTATCTGCGAGGCTTTAGACGTGGCCGGCGTTCTCTGCGTTGAATTCTTTGAGACCGAGAGCGGCGAGCTGATTGTCAATGAGATGGCCCCGCGCCCGCATAACTCCGGCCACTTGACCATTGAAGCACACGCGACCAGCCAGTTTGAGCAGCAGGTCCGCGCCATCTGCGGCCTGCCGCTCGGTTCAACGCAGCTTTTGCGCCCGGCGGCAATGGCAAACCTGCTGGGCGATGTGTGGGCCGATGGCACTCCAAATTGGGCGGCGGCCCTCGCGCTGCCGAATGTGTCCCTGCATCTGTACGGCAAAGCCGAAGCGCGTCCAGGCCGCAAAATGGGCCATTTGACCGCGCTTGCCGAGACGTCGGAAGCGGCGGTGAAACTGGTGCGCGAAGCGCGGCTCGCTTTAGCCGGAGGAGACCAATGAAGAACCCCTCCCGCTCGTTCCTCGCTCCCTCCCCTGTTAGGGAAGGGCTAGAGAGAAGCTCAGGAGGGCAGCAGTGAACGCCTACGTTTGCCGCTTTGTCTGTGTTGCCCTTCCCTAACAGGGGAGGGAGCGAGGAACGAGCGGGAGGGGTTCTTCATTGAAGTGCTTCAACCCAACTATGAACACAAAAACAGCCCTCGTCACGGGAGCCTCGCGCGGTATTGGCCGGGCGATTGCGATCAAACTGGCAGAAGACGGTTATCGAGTGGCTGTGCATTACAACGCGAACCGAGCGGCAGCCGAAGACGCTGTGCAGTCGCTGGCGGGCAGCGGTCATGTGTTGCTGTCTGCTGATCTGGCTGATCCAACTGCTCCTGAACGTCTCGGCGGCGAGGCACTCGACGCTCTCGGCAGTCGTGTGGACGTTCTGGTTCACAATGCGGGGATTTACGAGCCGACGCCGATTTTGGAGCCGCGCCAATCCTCTCAGTGGCGCAATGCCATGCAGCGGCAAATGCAGGTGAACTTTTGGGCGGGCGCAGAGCTTGCGTATCAGCTTGCCCCGGCGATGGCGGACGCGGGGTGGGGGCGGATTATCCAGATTAGCTCACGCGCCGGGCATCGGGGCGAGGCGGGCTTTTCCGGCTACGGCGCGTCGAAAGCTGCCCAGATCAACTTTATTAAGTCACTCGCGGTCGAGCTGGGCGGGACCGGCATCGGCTGCTTCGGCATCGCACCGGGCTGGACCGAGACCGACATGGCCTCAGAGGCGCTTCGGGAGCGCGGGGAACAGATCCGGGCCGAAATCCCGCTGGGCCGGGTCGCGCTTCCCGCCGACATCGCTGCCCTCGTCGGCTTTCTCGTGTCGGGCGCGGCGGGGTACCTGTCCGGCGGCATTTTCGATGTCAACGGCGCGTCATATTTGCGCTGACTGCGCTCTACCACAAGGCAAGGAGAATACGAAATTGGCACATGTGAACGGGCGCAAAGCGCTGATTGTTTGGGGCGGGTGGGACGGCCACCAGCCGCAGCAGGTGGCGGAGATTTTTGAGCGGGAGCTGACGGGCAAAGGCTTCGAAGTCGAAGTCTCGGATACGCTGGATGCCTACAAAGACGGCGACAAGCTGAAACAGCTTGCGCTCATTGTTCCGGTTTGGACAATGGACACGATCACCGGCGAGCAGCTTTCGCCGCTCTTAGAGGCGGTTCGGGGCGGGGTAGGGATCGCGGGCTGCCACGGCGGCATGGGCGATTCGTTCCGGGCCGAGACCGAGTACCAGTTTATGACCGGCGGCCAGTGGGTCGCCCATCCCGGCAATGACGGCGTCGAGTACACCGTGCGGATCACCGACCCCAGCCACTTCATCACGCAGGGATCGCCGCCGGAGTTTCAGGCCGTGTCCGAGCAGTATTACATGCATGTTGACCCGGCGAACAAGACGCTCGCCGTGACGCAGTTCCCGACTGCCGGCGGCCCTCATGTCCCGAACGGCACGTTCGACATGCCGGTCATCTGGACCAAATACTACGGCCAGGGCCGGGTCGCGTACAACTCGCTCGGCCACCACGCCGACATCGTCGCCCAAAAAGAAGTCCTGCCGCTGATGGTGCGCGGCCTCCTCTGGGCCGCCCAGGCGGAAGACGCGGTTTAGCGCCGAGACACGTTCTACACGCCGCGTTTACTGAAAGAAAGACGATGAAAATCACCCGCCGGTCTATGGTGTTCAGCGGTTTGGGTTTGCTGGGTGCGCTGTCTTTTGTGCCTAGCATCCTGGCCTCCGCCAGCCCCGCGCCCACACTCGTGCAGCTCCTTGTGTTTGTCGGCATGGTGACAGCGGTCTGTGCGGCGGCGGCGTGGTTTGGCCTGCGCTGTGCAGATGCCGTAGACCTCCCTATGCCTTTCCTGCGCCGCCTTGACGGCATTGTTGAGCCGAACCCAAAGCACGGTCTGGGAAAGAGCGGCTTGGGAGCAGCGACAGCTTTTGGCGGCTTGTTTGCGCTGGCGACCATCGCCCTGCTGAGAGCGCTTCATCTGCCGAACCTCGCCGGGCCGCTTTGGTCACGAATAGTCAGCGTGTTCTTCGCAGCCGGCAGCTTAGAAATCGTTATCCATCTTTTCATTATGAGCTGCACCGTGAAGGCGGCTCACGGCAGAAGATGGGTTGGTGTTGTGGTCGCAGCCCTCTTCTTTGTCCTCTTTCACGCCAGCGGACTTCCGGGCCAGAGCGCCGCTGTGATCACGCTGACCCTGCTGATGAATGGATTTTTCGGGCTTGGCCTCGGCCTGCTCTATGCCCGCTACGGCTTGGAGTACTTGTTGCTTTGCCATGCTGCCGGCCATGTGCTGGCAGTGAGTTTCGCTTGACGGCGAAGCGCAATGGACGAAGGCGTGACATCTCGGTTCAGGTCAGCGGCCTCGGTGACCGAAACACAACCTGCACGATTGTTGGCGGGATCGTCGCGCTGTCGGCAGGCATCGGCAGCATTCCGGCGGCCTGGACTGCCGCCCGTGAACCGCTTCCCCGTTGGCATCTTCAAGAAACAAGCGAGATTGAGAGCGCAGCTTCTTCCCCTGCTGCGCGTTGTTTCGCATTCCTCCCAAAAACACTTGACCCGGTTTTTGTTCCCAGGTATTCTGCGTGAACATTGGCCGCATTGCAGCGTCCTAACCTCCGGCAGACCACTTTTCTTCTAGGGTGCAAGCTGCTATCACCAGTGTCTGCCGGAGGGTGTTCGGCATTCCTTCTGTGTTCTTCTTCCCAATGTCGGGTTTCCTCCACTCGCAGCCTAGGTTTCTGCTAACCAACGCAAAGCTCTGAGGAGCTAATTAAACCCGTGCCGATGGAACGCGCCTTTGAGCGTGTTTGCATGGCTATTAAGAGGCTTTATTGCAATGAAAATTGCGCCTAAAAGGCCCGAAAAACATAGGGGAGAAGCAAAATTTGACGCGCTATGCGTATGTCCTGATTTCGGAAGAAAGCGACAACTATGCGGCCATGTGCCTTGTTTCAGCGCTGTCTGTGCGCGGAGTTGACTCCGATGCAAAGATCACAATTTTAAGCAACGCCAAAACACTGGCGCTGCTGAAACGGCGCCGGCATCCGCTGCTGGAACTTGTGGACGAAGTGCTGATCTTTCCTCTGGAGGCGCCCCCCCTGCATCAAAGCCGGGTTCTGAAAACATCCCTGCTCCAGCGGCTTGAAAGCGACTTCATCTTCCTCGACGTAGACACCGTCCTGGTTCGCCCGATCGCTCACCGGCTCGCTTTGCCCTACAGCCTGCAAATGACGCTGAACCGCGTTGAGACGCGGCCTATCATCGGCTTTCCGAACAATATGATCGCGCACTACCAGGCCCTCGGCTGGGAATGGCCGACCCCCCGCTATTTCAACAGCGGCGTCATTTTTGTCAAGGCCGGCACCGAATCGGAGCGGTTGTTTGAAGAATGGCACCGCCGCTGGCGCTTATCTTTGTCTTTAGGTCTGCATCAGGACCAGCCGGCTTTGAACAGCAGTCTTGCCGCGCTTCAAGTGCCAGTCGGTCGCCTGCCGGTTTCCTACAATGCTATGGTGTGCGTGGATGAAGCCCTGCGCCGCCGGGCAAAAATCCTCCATTTCTTTGCCGAAGGACACAATCTCGAACCGGACGTGGAATACGCGCGGCTGGTCGCCGCCGCGCGGGCCGGGCAGCGCCTCACGCCGGAACGAATACAAGCCGCCATGAACCGGCGGTGGCCGCTGGTGCATCCCACCTCGATCCGCCGGCAGCTTCAAGTCGGCAACTGGGGTGAGGCAGGAAAGCTCTGCTTGCAGCGAGCCAGGGAGATTCGCGCGAGCCGCACATCGGTTTGATCTGCGTCAGGGACAAAGTGCAGGAAAGAGGTTTTAGGGTAATTGTGGCTTCCTCTGTGGAAACGCACCGCATGGGGCCTTGTTCACTTTTCTCCTGTCTAATCTTGTCGCCACTCACAGATCACGCCGCACCGCCGCATCAGCGGCAGTTGATAGACTCCGGCGGGCGGTCCCAAGCGGCCTCGCCAAACGATCTTGCTCACGCTTTGGCGGTGACGGCGTGGCGCCTTTGGCCCGGCCTGCCAGCGGAAGCCGCATAGGTGACGACGGCGAGTCTCGATACGTCCGGCAGGAGGGTCGGCTTTGCTTCATTGTCGGCGTGGGCGAGACGCCGGGCCGAAGCACGCTTTTTTGCCCGGTCGCCGGGCCTTCAAAGCACCGCGCTCGGCTTTTCAGCCTCGCCCTGACAAAATTACCCTGACAGGATCACAAGGTTTGCCGGCGGCGGGTCCTGTAAGTACAGGCGACCGGTGGACATGACCTGGTTGCGGCCATTATATTTTGCCGCATAGAGCGCTTGATCGGCGGCGGCAATCAGCGAATCGCTGTCCGGGTTGTCCAGTGACAGCGTCGCGACCCCGAAGCTTGCGGTTACGGTGCGGCAGTCCCAGGCGGCGGCTTCGATGGAGACCCGGCACCGCTCCGCCGCCTTGACTGCATTTGCCTGGCTGGTCTGCGGCAGGATGACGACAAACTCTTCGCCGCCGTACCGGGCGGCGAAATCACAGTCGCGCGTGGTTTGCTTCAAGAGACGCGCGACCTGCTTCAAGACGGCATCCCCGGCGGGATGGCCGAATGTGTCGTTGTACTGCTTGAAGTGGTCTACATCAAGGAGCAGCAGCGAAAGGGGAAGGTGATGGCGGCGGGCGGTCTCGCACTCGGCCGCCAGCCGCTCCTGAAAGGCCCGGTGGTTTTTCAGCCCGGTTAGGCCGTCGGTCGTCGCCAGGTCGCACAGCTCCCGGTTGACTTGTTCCAGCTCCCGCTTTTGGAATTCCAGAATAACTGCGTAGTCACGGATTCGCTGCTCGGCTTCCTTGCGCTCGGTCAGGTCGTGCCAGACCGCCAGCATCGCTGGTTCGCCGCCGAGTGTCACAGGCGTGAGAACAATCTCCGTGGGAAAATCCGTGCCGTCGAACCGCGTGTGGGTCCATTCGAAGCGGTGACTGCCGTGAGCCTGTGCGGCGGCTTCTATCTCTTTGCGCATTTCGGATTGCCGCTCGTCCGTCTGAGGCTTTGGTGATAAAGAGGCAGGATAGCGTCCAATCAAATCCGATTTGCTTCCGCAGCGCAGCATTTGCACTGCCGCCTGATTGCAGTCAATGATGCCTTTCGGGCCGACAAAAAAGTGCGCTTCGCTGGAATGCTCGAACAGCACCCGGAATCGCTCTTCGACGAGAATGCGCTCGGTGATTTCCATCATGGTCCCGGCCCAGCGGGTCAAATGCCCGTCCCCGTCAAGGACCGGCTCGCCGACCGTATGGCACCAGCGGATTTTCCCGCAAGGCCGAATGACCCGCAGGTCAATGGCAAACGGGGTCGTGTTCTGCTGAGACCAGTCAATGACCGCGTGGTAAGTTTCCAGATCGTCGGGGTGATACCGGGAGACAATCAAATCATGCGTCACCGGCGCGTCGGCGCTGATTTCAAGCAGGCGGTACATCTCGTCGGAGAACGTAATTTTCCCCGAAACGGCGTCCGCTTCCCAGCTTCCGATCTGAGCAATTCTTTGGGCCTCCGCCAGACGCGCCTCGCTTTGCCGCACGGCGTCCTCAGCCCGCCGCTGGGCGGTAACATCGCGGCCAATGGCGGCGACACCGACCATCTCCCCGGCAGGGCTGCAAATCGGCGAAAACGTCAGCACCAGGTCTATGAGCGTGCCGTCTTTGCGCCGCCGCCGCACTTCGACATTCTCGCGCACTTCGCCGCGCTGCAAGGCCTTGACGATCGCCATGCCGAACCCGTGCTCTTCCGGCGGTGCCAGCACGGAAACGTGCTGGCCGATGATCTCGGAGGCGGGGTAGCCGTAGAGCCGCTCCGCACTGCTGTTCCAGCTCACGAGGGTTCCATCAAGTGTTGTTCCCAGCACGGCGTCGTGCGAGGATGAGACAATCGCCGCCAGCCGGGCGTTTTCTTCTTCCGCCTGCTTGCGCTCCGTGATGTCCATTACGGTCCCGAACAGGCGCACAATCCGTCCGTTTTCATCGCGCCCGGCCTGGCCGGCGGCACGGCCCCAGCGCATCACCCCCTCACTGCACAGAATGCGGATGTCGATCTCATAGGGCAGCCCGTCATCGAGCGCTTGCAGAACCGCCGCCTCGTGCCGGGGGACATCGTCAGGGTGGTAGTGGCTCATCAGGGTTTGGTAGTCCGGCTCGCCGCCCTCCGGGGCGAACCCCGTCAAGCGAAACATCTCCGGCGACCAGGTGATTTTGCCGGTGGCCGGATCAAACTCCCAGTTTCCGATCTTGGCGACGCGCTGCGCTTCCAGCAGCCGGCTTTCGCTCTGCTGAACGATTTTTTGAGTAGCGGCGCGTTCCGCGATCATCTGCTCCTGCCGGGCGATGCGCCGGACCAGCTCAATCTGCCCGGCTGCCTGACGGGCCAGAATTCGGAGGGCAGCTTGTTGATCTTCCGTCAGGTGGTGTGGTACACGGTCAAGCACGCACAAAGAGCCGAGGGCGAACCCTTCCGGCGTGATCAGCGGCGCCCCAGCGTAAAAGCGGAGGTGCGGCTCACCGGTGACAAAAGGATTATCGGCAAAGCGCTGATCATCAGCCATATCCGCCACAATCAGCGTATCAGGCTCAAGAATGGTGTAACCGCAGAACCCCAGGGCACGCGGAAGTTCTTTTGCTGCCAGGCCAACAATAGATTTGAACCACTGCCGGTCGGTGTCCACGAGGGAAACGGCGGCAATCGGCGTTCCGCAAAGGTGTGCGGCGAGGCGCGTGAGGTCATCGAAAGCCTCTTCCGGCGACGTATCAAGAATGTGTGTCCGGTGCAGGGCGTCAAGTCTCTCTGCTTCGTTCAGCGGGATGGGTGCCATAAGTCAGTATTCCATAGTTTCGCAGTGAAAACTGAGGATATTATCGGCATTTTGCCGTGTCAGGAAGAGGGCAGGAACGGCGGCCTGCCCTCGCAAAAGATGCTGCCGGGCTAACTCAGCTCAATCGCAGCGGCTTTTGTTTGAATGGCTTTGAGGCGGGCGGCGTCGAACTTCAGCCGCCGGTCGTAGGTGTAAATGCCGTTCAGCTCCGGCGTGATGTCCGTAAGCTGCGTGTAGCAGTAGCCGAACATGTGCGGGTTGTCCAGCAGCGTGTCGCAGACGGCTTGGAATCTCATATAGAAATCTTCCAAAGAAGTCGGAGCGCCGCCGTAGCCCCAGGTGTTCTCCGTTCCGGCGCGGTCTTCTTCCAGCACCCACTTGAAGCCGCCGAACTCGGAGACCCAGTAGGGCTGGCCGCCGTAAGCAATCGAGATGCGCGTGCCTTCGTTGGCAAACACTTTGCCGTCCGCCATATCGGCGTGCCGATTTTGGAAGTTTGCGTAGCCTGCGGCCCAATCTTTCTCGTCAATGTAATCGTGCGAGTCGTAAATGTCCGCACCGACGACCCGGTGGGAGTAGCCGGACGTGTCCAGAACGGGCCGGGACAAGTCCATTGCTTTGGTCGCCAGGTACATCCCGTGGGTCACATCGTCCAGCACGGTCGTCCGGTCGCTGAGGGGCTGGCTGGTTTCGTTCAGCGGACACCAGCCGATAATGCACGGGTGCGAATAATCGCGCTCCAGCGCTTCCAGCCACTGCGTAATATAGCTTGCGTCCGGCTTGTGGTCGTCGTCGCGCGGCCCATAGGGGGCGCAGCCCCAGTCGCCGAACTCGCCCCAGATGAGGTAGCCCAGCCGGTCGGCGTGGTACAAAAATCGCTCTTCAAAGACTTTCTGGTGCAGCCGCGCCCCGTTGAAGCCGACGTCGAGGCTTCGCTGAACGTCGGCTTCTAAATCGGCATCGGTCGGCGCGGTCATAATGCCGGCCGGGTAGTAGCCCTGGTCCAAGACCGTGCGCTGAAAGACCGTCTCGCCGTTGATCTTGACTTTAAGACCGTCAATCGCGACGCTTCTGAGGCCCGCGTAGCAGACGGCTTTGTCTAGGACCATGCCGTCTGCACCCATAAGCACAATGTCAATGTCGTACAAATGGGGATCGGACAGCGACCAGAGCCGCCGCCGGTCTCCGGGAATGGTAAGCGTGAGCCGGGGCGCAAAGTCCAGATGCGCGGCTATTTCCGCCGAGACAATCTCGCCCGCGCCGTCGCGCAGGGTTGCCCGAAGAATCGTTCCCGGCTTGTTCTGCGTCAGCGGCAATTGAAGATGGAACGCATTATTTGCCACATCGGGCGTGATGCGCGGGCGTTTCAGCGCCGCGTCCGGCACCGGCTCCATCCAAACCGTCTGCCAGATGCCCGTCGTCCGGGTATACAGGCAGTTGTAGGACGCATACCGCTGGGACTGCTTGCCCCGTGCCTGCGCCGGCCGCCAGTCGTCCTGCGCCCGAACCACCACCGTAAACGTGTCCCCGCCGGTGATCTCTTTGAGCAGCACCGAAAACGGCGTGAAGCCGCCCCGATGACGCATCACTTCCTTGCCGTTCACCCAAACGGTACTGTCGTAATCCACTGCGCCGAAGTGCAGCAGAACGTGGCGGCCCTTCCAGTCGTCGGGAACCGTGACTTCTTTGCGATACCAGACCGCCAGCATGAAGTCGGTGTAGCCGATGCCCGACAGCTCCGATTCGGGGCAGAACGGCACAGTGATTTTATCGGACAAATGGCGCGAGATCAGGTTGCGGGCCAGGCCGCTGTCGCCGCCGTCAATCTCAAACTCCCATTCTCCGTTGAGGCACAGCCAGTCAGGCCGCACAAACTGCGGGCGGGGGTATTCAGATCTGGGTAATTCCAAGCGCGGGATCGTCATAAATTCTTCTCCAAAGTCTTCGTTGCAGGCGATTTGTCTCCAGTGGGGCGATACTTGCCTGCTCCGTGTATTGTTCCACAATGTACGGGGAAATGGGTTATCCGCCATTTCCAATCACACTAGGGAATGATTTATAAGTTTTTGCGGGCGACTGAAGTCGCGGCAACAAAAGCACAAAGTCTGCCTTCGCAGACCCACACGGATAATCTGCTCCTAACCTGCGAAGGCAGGTTTCGCGCCTTTGTTGCCGCGACTTCAGTCGCCCACTCTGCAAAAACTTTCGACACGTTATTTAGGAACGCAAGCGCCGCCGTCTGCATTCCGGCAGGGGAAACCGCGCGGCACGGCGAATAGAGAGGCATGAGCATCAAAAAATTGCTGTCGCGACGGGTTTGCCTCAGCTTTGCTTTGGCTTGTGCTTGCTTCCAGAACGTGCCGGTTCAGGCCGCAGCGCCTGGAATTTCTTTTTCTCCAACTGTCATCAACTTTGGGCAGATTCCTATCAATGAACAGCCGACGCAGCTTTTGACGGTGACATTTAGCCGCCCTTTGTTTTCGCCCGACCATCTGCCGTCCCTGCGACTGCAAGGCTCGAATGGGCCGACACCTATTCTTTTTTCACGTTCTATTACACCCGATGCCGTCATGCTCGTCTACCGGGTAAAACTGCCTAACGATGGCGAAAACGGAGACTTTGAATATCATCTCATTTTAGCGAAAGAAGGAGCGCCGGATACCTCTGTAACCGCCCCCGACGAGATTTTAGACCCGGGAGTTTTAGTTCAAGGGGAGAAAGTGCGTGGACTGGAAGGCGGCCCAAACCCGATTGACTTTGGCCCGGTTCGGTACGGAAAATCTGCGGTCAAGGAGTTCCATGTCGGCTTTTCTCAATCACACATGATTCGTTTCGGCGATCACACCAGGCCACAGAAGCCTCCCTCGTGGTCGCTTCTTCGCAGCCTGAGCAGCATGTCGGCTGCCAGCACGTCTCCTTACGTCACTGCGATCAAGAAAGACGTGATCGGGCTGAACGCTTCGGCCTGGGCGGACTGGAAGATTGTTCTCAGTCCGAAAGCCCCGCAAAAAAAGCTGGAAGCGGCTTTGACATTCCAAACCGGCGACGGCTACTTCTTTACCGTACCGGTCATTGCCGATCTCAGCGGCCCCGGATACCCAATCCCGCCGTGGGAACCGAGCAAACGGAAGAAACATTAACAACATCATGGACATTCCACAGATACAATATGAGCCGCTGGTGCGGGATGCGCTGCTGGAAGACATCGGGCCGGGGGATATTACGACGATGCTCTGTGTCCCCGCTGGTACGACAGCAAAAGCGACGGTGCTGGCGAAGCAGGCCGGGGTAATTGCGGGCCTGGCGATTGGGGAATTGGCGTTCAAGCTGCTGGACCCGAACGCGCACTGGGAAGCATTAGTGGAAGACGGCGCAAGAGTCGGCGCGGGCCGGACGCCGCTGGCGGTTGTCACCGGCGACGCCCGCGCCCTGCTGACGGCGGAGCGGGTCGCATTAAACTTCATGCAGCGGCTGTCGGGCATCGCGACCGTGACGGCGAAGTACGCTGCGCTGACGGTGGGGACCCACGCGCGGATTGCGGACACGCGGAAAACGACTCCGGGGCTGCGAGCTTTAGAGAAGTACGCGGTCAGGGCAGGCGGCGGGTTCAATCACCGTTTAGGGCTGTACGACGCGGTGCTGATTAAAGACAATCATATCAAAGCCGCCGGCGGGATTGGAAACGCGGTTGCGGCGGCGAAAGCGCACATCCCGCACACGATGAAGATTGAAGTGGAAGCGGCGACTCTGGCAATGGTAGACGAGGCGCTTTCCGCCGGGGCGGACATTATTCTGCTGGACAACATGGACACGGACACCATGCGCCGGGCCGTGGAAATTATCGGTGGGCGGGCAATTTCGGAAGCGTCGGGCAACTTGACCGAGGCGCGGATTGCGGAAGTCGCCGCGACCGGCGTGGACATTCTGAGCATCGGCGCGTTGACCCATTCCGCCCCGTCGCTGGATATTTCGCTGGACTTCGCGGAATGACGAGGTTTGGCAGGCCGCATCAGCATCTCGCCGAGTGCGCGTCCACAAACGACATCGCGCGGGAGTGGGCGTCGGACGCTCTTGATCCGGCGCCGTCGGGGGCACTGGTGACGGCTGATTTTCAGACGCGCGGGCGGGGGCAGCGGGGGAGGGAGTGGCAGGCCGAGGCGGGCCAAAGTGCGCTCTTATCGTATGTCTACCGCCTGCCGCCCGGTGCCAACCCGGCACAGCTTGGCCTCGTGACGGCGCTGGCTGCCACCGAAGTCTGCCGGGCTTCTCTTACCCACGCTCAAATTAAGTGGCCCAATGACATCCTGCTGAACGGCAGAAAATGCGCCGGTATTCTCGTGGAAGTCGCCGACGGCGTCGCAATCATCGGCATCGGCATCAACGTCTGTCAGGCGGAGTTTACTGATGCCTCTGCGTTTGCTTACCCGCCGACTTCATTGAAGCTTGAAGACGGGGACGAGCAGACCGTAAGGCGCGTCATTAAGGTACTCAACCGACATCTAGGCTGGTGGGAAGAACGATGGCGGCGAGAAGGCTTCGCGCCGATCTTGGAGCGCTGCCGGAGCTGGCTTGCTGTCGGCGCACCGGTGCGTCAGGGCGAAGGGATCGCCGAGCTTGTGGGACTGACCGACGAGGGTACGGCGCTGGTGCGGCTGCCGGACGGAACTTTTGCCGTCTGGACCACGGTAAGCTGAACCGAAGACGGCGCGAAATCGCGCCCGAAATAGTGTATAATCACGAGATGCGTTACCTAAGTGACGAGGAACAAGGAAAGAACAAATGCTGAGGTCTCGCTGGCTGAGCACGTTTACCGTGATCGGCGCGATTTTGATTGTGCTGGGGATTGTCGGGCTGATCTTAGGGCCGCGCTTTGTGTACGACCCCGGCCAGCCGGTGACGGGCAAAGAAGCCTGGTGTTATCTGGCAATCGGCGTATTAATGGTCCTCAATGGGGTTCTCACGCCTGCCGCCGAAGAAAAACCGGCTGAGAACAAGCTTGGGGGCAAAACCCCGGCGCGTCCGGTGGCCCGGCCGTCGAACATCGCGTCCAATGGCACCGGCAAGCCGAGCGGACAGGATGTTCCCGTGTCTGCCGAGAAAAACGATTAAAAGAACGATTACTTAATGATTTGTGTTACAGCAGCGGTGCTGTAAAGAGTGAGGTGAAACAAATGCCAACGGAAGCAATACGCTGTAGTGACTGCGGAGCCGTCTTCAAAGGAGTGCCGTCGTGGCTGCGCGGCGCAAAAGTCAAATTTACCTGTACGAACTGCCCGAAGCGGCCCTCGCGCCTGGCTCGCTACGAGCCGCCTGCTGCGACGATCACGGCCATGAGCGCCGACCCCGATCTGGAAGCGGTCGAAGTTGAAGACCTGGATGAAGACGCCGATCTCGAGCTGCCCGATGATTTAGACGACTCGAAAGACGACAAAGATCTGTAAGTGAGGATTAGAAAAGCCCCGCCAACACAGTTGGCGGGGCTTTTCTTGATTATCACGACTGCAAATAATCGCGCAGGCGCTTTTTGCGGGCCGCCGAGCGCAGCTTCCGCAGCGCCTGGGACTCGATCTGGCGGACGCGCTCGCGGGAGATGTGCAGCTCGTCGCCGATCTGCTGCAAGACGGATTTATCGTCCTCGTCGAAGCCGAACCGCTTTCGCATGATGATTTTTTCGCGCTCATCCAGTGTGTTCAGGATCGCTTCGATCTCGCCGCGCATTTCCTGGGCGATCAGCTCGTCCTGCGGATTAGGGGAATTGCGGTCCAAAACGAGGCTGCCGAGGGAGGTGCTGTCGTCGTCGCCGACGGTCATGTCAAGCGAGACCGGCTCCTGCGTCGTTTGAAGCAGGCTGTTCATCTTTTTGAGCGACAGGCCCGTGTGTTCGGCGATTTCTTCCGTCGTCGGCTCATGGCCCAGCGCCCGCTGGAGTTCGGCTTTGGACTTGTCTATCTTGCGAAGCGATTCGGAAATATGCGCGGGCAGGCGGATGGATTTGGCTTTGTTGTCAATTGCCCGTCCAATGCTCTGCCGTATCCATTGGGTCGCGTAGGTAGAGAAGCGGTAGCCCATGCGCGGATCAAACCGTTCGGTTGCGGTCATCAGGCCAATCGCGCCTTCTTGAATTAAATCTTCCAGCGGAATGCCGCTGGCAAGATAATTCTTGGCGATGGAAACGACCAGGCGCATGTTGGCCTCAATCAGCCGCTCTTTGGCCGCCGGGTCGCCGTACCGCGCCCGGCGGGACAGCGACTTTTCCTCGGTCGCGGTCAGCAGCCGGGTCCGCGTCAGGCGGTTGATATAGGAAGCAAGGTCATCGGCTAAAGATCCGACGGACAGCGGCTCCGGCAGGGGCGCGCGGCTTGTCGCGGCCTGAGTATCGTCTTCGGGGGTCCCACTAAAATACTGGTCGGCTATCGTGGTCATGCGGTGCTTGGTCTCGTGCGGCTTGGCTTCGGAAGAGCTCGTCGTTGAGGCTTGGTGTGATATTCGGCAGGGGCTGCCGAGATTCCTCCTCCAATTTTCTTCTAAGACTTTGAAGAATTTTTCTGCTACAATAAGAAAATGCCCGAAAGATTCCAGCCGCCCCGGCTCAGTGCGGATAAACTCCAAGTGCAGTATGCGCCGGACGCCGCGTCGGTGTTGACCGCCCTGTCGCTGGCGCTGACTCCCGGTCTCTTGACCGGTGTCATCGGCCCAAACGGCTCCGGCAAATCTACTCTGGTCCGGGCGATGTCCCGCACCTTGAAGCCGTCCGGCGGCGCTGTGCTTTTAGACGATGCTGATCTATACGCTTCGCACTCGGCGCGGAGTTCCGCCCAGGCCATTGCCGTCGTGCCGCAGGATACCTCGGTTTCTTTAGACTTTTCCGTGCGCGACATTGTCCGCATGGGCCGCGCCCCGCACCTGCCGCCGCGCCCGTTCGCGTCGGAGGGTCCTGCCGACGAGCAGAGCGTTCATGACGCCCTGAAGGCCGCCCGGATAGAAGACCTGGCCGAACGGGTTGTCACGACACTTTCCGGCGGCGAGCGGCAGCGTGTCCTGCTGGCCCGCGCCCTGGCCCAGCAGCCGCAGGTTCTGCTTCTGGATGAGCCGACGGCAAACCTGGACCTGCGCCACCAGTCGGAAACGCTGACGCTGGCCCGAAATCTCGCGCACGGCAGCGGCCTGGCGGTGCTGGCCGTGCTGCACGATGTCAATCTTGCGGCGGCCTATTGCGATTATTTGGTCCTGCTTGCGAGCGGCGAAATTGCGGCATCGGGAACGCCGGCCGAAGTGCTGACGGCGGAGAACGTCGCCTCTGTCTACGGCGCACGGGTCTGGGTTCGCCCGCATCCCGTCACCGGCCGTCCGCTGGTTCTGGCGCTGCCGGAGCCGCCGGGCGACGCTCTTCAGCGGCCCCGTGTCCATATCATCTGCGGCGGCGGGACCGGAACCGATCTGCTGGCGGCTTTGCAGGAGCGCGGCTTTGGCGTGACAATGGGAGCGCTCCATGAGGGCGATCCCGATGCCGACGCCGCCCGCTTTTTCGGCATCCCGTTTGCCGCCGAGCCGCCGTTCTCGCTGCTGTCGTATGCCGCACTGGAACAGGCCGCACGTCTCGCCGAAGACGCATCAGTCGTCATCCTGACCGAAGTGCCGTTCGGGCAGGCCAACCAAGCCAATCTGGAAGCGGCCTTGTCGCTTTGCCGTGCCGGAAAAACCGTGCTCTGCCGTCAGGGCGGAGCGTCTTTTGCCGTGCGGGACTTTACCGGAGGCCGCGCCGCACGGCTCTGGTCTCAGCTTCTGGTGGCAGGCGCAATCACCGTTTCGGACACGCCGGCGCTTTTAGAACATCTGGAGACACTGACCCCTTATGGAAGCCGTCACTGAACACACGCTGGAGCCGGAGCTTGCCGGGCCGGCGCCGCGCCGCCTGCACCTGCCGCTGCGGGTGCGGCTGCTTTTAACTGTCGCGGGCCTTCTGCTCGGCCTGTTTGTCCTCGGCAGCGCACGGGCGCTTTGGGAAGGGGTCAAACTCTCCTGGCTTGCGGAAGCGGGCCGTCCCCTCAGCGGCAAAATTGTTGAGATTCACACTGAGCGGTCCTTCGCGAAAGGCCAGAAGCCCCGACAGACCGCGATCCGCTACAGCGCCGTTGTTCCCGGCCCGCACGGCGGTCGGACGCAGACCGGCTGGATTGTGCTTTCAGAACCGTCGGCATCGCTGAGTGCAGAGAACCGGCCCGCACCGACAACTCCCAGCTTCCGGCTCGGTCAGCCGTTCCCGCTCCGCACTGCGTTTTGGGGGAACAGTGTGCTGTGCCAGCCCTGGGGACCGAACCCTGGTTCCCGCATCTGGACGCTGTTTCTGTCCGGCGGCCTCGTCCTGACCGTCAGCCTGCTCCTGCTGCGCCGCCTGCTGCGCTGGACCGGCGACCGGCTGCATCTGCTGCGCTGGGGAACGGCGACGGTCGGGACGATCACGCACAAGCGCGCCGAATCCGAAGACATGGTCCGCTACTTCCTCCGCTACGGCTACGTCGGCGGCCCGGACATGGGCCGGGAAGAGCAGGTCAGCGCCGACCAGTGGCGCGAGTTCCAGGTCGGCCAGCCGGTAACGGTTCTGCACAATTCAGAGACCCCGGAAAAGGCCGGACTGTACGCCCTGATTTCGCAGAAGTAGAAAAGCAGAGATTAGTAGAAAAGCAGAGATTAGTTTCAGACCATGCCATGAATGGCACGGCTGCACGGCCTTCGGCCACAAAACGCCCGCTTCGCGGGGTTGGGAAAGACAGCTCCGTGTCCAGTGCCGCGCCCTCCGGGTAGCCAGTGCTGCCATTGCAGAAGCGGTACTTCGTGGCGTCTGCGCCGTGTAGCCGTGCCATTCATGGCATGGTCCTCATTCTTTTACGGCATGGTCCTCATTCTTTGCTTGGCCGAAAGCCTAAACGTGTGCCAAGATTTTTCCAAAAAAATTCCGGTTTATTAGAAGAAGAAGCCGCAGATGGGTAGAAGATGATGATTTTACCGGGTACACTGTTCCTCAAGCATCCTTACCAGGATTTTCTTCTCAGGATTTTCTCGGCGCTTTAGGGGAGTCAGCAGCGGCATGGCAAAACACGTTCTCATCACCGGCGGCGCGGGGTTTATCGGCTCGCACCTCGCGCGGGAGCTTCTTTCGCAAGGCTACAAGGTCCGTGTCCTCGACAGTCTTGCACCGCAAGTGCATGGCTGCGACCCCAAGCGACCCGCCTACCTTCCGGCTGACGTTGAGCTGATGGTCGGGGATGTCCGCAGCCCGGAAGCGCTCACAAAGGCGCTGGCCGGGATTGACGCCGTGTACCACTTTGCCGCGACCGTTGGGGTCGGGCAAAGCATGTATGAAATACGCCGGTACACCGAAGTCAACAACCTCGGTACGGCGACCCTGCTGGAAGCGCTCATAGAAAAGCCCGTTGAGCGGTTAATCGTCGCGTCCAGCATGAGTGTTTACGGAGAAGGGCTGTACCGAGCGCCGGACGGCGCCGCTCTGCCGGGGTCGGAGCGGCCTTTGGCCCAGCTTCAAGCTGGGGACTGGGAGCTGCACGGCCCCGACGGCGTAGCGCTGACGCCGCTGGCGACGCCGGAAACCAAGACGCCGTCGCTGTCGTCCGTGTATGCACTGTCTAAATATGACCAGGAGCGCCTGTGCTTGATGATCGGACGCGCGTACCACATTCCGACCGTCGCCCTGCGCTTCTTCAATGTCTTCGGCACCTGCCAGGCGCTGTCTAACCCCTACACCGGCGTCCTGGCGATCTTTGCCTCCCGCTATCTGAACAACCGTCCGCCGCTCATCTTTGAAGACGGGCAGCAGCAGCGGGACTTTGTCGCGGTGCAGGACGTGGCCCAGGCGTGCCGTCTGGCGCTGGAAACGCCGAAAGCCGCCGGGCAGGTGTTCAATGTCGGCAGCGGCCAGTCCTACACCGTCGCCGAGATCGCGGAGCGCATGGCCCGCACACTCGGCTGCGAGCAGATCGTGCCGGAGATCACCGGACGCTACCGCGCAGGCGACATCCGCCACTGCTTCGCCGATATTACGCTCGCCCGCGAAGTTTTGGGCTACGCCCCCCGCATTTCCCTGGAAAGCGGCCTCCTAGAGATCGCCCAATGGCTGGAAGGCCAGGTCGCCCACGATCACGTCGCCGAAGCGGGTCAAGAACTCGCCCAGCGGGGGCTGACCGTATGAAGAACACCGTGTTGATCACCGGCGGCGCAGGTTTTGTCGGGACGAATTTAGCTCACCGCTACTTGTCCGAAGGCACCCCCGTCCGGCTTTACGACAACTTTTCGCGGGCGGGGGTCGAGCAGAACGCCCGCTGGCTGCAAGAAACGCACGGCGATTTAGTCCAAGTCGAAGCCGCCGATGTGCGGGATGCCGGACGGCTGCGGGACAGCGTGCGCGGCGCGTCCAAAGTCTTTCATCTCGCCGCTCAGGTCGCTGTCACGACGAGTTTAGTAGACCCCGTGGCCGATTTTGAGGTCAACGCCCGTGGTACGCTGAACCTGCTGGAAGCAATTCGGAACTGTCCTGACCCGCCGCCGCTGGTATTCACGTCCACTAACAAAGTCTACGGTGGCCTGCCCGATATTGCATTCGGTGTACGCGACTGCCGCTACGAGCCGGAAGACGACGCGGTCCGCACACACGGCATCAGCGAGACCCGCGCTTTGGACTTCCACAGCCCCTACGGCTGCTCCAAGGGCGCGGCGGACCAGTATGTCTTAGACTACGCCCGCACCTACAATCTTCCCGCCGCCGTATTCCGCATGAGCTGCATCTACGGCCCGCATCAATTCGGCACGGAAGACCAGGGCTGGGTCGCCCATTTTCTCCTTCAAGCCCAGTCGGGGCGTCTGATCACGCTTTACGGCGACGGGATGCAGGTGCGCGACATTTTGTTCGCCGAAGACCTGGTCAATGCGCTTGTGTTGGCGCAGGACCGCATGAGCGACTTGTCAGGCCAGGCGTTCAACATCGGCGGCGGCGCGGACAATTCCATCAGCCTCCTCAACTTATTGGAGCTGATCCGGGAAGCGGACGGCGATGCGCCGAATGTCTGCTTTGAGGGCTGGCGGCCCGGCGACCAGCGGTATTACGTTTCGGACACGCGCAAGTTCCGGGCCGCAACCGGCTGGGCGCCGATGGTCAGCGCCCCGCGCGGAATTGCCCGTCTGGGCCGCTGGCTCCGCGAGAACCGAACAGGACGCCGCGAGTGCGCCCGCGAAGAGGTAGCGGTATGAGCGAGACCATGCGAGCCGCTGTCGTCACGGCTCCGGGCCAAATCGAGATCGTTCAAGCGCCGATCCCCGTGCCGGGGCCGACCGAAGTGGTCGTCAAACTCGAAGGCTGCGGCGTCTGTGCCTCCAACCTGCCGCCCTGGGAAGGCCGCGAGTGGTTCTCCTACCCAATGGAACCGGGCGCTTTGGGCCATGAAGGGTGGGGCGCGATTGATGCCGTTGGCGCGGAAGTCACGGCGTTTGCACCTGGCGACCGCGTGGCATTCCTGTCCGGCCATTCTTACGCCGAGTATGATGCCGCCGATCAAAGCGCAGCGGTGAAGCTGCCGGATACGCTGCGTCATACGCCCCTGCCCGGTGAGCCGCTCGGCTGCGCCATGAACATCTTTGGACGCAGCGAGGTGAGGCCCGGCCAGACCGTTGCGATTGTCGGCATCGGTTTTTTAGGGGCGCTTTTAACACGCCTCGCGGCGAATGCCGGCGCGACCGTCATTGCCATCGCCCGCCGCCCCTTTGCCCAGGCGATTGCCAAAGACATGGGCGCAGCCCACGTCCTGCCGATGGATGACCACTGGCAAATTATTGAAAAAGTCAAAGCGCTGACGGGCGGCACGTTCTGCGACGTGGTTATTGAAGCCGTCGGCAAGCAGTGGCCGTTAGACCTCTCCGCCGAGCTGACAAAGGAGCGCGGGCGGCTCGTCATCGCCGGATACCATCAGGACGGCCTGCGGTCGGTCAATTTGCAGCTTTGGAACTGGCGCGGCCTCGACGTTGTCAACGCCCACGAGCGCGACTCGCTTCTCTACACCGGCGGCATCCAGTCTGCCGTCAATGCCGTCGCCGAAGGTCGGCTTGACCCGTCGCCCTTGTATACACACACATTTCCGCTGGAAAATCTCGCCGACGCGCTGAACGCGACCCAAGAGCGGCCCGACGGCTTTATGAAAGCATTGGTCACGCTCTCTTGAAGCCTCCCGTCAAGCGCGTGCTGATGACGGCGGATACCGTCGGCGGCGTCTGGACCTACGCGCTGGACCTCGCCCGTGCTCTCGCCCCACACGTCTCCGTCTCGCTTGCGACAATGGGGCGTCTGCCAACCTCACAGCAATCCGCCGAAGCCACGTCTATTTCCACTCTGACCCTGCACCCGTCAGAGTACGCTTTGGAATGGATGCCGAACCCGTGGGAAGATGTCGCCCGCGCCGGCGAGTGGCTCCTCGCGCTGGAAGCCGAAGTCCGCCCCGACATTGTTCACTTGAACGGCTACGCCCACGGCTATTTGCCTTGGCAGGCCCCTGCTGTGGTCGCCGGACATTCCTGCGTCCTGTCCTGGTGGCAGGCGGTTCACGGCGCCAATGCCCCGAATGAGTGGGATCGCTACCGCGCCGAAGTGACATGCGGCCTGCAATCCGCCGATTTAGTCCTTGCGCCGACCCAGGCCATGCTGTCCGCGCTCCAAACGCATTACGGCCCGCTTGAAGCTTCGCGCGTCGTACCGAATGGTCGTGACGCCTCACTGTTCACGCCTAAGACCCACAAAGAACCGCTGATTTTCACCGCCGGGCGGCTGTGGGATGACGCCAAAAACATCCGCGCTTTGGCTGAAATCGCCCCGCGCCTGCCGTGGCCCGTCTGCGTCGCGGGCGACACAACGCACCCAAGCGGCGAAGATTGCCGCTTTGACGACGTGCATCTGCTTGGCTGCCTGCCGCCGGATCAAGTTGCCGAATGGATGGCCCGCGCCGCCATCTATGTCCTGCCCGCCAAGTACGAGCCGTTCGGCCTGTCGGCCCTAGAAGCGGGCCTGTCCGGCTGCGCTTTAGTCCTGGGCGACATTGACAGCCTGCGCGAAGTGTGGGGCGACGCGGCGCTGTTTGTCCCGCCGGGTAATTGGGACGCTCTGCATTCCGCCGTGTCGCGCCTGATTGCCGACGACGCCTTGCGCTCGGAACTCGCGGCTCGCGCTCTGGCACAAGCCCGAGCTTACACGACCGAACGCATGGCGCTTGGCTATTCAGACGCTTACCGAACACTGCTGGGAGACTAATTTGCGCGTCGTCGTTTGGACACACTCGCTGATTTCCGACTGGAACCACGGCAACGCCCACTTCCTGCGCGGTGTTTTGACCGAGCTAATTTCGCGCGGCCACGCTGTTCAAGTGTACGAGCCGCATCATTGTTGGAGCCTGCAAAACCTGCTTGCCGACGCCGGGCCGTCCGCTGTAGAGGGTTTTCACGCGGCCTACCCGACACTCCAAAGCACGTTCTATGACCTAGAGACGCTTGACTTAGATGCATCACTCGCCGAGGCCGACTTGGTTTTGGTCCACGAATGGAACGCGCATGAACTCGTTAAGTCTATCGGCGAGCATCGCGCCGCGAACAACAGCTACAAGCTGCTGTTCCACGACACGCATCACCGCGCTGTGACTGACCGCGCAGGCATGGCCGCTTATGACTTGACTCACTATGACGGCGTTCTGGCGTTCGGGGCTGTCATCCGCGATTTGTATCTTGCCGAAGGCTGGGCCAAACGTGCCTGGACCTGGCACGAAGCCGCCGACACGCGCATCTTTCACCCGCTGCCGGACATTGAGAAGACTGGGGACTTAGTTTGGGTCGGCAACTGGGGCGACGATGAGCGGACCGCCGAGTTGCACCAGTTCCTGCTCGGTCCGGTCAAAAGGCTGGGTCTGAAAGCACGGGTTCAGGGCGTCCGCTACCCAGAAGCTGCCAAGCAAGCGCTGGCGGATGCCGGCATTGACTACGGCGGCTGGCTACCGAACTACGCTGCGCCCGCCCTGTTTGCGCAATACCGCGCGACGGTCCATGTCCCGCGCCGTCCGTATGTGAAGGCCCTGCCCGGCATTCCGACCATTCGCGTCTTTGAAGCCCTGGCCTGCGGTATCCCGCTGGTCTCCGCGCCCTGGAACGACAGCGAAGGGCTGTTCACGCCCGGCGAAGACTTTTTAGTTGCCGAAAACGGCGCACAGATGCAGCAGCATTTAGCGGCATTGATGGCCGACGATAACTTGGCCCGAAGCCTCGCCGCGCACGGCCTCGCGACAATTTTAGCCCGCCATACCTGCGCCCACCGGGTAGACGAGCTGCTTGGGATTTATGGCGAAATTCAGCCCGGCCTTAAAAGGCCGGGCTAGAAAAGCACAAAATGTCTCCGGCATTGAAGACACTAATGCCGTCGGCATTCAGCCCCGGAGGGGCTTCGCGCTCTCCTAGCCCGGCCTTTTAAGGCCGGGTGACTCCAACAAACCTATGAACATCGCTTTCTTCGGCTCTAGCCTCGTTTCTGCTTACTGGAACGGGGCGGCCACCTACTACCGGGGCATCATCCGGGCGCTTTCCGAGCGCGGTCACGCCGTCACCTTCTATGAGCCGGATGCGTTCGAGCGCCAGCAGCACCGAGATATGGCGGATCCCGACTGGGCCAGAGTCGTCGTTTACTCCGCCGCCGGCACGGACGGCGTTCATGCCGCGCTCGAAGACGCCCGCTCCGTCGATCTCATCGTCAAAGCCAGTGGCGTCGGCGTCTTTGATGAGCTTTTAGAAGCGGCCGTACTGGAACTAAAGCGCAAACAAACGCGGGTCGTTTTCTGGGACGTAGACGCGCCCGCGACGCTCGACCGGGTTCAGAACAATCCCACCGACCCGTTTCATACCCTCATCCCGTGCTACGATCTTGTGCTGACCTACGGCGGCGGAGAGCCGGTCCGCGAAGCGTACCGTGCGCTCGGCGCGAAAGACTGCGTTCCCATTTACAACGCGCTTGACCCGCACACGCACTTTCCTGGGCCGGCGGACCCGCGCTTTGCGGGGGCGCTCGGCTTTCTCGGAAACCGTCTGCCGGACCGAGAAGCACGGGTAGACGAGTTCTTTCTGCGGCCAGCAGCGCTGGTGCCGGATGCCAAGTTTCTGCTTGGCGGGAGCGGGTGGGGGGACAAAGCCATGCCGCCAAATGTTCGCTATGCGGGCCATGTCTACACGCCGGACCATAATGCGTTCAACGCGACGCCGCGCATGGTGCTGAACGTCAGCCGCGACTCGATGGCCCGCTACGGCTTTTCGCCCGCGACCCGCGTCTTTGAGGCCGCCGGTGCGGGCGCGTGTCTCATCACCGACGCTTGGGAGGGCATTGACTTGTTCTTTGCGCCGGGCCGCGAGCTTCTTGTCGCGCAAAATGGCGAGGATGTGGCGCGTTTTGTTCAGGGCGTGTCGGACACGCAGGCCCACGAAATCGGACAAGCCGCGCTTTCGCGCGTTTTGGCGGAGCATACTTACGCCCACCGAGTCACGCAGCTTGAAGCCGTGCTGGAAGGACAGAATGGATGAAAATTGTCATTCTGGGCCTGTCCATCACGTCGTCCTGGGGCAATGGCCACGCGACGACGTTTCGGGGGCTAGTGCGGGAACTGACGGCGCGAGGCCATGACATCCTGTTTTTGGAGCGTGATGCGCCCTGGTACGCCGAAAACCGCGACCTGCCACGTCCGCCGTGGGGCCGGACCGTGCTGTATGACAGTTTTGCAGAACTGCAAGCGCGGTACAGGGACGAAGTCCGAAGCGCCGATGCGGTCATTGTCGGCTCATATGTCCCCGACGGCGTTGAAGTTGGGCAGTGGGTACAGGAGACGGCACGCGGCCTGCGGGCGTTCTACGACATTGACACGCCGGTCACGCTGGCGGCATTGGACCGAGGCGCCTGCCCGTATCTGACGCCGGCGCTGATCCCACAGTACGATCTCTATCTGTCGTTTGCAGGCGGGCCGACCCTGATACGCTTAGAGCAGCAGTATCATTCGCCGTGCGCCCGCTCGCTTTACTGCTCCGTTGACCCCGACTTGTACTTTCCCGAAGACGTGCCGACAGCATTCGACCTCGGCTACATGGGAACGTACAGCGCCGACCGTCAGCCGCCGCTCGATACGCTTTTGCTGGAACCCGCGCGGTGCTGGCCGGAAGGCCGGTTTGCCGTCGCCGGGCCGCAGTACCCCCACAGCATTTCCTGGCCGCCAAACGTCTCCCGCATCGAGCATCTGCCGCCGGAAAAGCACCGCGCGTTCTACAATTCACAAAAGTTTACGCTGAACATTACCCGCGCCGACATGGTGGCGATGGGCTATTCGCCGAGTGTCCGTTTGTTCGAGGCCGCTGCTTGCGGCGTCCCGATCATCAGCGACTACTGGGAGGGTCTGGACACGTTCTTCCAAATCAGCACGGAAATCCTCGTCGCGCGATCCTCCGAAGACACGCTCGCGATCGTGCAGGAAATTGGGGACGCGGCGCGGAACTTAACAGCGGCTCAGGCACGAGCGCGGGTGCTGGCCTCGCACACGGCGGCGCACCGCGCGGCGGAGATGGAGCTGTACTTGGAAGAAACGGAACGACACTCTTGACGGAAGAAGTGGTGATGGAGAAACTTGTGACGGAAACACTGGAACACTGGCATCAAGCCGCTCCGTTCCTGCCGGACATCACCGGCTGGCGGGCGCTAGACATCGGCTGCGGCGACGGCCTCAGTGCGCTGAAACTGGCAAAACGCGGCGCGTGGGTGCGGGGGGTAGACACTAATGCCGACGCGCTGGCGCTGGCGCAGGCGGCGGCGGCACGGCTGGGCCTCGACGGGCGGGCGGAGTTCGAGCAGAAGCGCGTCTACAACCTGGCTTCCACTTGGGAAACTTACGATTTGGTGTTGTGCCTCGGCGTTCTGGACAGCCTGCGCTACCCGCTGCTCGGCCTGGACATCGCCGCCCGCAAAGCTCGGCGTCTGCTGATTGTGGAAACGCAGACGCTCTCCGAAGAAACGCTGGCCGACGCCGGCCTGTGTGTTCTGGCTGCGCCCGGCGGCGGCCTGTACTTGTGTGAGCCGGAACACGCCGACGACCGAAACCGCGAGGAGTACCAGTCGGCGGTCGCTCTGACGCCGCGCCTTGCCCGCACTCTTCAGTTTCAGCACTGCTGGGTCAACTGCGTGCCGGGCTACACCGAGACCTGCTACCACGACGGCACCAAAGTCACGGCGACGCCCGAAGACAGCGACCAGTACCGGGCCAATACAGCCCTATTCGGCTACGGCACCGACACGGGGGCGCTGTCGCGGGAACACGAAATCCTGCACACGTTTCTCGCCGAAAAGCTCGGCTTCGGCTCCTCGCCAACTCTCTGGGCCGTCGCGCACGGGCAGACGGGCGACGTCGCGCCGATTTGGGAGCAGGAAGAAGAAGAAACGTGGACGCTGGCCTTCCAAACCTACCTCCACGGCGGCCCGCCGACCGCCGGGCTTAAGCGTCTAACAGACGCCGATTTAGACCCCGCCACCCTGCGTGAAGAAGCGCTGAAGTTACTGCGGTAAGGGCAGGCAAAATAAGAAAGGGCGAACACAAGGTTCGCACCCAACGGCTTGGCCTCATTCTGGCCTCGCAGGGGCGAACCTTATGTTTGCCCTTTCTCTTGTCCGTCTCGCTTACCGGAGCGCCATCGGCGCTTGATGCCCGCCCAGGCTGATCACGAAGTAGCTCAGGCCCGCGACCAGCGCCGCGCCCGGCAGGGTCAAAACCCACGCCGTCACCATCTGCTGGGCGACCGGCCAGCGGACCTCGTTCAGCCGCTTCGCAATCCCGACCCCGAACACGCTGCCGCAGACAATGTGCGTTGTTGACACCGGCATCCCGAAGTAGGACGCCGTCGCGAGGACAATGGACGCCGACGTTTCCGCCGCAAAGCCGTTGATCGGCTGCAAGTCAATGATCTTCGTGCCGAGCGTCTTGATAATCCGCCAGCCTCCCGACAAAGTGCCGAGGCCCATCGCCGTCGCGCAGGAAACAATCACCCAGACCGGAATTCGGACGTGCTTACCGCCGGGCAGGAAGTGGAAGGCCACCAGCGCCAGCGTAATCACGCCCATTGTCTTCTGCGCGTCGTTCTGCCCGTGGTTGAACGCGACGGCAGCGGCGGAAAGCCGCTGAAGCCAGGAGAAAATCCCGTTGACTTTCGCGGGCCGCGTGTTCGCGAACAGAGCAAACAGCAGCATCATGATCCCGAAGGCAATCGCCGCACCAATGACCGGGGAGATCACCATCGGCACAATAACCTTGTTTAGGACGCCTTTCCAGATGACGGCGTGGGTCCCGGCGAACACGAGCGTCGCCCCAACCAAGCCGCCGATGAGAGCATGAGACGATGAGCTTGGAATGCCGAAGTACCAGGTCAGGACGTTCCACGCAATCGCGCCGATAATCGCGGCTAAGATGACCTCCTGCGTCGCGGCATGAGCATCAATTAGCCCTTTCGCAATCGTTTGGGCGACATTCTGCGACGCGAACGCCCCGGCGAAGTTCAGGATCGCGCACATGACAATCGCAAACGTCGGCGGCAGGACGCGGGTGGAGATGACGGTCGCCACGGCGTTTGCCGTGTCGTGAAAGCCGTTCGTAAAGTCGAATGCCAGGCCGAAGACGACAATGACAACAAGTAAAATTGGAATGTCATGCATACTTCACCACCAGGCTTTCCAAAATGTCCGCGACCCGCTCGCATTCGTCGGCGACAATCTCGACGCGGTCGTAAATCTCTTTCCACTTGATGACTGCGATCGGGTCTGCGTCCGGGTCGTTCAGCAGCGTGCCGAGCGCACGGCGGTATAGCTGATCGTTTTCATTCTCCAAGTTGTGGATGCGGACCAGGATAGGGGAAAGCGCATCGTGGTCCTTCATGTGGCGCAGGAAGTTCACACCCTCGCGGGTTGCCTGCGTGATAGAGACTAGCCGCTCGGTTAGCGCCGGAAGATCGGGCCGCAGCGCCTTGATTTGGTACAACCAGATCCGCGCGACCGCCGATTCCAGCGTGTCGGTGATATTGTCCAGAGCCTGCGACAGCCCGTGCATGTCGCCTTTGTCCAGCGGCGTGATAAATTTGGCGTCGGCCTTGTTCACCAGGTCATGCGTCAGGTTGTCGGCGTCGCTTTCCAAACGCTTGGCCGTTTCGGCGATTTGCTCGGCCTGGCCGAAATCCTGCGACAGCGCGTGGAACGCTTGGGCCGTCTTGTGCGCGGCTTCCGCCTGCGCTTCCAGCAGATCATAAAACACCGGGTCTTGTCCAAAGAATGGCATAGGGTTCCCCTTTATCCGCAAAGAATAGACCGTCAGGGAACTATACCTAGATTTTTGGCGGACTATGTTAAGAAAAGATTAAATTTTTGGGAAAATGCGGGCTTTAGGGGAGGGACGCCGCGACGGCATTCAGCCAGAGCCGCCGCAGGCGCAGAAACCGGCTGCCGTCTTCAGCCTGGTTCACGACGCGGTTCGTCAGCAGCACGAGCGAAACATCGGAAGCGGGGTCTAGGAGAAGCGCTGTTCCCGTGAACCCCGAATGCCCGAACGAGCGGTCGGAAAACAGATCGCCTGACGGCAGGTAATCGTTCCCAGCGCAGAACCAGCCGAGCGACTGCGCCCCGATGCTTGCCGGAATTTGGCTCTCGCGCATCCGCGCCGCCGACGCCCGCGACAAAATCGGCCCGCCGCCGGTGCGGACCGCTTCGGCAAACGCCAGCACGTCGCCGACTGTTCCGAACAGTCCGGCATGGCCCGCGACCCCGCCTAAATCCCGTGCACGCGGGTCATGCACCACGCCCGCCGCCTCCGGCCCGGTACTGACCGTATTCGCTGCCGATGGGCAAAATCTCAGCGTCGCCATCTCCATCGGCCCGGCTACGCGCTCACGAAAACACGATTCCAGCGGCTGTTCGAACACCTGTGCGGCAATCTCGCCCAGCAGAAGGTAGCCCGTGTCCGAGTAAGTGTAGCCGACTCCCGCCGGCCGCAGCGTCGGCGTGGTCAAGACGCTTGCGATCAACTCCTGTCGCGACACTCCTAACCCGGTGACAGGCCAGCAGGGAACCGGCGGCAAGCCCGACGTGTGCGTCAGCAGATGCCGCACCTCAACTCCGCTCAAATGGGGCAGGGGACCGAACACGTCCTCAAAGAACCGCGCCACCGACTGCCGCAAATGCAGCCGACCCTGCTCCACCCCCTGCATGATTAGCGTCGCCGTCGCCAGCGGCTTGGTCAGCGACGCCAGATCAAATACACTGCCGAGCGTCGCCGCCCCGAACGCCTGCTGCGCCCGCATCTCGCCGCCTTGCCTCAGCCCGTAGACTGCGTGCGTGAACAGTCCATCGTCAAGACCCGCTTGCAGCAAAGCATCGGCACGGGCCAGGCGTTCAGGTACGATGAGTGCAGTCATACCCGCTTGTTCGGGAAAGTCCGCTGCTTCTCCTGCCGGGATACCTTGTTAAGAGAGCAAATGAAGCCATAATGGGTATAACATGGGAAGCGTGATCTATAAGAGAAGGCAGATAATGAACAGGTGGAACGAAATCAAATGCAGCCTCGGATTTAACATCCTGCTGCCGCGCTTCTGCCTATTCGTCGGGCTGCCGTGCCTTATCCTTGTTCTCGTCCCCGCCCCGCCTGCCATTCCGCCGCTTCTGGTCGCGCTTTACCCGCACTACGTCGCGCTCGTGATTACGGCCGGCTTGCTGCTCTTTGGCCTGAGCATCGCCGCCAACCTCAGCATCAGCAGGTATCTCCGGCTTCATCAAACGGGAGCGTCTCCCTACGTCTATGAAACCGGCTATGATGCTGGCAGGCGCACAAGCTTTTTTCGCATTCAAGCATGGGACACAGACGCTTTTCGCGTTCTGCTGAAGAACTTGCGCCGCGAAAATCAGGGCAAAGGCATCTGGTTTTGGCTTTTGCTGGATGATCTGTTGTTTGTGCCGCCGATTGCGATACTTGCTCTGTTCGTCGCAATTTTTATGTTTATCCCGTCCCTGGCTGTGCTGCTCTTAGACAAGCTCAAGCATCGGAAGCCGCGCCCAGTGTAAGCCGTCTAGCCTTCTCTCAGTAGCCTCGGCGCAGGCCCCACACCATGCCCGCCAGAAGCAGGACGCTCACAGCAGACATCAGCCAAACAGAAGGGATGAACGAGGCGGCCAGCAAGGCAAACCCAGCAATCAGCGGCGGGGCCGCGCCCTGTTTTTTGCCGTACATGATGCACCCGCCGCCGACAGTCCCCCACAAGAGTGAAGCGAATAAAAAATGCGTATCAAACATACCCTGTATTATGGCAGATGAGAGAAGGGGAGGTAGGTCATCTTAAACTCATTCGCACAAATTCAGTCGCTTTTTCCAAACCTGTTGTCCGGGCGCGGCGGGTGAACACGTCGTAGCCATTTGCTTCTATCTTGTCCAGGATGCGTGAGTAGAGGACGCGGGCAAGTTTCACGGGCAACTGGCACTGGGGCGTAATCGAGGGGATGCCGAGGTCGGCGGCGGCGTAGAAGTCGCGGGCGCGGACGATCTCGAAGCGCATGAGTTCTAGAAACTGATCGTTGATGATGCTTCGGGACAGCATGGCTTCGGTGTAGCCGAATCGCTCCATGTCTTCGAGCGGCAGATAGATGCGCCCGCGCGTTTTCCAGTCCTCGCCGATGTCCCGCCAGAAGTTCGTAAGCTGCATAGCGAGACCGAGATCATGCGCGGGGTCGAGGGCGCACGGATCGGAAATGCCTATGACGTGGCACATCATCAGGCCGACTACCGACGCACTGCCGTAGGTGTAGGTTTTGAGGTCTTCGAACGTCTCGTAGCGGGTTCGGGTCAGATCCATTGCCATTGCGTCGAGGAACGCCAGCGGGTACTCCGGCGGCAGGGCATGGCGGCGGGCCATATCGGCAAACGCATGAAGCACCGGCAGCTCCGAGCCGCCCGTCCGCATCGCGTCGCGTGTCGCCTGCCGGTACTCGGCCAGCAGCGCGGCGGGGTTCGTGCCGGGCGCGGGGTTGTCTACAATCTCGTCCGGGTAGCGGACGAAGCCGTACAGGGCATGGACCGAGCGGCGAACTTCCGGCGGGAAGAACAGCGTCGAGAAATAGTAGGTCTTGCCATGATGGGCGTTTAAGGCTTTCGAGGCCGCATACGCCGCATTGAGGTCCGGTCCCGTGCCGTCCTGCCGCCGGGACTGTAGCTTATTTTGTAAGAGCGAGAGGGCCATAAGTGGCGCTTTCTAGGCGAAGTCCGCCAAAATCCGCTCGGTGACGAGCTTCGCGCCGAGGCAGACGAGCGGAACGCCGGTGCCGGGAACGGTGCTGGCCCCGACGAAATAGAGCCGATCCACATCGGCGGATTTGTTGGAAGGCCGGAAGTAGCCAACCTGCAAAATGCCGTGCGACAGGCCGAACGCCGCGCCGTATTTGAGGTTATATTGATCCCGCCATTCATGCGGCGTGACCACTTCTTCAACGACGATATGTTGCCTAAGATCAGAAAGGCCACGCGCTTCAAGCTGATCGTAGACTTTCGCCTTGAACTTTTCAATCTGCACATCGTCCCACTGCATTTGGTCGGTCAGATGAGGAATTGGGACCAAGATGAACAGGTTGTCACCGCCGGGCGGTGCCACGGTCGGATCAGTCCGGCCCGGCGCATTCACATAGAAGCTGGGGTCGCGCGGCGGCACTTTGGCGTCGAAGATCTCCTCAAAGTTACGCTTGTAATCCGACGACAGAAAGAAGTTGTGGTGGTGTAATTGGGGATAAACTTTGTCCGTGCCGAGATATAGCATAAACGCCGACGACGTAAACGGCTGCTTTTTCCAAGCGTCTTCGGCAAACTTTGCGGGGCGTTCGTCCAGCAAATCCGTGTAAGTATACGGCAGATCGGCGTTTGAGATGACTAAATCGGCAGGGAGTAGTTCGTCGCCCACGCAAACGCCCCGTGCCTTGCCGTCTTTGACAAAAATCTGCGAGACATCTTGATCGGTTTTAATAACAACGCCGAGCTTTGTTGCCACTGCCGCCATTGCTTTCGGCAGGGCGTAGATGCCGCCTTCCGGGTAATACAGGCCGTCCTCGGCAAGCTCGGTGTACGGCAGCAGGGTGTAGACCGCCGGGGCCTCAAACGGCGAGATGCCGAGATACATGGACTGCATGGAGAACGCCTGGCGCAGCCGGTCATTCTGGAAAAACTGCGAAACGTGCGAGTACAGCTTGTCCAAGGCATTAAGCTGGCCCAGCAGCTTCAGATTGGACGCCGTGAAGAAGTCGGTGGCTTTGGCGAAGTTCTTTTCGACAAACTGCTTGCGTCCGATCCGGTATTTTTTGCCCGCGTCTTCCAAAAAGCGGTAATAGCCGGGCGTGACACCCGGCTCGATCCGCTCCATCTCGGCAATCATGGTCGTCAAGTCGCTTGACATCAGCATTGAAGAGCCGTCGCCGAAATGGACTTCATAGTTCGGCTCCATTCTGATGAGCTTCACCCAATCGGAGAAACACTCCCCGCAGGCCGCAAACAGTTCTTTGTAAACGTCCGTCATCAGCAGGAGCGACGGGCCGGTATCAAACCGATAGCCGCCCACTTCGCGGATGTTCGCCCGGCCGCCGACCGTCGCGTTCTTTTCCAGCACCGTCACTTGAAACTTGCCGGTGGCTTGAAGGCGCATTGCCGTCGCCATGCCGCCGATCCCCGCGCCGATAATAATCACCTTCTTCACTTCGGAAGCCATGCACACACTCGTTTCTAATTCGTGTGCAGTATACCCACTGTTGACACTCTGCACTCGGCTTCGGGTATACTAAACGGAAAAGTTTAAGGGGAACTGACTTGGAACAAACGATTACACTGGGAGGAAACAAAAAGGCGCGGCGCGTCTACGGCTTCGATGAGGTGTCTTTGGTCCCGTCGGCCTTGTCGGTAGACCCGCGCGATGTGGACACATCCTGGACCTTAGAGCGTCATAAGTTCGCCATTCCGATTGTCGCCTCGGCAATGGATGCCGCCGTGAACCCCAAAATGGCCGCCGAGATGACCCGTCTCGGCGGCTTCGCCGTCTTAAACGGCGAAGGACTGCAAACCCGCTACGACGATGCTGAAAGCATTTTGCAAGAGATCGCTGAAACTCCCGCCGACCACATCATCGAAAAGATGCAAAAGCTGTATACCGCGCCTGTCCGGGATGACCTCATCGCAAAGCGCATCCGCGAAATCAAAGACGCCGGGGGCTTTGCCGCCATTGCCGCCATCCCGCCGACCGCCCCGCGCATCGCCGCCGCCGCCGTCGAAGCGGGCGTAGACCTCTTTGTTGTCGCGTCCCAAGTCGCCACCGCCCGGCATTACTCGACCCATTCCGAAACCGTAGATTTGGCAAAGTTCTGCCGAGACTCGCCCGTCCCCGTCATGGTCGGCAACTGCGTCTCGTTCGGGGCCGCGACCGAGTTGATGGAAGCGGGTGCCTCGGCGCTTCTCATAGGAGTCGGTCCCGGCGCGATCTGCACCACGCGCTCGGTTCTCGGCGTCGGCGTCCCCCAGGTTACCGCCGTTGCCGACTGCGCCGCCGCCCGCGAGGCGTTCCACCAGCGCACCGGCAAATACGTCCCGATCCTGGCTGACGGCGGCATTAAAAACGGCGGCGACTTCGCCAAAGCCATTGCTTCGGGAGCCGACGCCGTCATGCTCGGATCAAGCATTGCCGCGTCGTCCGAAGCCCCCGCCCCCGGCTACTCGTGGGGCATGTCCATGTCCAACGCCGACCTGCCGAGAGGCACCCGCATCCGGGTCTCCATCATGGGAACCCTGCGCGAGATCCTGCTCGGCCCCGCCCACAAAGACGACGGCACCATGAACCTCGTCGGCGCACTGCGGTTATCCATGGCAACCTGCGGGGCACGCACCCTGGCCGAAATGCAGCAGGCCGAAATGGTCGTCGCCCCGCAGATTTTGACCGAAGGCAAGTCCCAGCAGCGCACCCAGGGCGTCGGCCAGGGCCGGTGATAAAATGGCAAATCCAACACTCTGTTACGAAACTACTTCTGCGCTTCCCTATCGAGAATTTATGGAAGGGCGATATGAACATCTTGACAGCGTCCGCAAGTTAGGAAACTGCGAAATCTTCTCAGCTTCGCAGGATGGAATGCTGCTGTTGTTTATTGTCGAGCATGATATACACACTGCCCGGAAGTGCGTCTACGAAAACCCGGAAAAGCAGAAGCAGGACATAGAACTTTGGCGTCGTCTTCCGCCTAGCAATGATGAAGAAGCAGGCGTAGGAGCAGCTCTTAGCCCCCTCCCGCCAGCTCTGACCGCCAGTAGCGCAAGACCATTGCCGCCAAACGCAGAAGACGAGGCAAACTATGTGGACTGACCCGATTGTTGAAGAAATCCGCCGTCAGCGCGAAGCATACGCCGCAAAGTTCAACTTTGACATTGTAGCCATCTGCCATGACCTGCAACGTCAAGAATTGGAAAGCGGACATGAGATTGTAACGCTGCCAGCTAAACGCCGTGCTGCCGAAGCGAAAAAGCAGCTTCAGACAGCTCAGACCAGCTAATCTTTATGGAAAGCCAGCGGCAAATAAGCGAAACCGAGATTGTCGAGATCGCCGGACGTTATCTTAAAGATAAGCATCCAGGCGGCGCGCCCCTGGAAGCACTCACACAAGGCGTTCGGCATGAGCAGGACTGGTGGTATGTTCATGTGCGCCCCTCGTTTGAGCCGCCTCGCCAGTATGAGTATTACAAAGCTCTTGCTGACACTGAAGGTGAACTGGAAGACACAGAGCATCTCACGGTGTTGTTCCTGCCAACCGCGCCGGAGGATAGAGAATAACAGCGTGGAACTGAAGTTCTACGCTGTGGGGCGCAGACGCCCAGTGGCCGCCTTCGCGGGCATGGAAAAGATAATAATTATCGTCTTACTCCTTCTCCACGCAGGTGGAGACTGGGCGCTTCGCCCCACAGCGTAGAACTTCAGTTCCACGCCTTTGATATACAACTATGAAAACAACACACACGAAATTTGCCAAAACGAACTTTATCCGCCCTGAACTCCTGCGGGGTGCGTTATGTCTTTGACGCCGCAGCATCAGGATCAGCCGATTTTGACCACCTACGGGCCGCGCGGGGCGTCGGTCAGCGGCGATGGGATGACGCCGCCGGAGCTTGTGGTCGTGCTGGACTTCGGGGCGCAGTACACCCAGCTCATCGCCCGGCGCATCCGGGAATGCCATGTTTACTGCGAGATTTTGCCCTATGACACGCCATTAGATAGGATCAAAGAGCGGGGGGCGGTCGGGCTGATTCTGTCCGGCGGGCCGTCGTCGGTGTATGACGATGGGGCGCCCCAAATAGACAAGGCTGTCTATGAATTGGGCCTGCCGATTTTGGGCATCTGCTACGGGATGCAGGCGATGGCGCATGATCTCGGCGGCAAAGTCTCGGCGGCTACCCTAAAGGAGTTCGGCAAGACCCAGCTTGACGTGTCCGACCCGACTGTGCTATTCGAGGGCCTCAACCCGACTTTGGTCTGCTGGATGAGCCACGGCGATACCGTCGAAGCGCCCCCGCCGGGCTTCACGGTCGCCGCGTCCACCGAAAGCTGCCCGGTCGCGGCGATGTTTGATGCCGAGCGCCGCTTTTATGCCGTGCAGTTCCACCCGGAAGTCGTGCATACGCCGTGGGGAACCGAAGTCATTCGCGGCTTTGTCGAAAAAGTCTGCGGCACGAGCGGCCTGTGGGAGATGGGCAGCTTTGTCGAGCAGCAGACGGCCCTCATCCGGGAACAAGTCGGCACCAGCCAAGTCGTCTGCGGCCTATCCGGCGGCATTGATAGCTGCACCGTCGCCGCGCTTGTGCATAAAGCCGTCGGCGACCAGCTCGTCTGCATTTTCGTCAACCACGGCCTGCTCCGTAAAGGCGAAGCCGAGGACGTTCAGCGCAAGTTTGCTGCCGCGTTCAACATCAATTTGATCACGGTCAATGCCGAAGAGCGGTTCTTGTCCCGTCTGGCAGGCGTCACCGACCCGGAGCGCAAGCGGCTGATTATCGGCGAAGAGTTTGTGCGCGTCTTTGAGGAAGAAGCCAACAAGCTGGCCGACGCGGCATTCTTAGCCCAGGGGACGCTGTACCCAGACGTAATCGAGTCCGGCACGGGGAAAGCGGCGAAGATCAAGACCCACCACAACGTCGGCCTGCCCGAAGACATGAACTTCAAGCTGGTCGAGCCGCTGCGCTTCCTGTTCAAAGACGAAGTCCGCGCCGTCGCCGAGGAGCTTGGCCTGCCGACCGACATGGTCTGGCGTCAGCCCTTCCCCGGCCCCGGCCTTGCTATTCGGATTACCGGCGAAGTCACAAAGGACCGCCTGGACCTGCTGCGCTCCGCCGACTGGATCATTATTGACGAGATCAAACGCGCGGGCCTGTACCGCAAAGTTTGGCAGTCCTTCGCCGTGCTGATCCCGACCAAGAGCGTCGGCGTCATGGGCGACCAGCGCACCTATGCGTACCCTATCGTCATCCGCGCCGTGACGAGCGAGGACGCCATGACCGCCGACTGGGCGCGTCTGCCCTACGAAGTCTTAGACCGCATCTCCAGCCGCATCGTCAACGAAGTCCCCGGCGTCAACCGCGTTGTCCTGGACATCACCAGCAAGCCGCCCGCGACGATTGAGTGGGAGTGAACCCGATGAAACTCTTTGACAAAGTAGAAAACATAAAGGTTGCACTTGACTTGTGGCGGAGCCTAATAATAGTTGGTGGCAAGTCCTTGTTCTTCGGCCCGATTTTCTATGGCTTGAACTGGTTGATCTCCGGTCATGCTCCCACCCACGATATGTGGTTTGCCTTCTTTTTTGCCGCTTGTGCGTTTACCAGTACTAACAAGAAATCCAGCCATGACACCGGTGAGGGACAGCCACACCAGTCGGAAACTTTAATTGTTCTGTCTGCTTCTGCTGATAAGAACCGCGAGCGCTATAATCAAAAGGAAAAGCACATGATTATCACACTTGACTTGCCGCCGACAATGTCGGCGAGACTAACTGAAGAAGCTGCAACCTGGGAACAGCCGGTGGAAGAATATGTGAAGTTGCTGATTTCTCAAGCCATGCCCAAGCCGCGCAACGGCGCGGAACTCGTCGCATTGCTGGAAGAAGATGGTGTCATCGGCATGTGGGCGGACCGCGAAGACATGAAGGACAGTACGGCGTGGGTGCAGCAGCAGCGGGATAAAGCGACTGAACAGGCGCAAGAGAAGATGAAGGGCCTCAAATAACCCATGCGAATACTGGACACGGACGTTGTAGTGGATGCGGTTAGGGGTTTCCCTGCCGCGACTCGATGGCTGGCATCGTTGCCAGAAGAACCAGGTTTAGCCGGGATCGCAATGATGGAACTGGTGCGAGGGTGCGGCAACAAGGCGGAGCTTTGGCGCATCCAAAAAATGGTAGCTCGCTATGTGCTTTATTGGCCTTCTGCCATAGACTGCCAGCTCGCACTCGCCCATCAGTCGCAGTTCCACTTCAGCCACAGCCTCGGCTTGGAAGACGCCTTGATCGCTGCAACTGCGATTGGATAGGGCGCAACGCTCTGCACGTTTAACGTCAAGCATTTTCGGGCGGTGCCGGGGCTGGTCACGGAACAGCCGTATTCACGAACTTAACTTTCGACGACGAAGGGCAATCATTTTATGGCCGCAGAGAATTTGGACAAGATCGTGTCGCTGTGCAAGCGGCGTGGCTTTATTTTCCCCAGCTCCGAGATTTACGGGGGTCTGCAAGGGGTCTTCGACTACGGCCCGCTGGGCGTCGAACTCAAGAACAACCTGAAGCGGCTCTGGTGGAAGCACAATGTCTACGAGCGCGACGATATGGAGGGCATCGAGACGGCTCTCCTGACCAACCGCTACGTCCTACGCTACTCCGGGCATGAAAAGGGGTTTGCGGACCCGCTGATTGACAACCGGACGACCAAGAAGCGCTACCGCTTTGACCATCTGCTGCGGGACCAGACACCGGAAGTGCGTCTGGCGCTGGCGCAGGAGTTTGACGTGGCGGATAGCGAAGATTACGAAGAATTGGCGCTAGCGCTGCTGGATGAGCCGGTGCGGGCCGAAGCGGTATTGAAAGCCGCCAAAGTCATTGACCCGGAGGACGGCAAGCCGGGCGACTGGACCGAGCCGCGTGCCTTTAATTTAATGTTCAAGACGCAGGTGGGGCCGGTCGCCGATGCCGATTCGTTTGCGTATCTTCGGCCCGAAACGGCGCAGGGCATGTTCGTCAACTTCAAGAACGTGCTGACGTCCACGAACCGCAAGCTGCCGTTCGGCATCGCCCAGATGGGCAAGTCGTTCCGCAATGAGATTACGCCCCGGAACTTTGTCTTCCGGGTGCGCGAGATGGAGCAGATGGAGATCGAATATTTTCTAATGCCCGGCGAGGACGAAGCCGCCCATCAAGCCTGGATTCAAGACCATCTCAACTGGTGGGTGGAAAAAGTCGGCCTGAAGCGCGAGAACTTGCAGCTCTTGGAGCATACTAAGCTGGCGCATTACTCCAAGCGCACTGTAGACATTTTGTACAAGTTCCCGACGCTCGGCTTTGACGAGCTGGAAGGCATTGCGAACCGCACCGACTGGGACCTCGGCTCGCACTCGAAAGAACAGGATTCGCTGGGATTGTCGGCGAACACGGCGGAAAAAGCGATGAAGAACGAGCATTCCACCGAAAAGCTGACGTACTTCGACCAGCCGAACAACCGGCACGTCGTTCCCTTCGTCGTCGAGCCGGCGGCAGGCGTAGACCGGGGCGTTCTCGCGGCGCTGTGCGAGGCTTACGACGAGGAAACGCTTGAAAACGGCGAAGTGCGCGTTGTTCTGCGCCTGCCGCCGGCACTTGCGCCGATTAAAGTCGCGGTTTTGCCGCTCGCCAAGAACAAGCCGGAAATCGTCGCCAAAAGCAGGGAGATTAAGAAGATGATCCAATCGGAGGGCGACGTCCGCTCGGTCTACGACGACACCGCCGGCATCGGCAAGCTGTACCGCCGCCAGGACGAAGCCGGAACCCCGCTGTGCGTCACGGTGGATTACGACACGCTCGGCCAGTCCCGCGACGGCGGCACCGATTTAATAGACACCGTGACAGTGCGCCACCGCGACACCATGCAGCAGGAGCGCGTCGCCATCTCCAACCTGCTCGCCTATATCCGGGAGCAAATCCGCTAATGGACTCCATCCGCGCCGTCATGGACACGCTGGCGGCGACCTACCACGGGCGCGGCGCGATTGAGCTGGGCGACCCGTTCCAAGTCCTGGTGGCGACGGTCATCTCCCAGCGCACACGCGAAGAACAAACGACCGCAGTGTCCACCCGCGTTTTCGCTGAGTATCCCAACGCCGCCGCGCTCGCCGACGCCGAGGAACCCGCTTTGTACGCGCTGCTCGACGGCAGCGAGTACCGCGAAGAAAAAGCCCCGCGCCTCATCGCCCTAGCGACTATTCTTGTGGAGCGCTACGGCGGCCAGGTCCCGGATAGTCTCGACGCACTTCTCACCCTGCCCGGCGTCGGACGCAAGACCGCCAACTGCGTTCTGATTTATGCCTTCGAGAAAGCCGCTCTCTGCGTAGACACGCACATGCACCGCATCACCAACCGCCTCGGCTGGGTGCAGACGAAGACGCCGGACGCGACCGAGAAAGCGTTAGAGAAGGTCATGCCTCAAGGCCTTTGGGCCGGCTCCAACCGTTTGTTTTTGCAGCATGGACGCGCTCTTTGCCTGCCGACTACGCCCCTTTGTTCCCGCTGCCCAGTCCGAGAAAGGTGTGCCTACGGGCAGGACGCCGGGACAAAAAAACGGTAGCTGCCGCACGGCCAATATCGGCAAGCGTTTCTCCGCTCATGCGTTCCGCACCGTAGGGATAGTGAGGCCGCCATCCACAGTTATGGATTGGCCTGTCACATAGGATGACGATTCCGAGCAAAGCCATAGCACTGCCCCGGCAATATCATCGCCGGTTCCTAAACGATGTTGCAGCGGAACGGAGTTTTTGAGAGGAGCAGCCGCATCCGAATCAGGATCGGTCGAGCGGCGGAACATCTCCGTCACAATCGCGCCGGGGTTCACCGTGTTGACACGAATGCCTTGTGGCCCACCTTCCAGAGCGAGAGCGCGGGTCATGGCATCCAAGCCCCCTTTGCTGGCTGAGTAGATACTTGAACCCGCCACTGCGCCATGTGAGAGAAATGACGAGGTATTGACAATCACCCCGCCACTTCCTTGCTTCTGAAATTGCAAGAACTCATGCTTGCAGGCAAGCCAAACGCTTTTCAGGTTCAGGTCGAGAACTTCGTCCCAGTCGTCTTCTTTTGCCTCCGTGATTGGCCCTAGCTTCCCCTGCATTCCTACGTTGTTGAACGCCGCGTCCAAACGCCCATAAGCCGCAACGGTACGGGCGATGACATCAGCGATTACCTGTTCACCGGCGGCAAGGTCAGCTTGTAGGAACACAGCTTTGCCGCCATCGTCCTCAATAGCTTGTACGGTCGACGCACCTTCATCTGCCCGCCTGCCGACGAGCGCTACCGAAGCACCCTCCTTTGCGAATGCGAGGGCAGTAGCACGTCCTATCCCAGAGGTTGCTCCTGTTATCAAAACAACTTTCCCCTCAAAACTAGCCATATTTCTTATCTCCTGTCTCATCGGTGCTGCTGAGTATGGCACAGTACGAGAAGCAATTCTTGAACAAAGCTCCGATCCTGGAAAGAACTTACCAAAGACTTATCAAAGAACTTAATGCCGTTTGACTGCCCCAGGTGTCACACCGAAAGTGCGCCGAAAATGGCGCGTTAAGTGTGACTGGTCAGCGAAGCCAGTCATTAAGGCAACATTTCCAGGGGTGTGCTTACCGGAAGCAAGCATTTCCATCGCACGTTCAATACGGAGCGTGGTCACGAACTGATGAGGTGTTTGCCCCGTCGTTTCCCGGAAGCGCAGCGAAAATTGGGAGACACTGAGGCCAGCGAGTTGGGCAAGTTCAGTCACCGAAACTGTTTCGGCAAGATGTTCAGCAACGTAATCCGTGATGACTCGAAGGCGGAGGGAACACAGCGGCACATTCTTACTCTGCCGCCTTGCTTCCTGTCCATAGTGCGTAGTGAGATGAAGAACCACAGTTAAGGCGAGACTTTCCCGATAAAGCGTTGTTATAGGGTCGTCTGGCATGACTTCTACCGAGCTTGATAGGTTCCTGAGCATCTGAGCTAAGAATAAATCTCGTATCTGCGCCTGGGGAACCAATTCACAGGAAGAATTATGTGTCACCGAAGAGAGCCATTGCGTAGACAGCTTCATTTGGATACATTCTTTATCTTCCTCCCGGCGAACCCATGATCTTTGTCCTTGCGGACAAACCCAGGTGTCACCCGCAAAGACAAGGCTGTTCTTGCGCGTTCTCACCTTGTCTACGCCCCATTCCACGGAAGTCGTCGGGCTGTCCGCCATAGAAATGATGTGCGTCCCCGCCTCAATCTCATTGTAGCTTTCACCCGCGAGAAACTGCTGGCGTTCTACGGAAAAGCTGTCAATCTCGTTTGCCATAGTTTATTTATTCTAGTCTGCTGCGAAAAGCTCGCTTCATCTAAGACGAACTTGTAGACTCTGCGAATTGCAAAACCCGAAGCTGTCTTCTTCAAGTCGCAGTTTTGTTTCCTAAGATGTTTATATTCCTAAAAGGTTGTGTCCCCAAACTATCTTGATGTCTAATGCCCAGTCGAAGTTGGGGATGTCCGATAGATGAGTGACAGAAAAACACCTCTTTGCAAGAAGCAAAGAGGCTGAAAGTGTCGCCAGAATGTATATTTCGCTCCGGTAATTGAGCTATCCGTTAGGAGCCAGCGCTTCCTTTATCTGATCGTCTGTCGCCCGCTCCGTTACCCAGTTCGGGTAAATCGGCTCCGGCTTGGTGAGTGTGTCAAGGACCGCCAGATCATCCGCTGTTAATGCAAGACTGGCCGCACCGAGGTTATCATCAAGCTGAGACATTTTGCTCGCGCCTAACAAAACTGTGGTCGCGTGAGGCTGGGCAAGTACCCAAGCGAGTGCCACTTGCGCCGGGCTTGCTCCGTGCCGTCCTCCAATATCACGCAGAGCGTCCACAACGCGGAAGCCCTTTGCCTTATCAAACGGCAAAACGTCAAACCCAGACAAGCGGTTTTCCTCTGCCTTGAGGTTGTCCCAGGTGTATTTACCGGAAAGAAAGCCGCCGGCAAGCGGACTCCAGGCCATCAACCCCATCCCCGCGTTCTGTATCATGGGGACAATATCATGTTCAATGTCGCGGCCAACCAGCGAGTAATACATCTGGGCGCTGATAAATCTTGCCCACCCCCGATCCTTTTGCATCTGAACCGCTTTTGCCGTCAACCAGGCAGGCCAGTTGGAGCAGCCGAGGTAGCGTACTTTGCCCTGCTGAACCAGCGTGTCCAAAGCTTCCAAAGTTTCTTCCAGTGGTGTATAGGGATCAGCAAGATGGACGCTATACACATCAATAGAGTCTGTGCCGAGACGTTTCAGGCTTGCCTCGCAGCCAGCCATGATGTGCTTACGAGAACCCCCCGCTTGATTCATGCCGCTGCCTGTGCGGAAGCCGATTTTAGTGGAAAGCACCACTTCTTCGCGTCGCGGTTTCAGAAAAGCCCCTACAATTTCTTCGGAATGTCCGCCTGCATAGACATCCGCTGTATCAAAGAAATTGATTCCCGCATCCAGCGCACGGGAAAGCAGCGCCTCTGCGCTTGCTTGATCTCCTTTAGCGACGGCGCTTGGAGCGCCCGTGGTCAATGTCATCGTGCCGAATGAAAGGCGAGACACGATCAGCCCCGTCTCGCCGAGGCGTTGATATTGCATTGTTTTTACCTCTATTCTCTTTACCTGGGATTTGTCATCCAGCACATCAGAAGCCTCCCGACCACATCAGGTGGCGGGAGGCTTGTCATCACCGACAGAGCGGCATCACTCACTGAAAGGCATAGGCAACGGTCAGACAAATCCGACACTGCCGCTGTTGCCGTTGTCAAAGCGCACGACCACGGTTTTTGTTTGCGTGTGTTCATCAATCGCTTCGCTACCGAGTTCCCGACCTACCCCGGACTGCTTGTAGCCGCCAAACGGGGCCATCGCATCGAGTTCCAGCGTCGTATTGACCCAAACCATACCCGCTTGAAGGGAACGTGCCATCCGGTGCGCCCGTGAAATGTCCTTTGTCCAAATGGAAGCCGCGAGGCCGTATTCAACATCGTTGCCTCGGAAGATCGCCTCATCTTCGTCCTTAAAGGACATCATGGCCCCGACCGGCCCAAAGATTTCTTCGCGGGCAATCCGCATTCCGTCTTTGACATCCGTGAACAGGGTCGGCTCCACATAGTAGCCGACCGTCCCATGCCTTTTACCACCACTTGTCAGGGTTGCACCTTCGTTCTTTCCAATCTTGATGTAGTCCGTCACTCGGTCAAACTGCTCCTGGGATACTAAGGGGCCGATCTGGGTGGACGCCTCAAAAGGGGAGCCGATCTTGAGGGCCTTTGTCGCATCCGTTATCTTCTGAGCGACTTCGGGGTAGATGCTCTCGTGAATGAAAATCCGTGTTGTATCCACGCATCCTTGACCTGCACCTGCGGTATACCCCAGCACTGCCGCCGGGATCGCCTTTTCGAGATCGGCATCCGGGAAGATGACAATGGGAGACTTGCCGCCAAGTTCCAACGTCACTTTTTTCATGGTGGCGGCAGCGGCACAGAGGATGTGCTTGCCGACAGCGGTTGAGCCGGTGAAATTGATCTTGTCCACATCGGGATGCACGTCAAGAGCTTCCCCCGCGCCGCTGCCGAAACCGGAAACTAAGTTGAAGACACCGTTCGGCAGGCCCGCTTCCTGGATTAGCTCGGCCATCCGCACACAGACCAGGGGAGCTTTTTCGGCGGACTTAAAGACGAGCGTGTTGCCGCAGGCGAGGGCGGGTGCAACCTTCCACGTCATCGCCGACATCGGGCCGTTCCAGGGAACGACCGCTCCAATCACGCCCAGCGGCTCCCGGAGAGTGTAGGTCATGGCGGAGCCGTCGGACGGGTAAGTATGCCCGTATATCTTAGTCGGCCAGCCCGCGAAGTAGCGAAAAACGTCTGCCATGCTACTGGTCATACTGCGGCACAGGCTCATCAGCATTCCGAGGTCAATGCACTGGATAGTCGCAAGCTCCTCCGTATGCGCCTCAATGAGATCAGCGATTTTGAGCAGGTAGTCCCCTCGTTTGTAGGGGCTGAGGTTTGCCCAGGAGGGAGCCTCAAATGCTCTCCGCGCTGCTTTGACCGCGAGATCAATGTCTTCGGCATCTCCAAGCGCCACGGTCGTGATGACCTTCTCATTGGTAGGATCAATGGTCTCAAACGTCTTGCCGGATTTCGCAGGAATCCACTGTCCGTTGATGAGCAGGAGTTTCGAACCTTGCTTGACGAAATCAAGTGCGGCCTGGTTCAATGAACCGGCTCCACTGGACGCAGTGATACTCAATGTGTTGAGTGGAGCCATAGTTTGTTCCATAATCGTTTCCTCTTTCTGGCTGGCTTGTCGTGCAATGTTTTAATTTTGCATGGTATAGTATGGCCCGCAGTCCCGAAGCGATTATTGAATAAATATGCAGTTTTGGAACAATCTCGTCGGCAGATGCGAAGATGCTACGAACTTCTAGCCGTGCTGGGGGCAGCACTAAACGCAAGTCGGACATACCGTGTTAGGTGTAGTTGATCGGCAGCATCGGTGAACAGCGCGACCATGACTTGGACAAATAACCAGCGCGGAGAAGGAAACAGCCTTTCCACTCTCGAACAATGTAACAGTTTGGTCGGAGACAACAAAGGTGCTTATTTCGCAGCGATAAGGTAGGTATATTGTCCCTTTGTAACTTTACACTGTATGCATAGGCACCGCATCACTAACTGCTTCGGCTAAAATAGCGGACGCCGTCCGCCGGTCTATTTCCTGAATGAACTCGTGCTTGCCGTCCATGTACGCTTCCATGTCGCTGGGGTGCTGCGCGGCGAGCTGCCGCTTCAAGTCGCTGTAGGCTTGGGCCGCTTCGGGATGTGCGATCATGTAGTCCCGGAACGCGAGATGCCGGGCAATCTGCGGGGAGCCGGCCTCAAACGCATGGATTTGGTGGGTGCGGTCGCCAAGCGCGTTGTCCCGGCGAAAGTAGCGGCGGGTCGGGATGCCGAACTCGCCGAACGTCTCGTAGCCGAGTGCTTCCATTGCGGCCTGTTTTGCGTCTAGCTCCGCGTGGTCTCGGACGACAAGCAGAACATCAATGACCGGCTTGGCGTAGATGTTCGGGATCGCCGTGCTGCCCATATGATGCACGTCTACGACATTGCTTCCAAGCGCGTCTGCGATCTGTCTCGCTTCGTTCTCGAACTCCTGCCGCCAGTTGGGGTCATGCGGGACCATATGAATTCGCATTGTGTTGTGCCTCCTTTTCAGCACGCGATTGTAGCACAAAAGAGGCGGTTGTTTTATTTATGAGTCGCATCATTAAAGGCATCAGCCACCTCACGTTTTCGGTGTCGAACTTGGCGGCGTCTGTTGCATTCTATCAGCAGGTTTTTGAGGCAGAGACGGAAAACCCGCTGACGGATTACTCTCTTCCGGGAAAGGGCTATGGACAGTACCTTCAAGATTTAGCGGCAGTTTATCAGCAGGTGGGACACAAAACGCTGGAAGGCGGACACATCATTATTGAAGTCTGCAACCTCAGGCTCTATGACGGTCTGACGACGCTGGCCTGGGATGTTGCCGGAGAAGTCGCAAAAGTGCTTGCGTTCCAGGGCGAAGTCGTCATCGCCTGGGAAGCCGGTTATGGTTTTGGGTACGACCACAGTTACTGCCTCGTGTTCAGGAAATAGCTTTTTCAGGAAATAGCTTTGCGGAACATGTGGCTGGTTTTGGCAAGCTCATAGCCGATGCTCTGATAAAACTCGTGGGCTTCGGTCCGGTGCAGGCCGGAGCGCAGGCGCACTTCGCCGAAGCCGTGTTCGCCCGCCCATATTTCGGCTTGCCGCACGAGCGCTCTGCCTACTCCTTGTCGCCGGGCGGCTGTGTCCACAACGAGGCCGCCGATCTCCGCGAAGAACTGCGACGAGATCAGCATGGAAACACCAAACACGTCTACCCAGCCGAGGATGCTGCTGCTGCGTTCGGCGACAAAGCAGCCGTGGTCTTGGCTCCCGCCGAAACGCTCCAGCCGCTCCGCGACCACTTCCGGCGGCAGCGGGTCGTAACCCATCTGCTCGCTCAGGAGCGTGACGGCAGGGGCATCGGCAGCGGTCATGGGACGAGTAACAATTGGAGAAGGCGGCATGAGTCAAAGTCTCGCTTTGGTGGTTTTGTTTCTCGCGGCAGTGCTGGAAGCGGGCGGGGATGCGCTGGTCCGCACGGGGCTGGAAGCCGGGGCGGCGGGGCGTAAAATCGCATTGTTTGCGGCGGGGGCCGTGGTGCTGTTTGCCTACGGCTATGCCGTGAACGCCCCGCGCTGGGACTTCGGCAAGCTGCTGGGGATTTATGTGGTCTTTTTCTTTGTGGTCGCCCAGGCGATTTCCTGGGCGGCGTTCGGGCAGAAGCCAGGCCTGCCGATTTTAGTTGGCGGGGCTTTTATTATGGTGGGCGGCCTAATTATCTCGCTGTGGCACGGATAAATTTCAGTGCCGGGCGTGGCCGAACAAGCTGACGCACAGCACAATGACCACTAGCAGCAAGAGCAAGACGGCCAGCACAAGCAGATTGCTTTTGGACGCGGGCAGGTTCAGCTTGCCCGCGAGCTTGCCGGCGTTCGGGTTATCGCCGCGCTCCTGCTCGCGCTCCAGGCGCAGACCGGGAACGTCTACGGAGTCCCAGTTTTCGAGAACGGCAATCAGCGCGTCCATCGTCTGCCAGCGGTCGGCAGGACTTCGGCGGATCGCCTTCATCACAATTTCTTCCAGCGGCGGCGGGACATCGGAGCGGTAGAAGTGCAGCGGCGGGGCTTTGGCGGTGACGTGCTGGTTCATCACGGCGAGCGCGTTGTCGCCGTCATACGGCAGGCGTCCGGCAATCAGCTCATACAAAATCATGCCGAGGGCATAGATGTCGGTCCGGCTGTCCCCGCGCCCACCCTGAATCTGTTCCGGGGCCATGTAATCGGGCGTGCCGACCTGCGACGACAGCGGCCCCCAGGTGACGCGGCGGGCGCCCTGCATAAATGCGATGCCGAAGTCCATCACTTTCGCCGTGCCGTCTTCGGTCACAATGACGTTTTCCGGCTTCAAATCCCGGTGGGTGACTTGATGCGCGTGAGCATACGCCAGAGCGCGGGCCATCTGAAGGCCGAGCGCGACGGCTTCGGCGCAACTGAGAGGGCTTTGCTGACGCAGGAAGTCACGCAGGGTTTGTCCAGGGATGTATTCCAGCACTAAGAACTCGGAGTGGTTGGCCGTCACAAGCTCATACAACTGCTGAATATGAGGATGGGTGAGCAGATGCCCGATCTTGACTTCCCGCGAGAACCGCTCATGGGTCGCGACATCCCCCATCATTTCCTCATGCGGGAACTTTAGCACCACTTCGCGGTCTTCGGCGGCGTCTCGTGCCAAATAAACATTGCTCATGCCGCCGTGTCCCAGAGGGCGGATGACGGCGTAGCGTCCGATCTGCTGGCCTTCTTCTAACTGCATCGGCAAGTTACTGTTGACTCCTTGTGGCGCTGAACAAGCGCTGATACCAGGCACTATTCGGCATCTGTCTAGTTTTTTCCTTGTTAACCTCCGTGACCCGCACGATCTGCACGGAAAGATTGTCGGTGCTTTGGCGCTCCAGCGCCAGTGAAACGAGCGTCTGACAGGCTTCAGCGGGAGCATGGGCGGCGACGATTTCGGCGATTTCTCTGTCTTCTAAAGGCTCCCAAAGGCCGTCGGTGCAAAGAACAAACGTATCGCCGGTTTCCAGCGGCTCAATCCGCTGCGACGCCTGCACAATCGGTTGGTTGCCGACGGAGCGGGTGATGATGTGGCGGCGGGGATGATGGCGGGCGTTTTCGGGCGTGAGAATTTGCATCCGCACAAGCTCAGCGACTTCGGAATGGTCGCGGGTCATCGGCTCGATCTGGCCGGAGGCTCGGACGCGGTAAATCCGACTGTCCCCAACATGCGCTATGTAGGCGTGTGCACCAGCGATTGCGACCACGGCAACAGTGGTTTCCATGCGGAACGACCTAGCTTTTAGCCCCAAATCGTAAACGTGCAGATTGGCCCGGCTGAGGGCGTCCCGCAGAGCGCGTTCGGGCTTCTTTGACCCAGTGTAATAGGCATGAACCAGCGTTTGGGCCGCTTCTCGGCTCGCGACATCGCCGGCCCCGCTGCCGCCGACGCCGTCCGCGACAACGCACAAAAAGCCTTTCGCTTGGGCTGCCGGCGTCTCGTCCGGCGCTTGATGTGCGATAAAATCCTCGTTGCGGAACCGGACATGTCCCTGTTCGCTGAGGCCGGCATGCTCAATCATGGTCAATAGTTATGGTCAATGGTGCGGGGGTGCAGAAAAAAGCCGGGAATGGGATATCTCCCGGTTCCCGGCCATCGGCGGAGAGGAAAAGGTCTAGCGCGACGACAGCGTTTCAACCTGCATTTCTTTGTGGTCGCGTGGCAGGAGCATCGGCTGCTTGTTCATTGCGCTCCGAATTGCAAGGTACGCAAACGACAGCAGCATGAACGAAACCGAGAAAATCAGCGCGACTTTGGCGTCATACTTGGACGCGGCGGTCGCCGAGACCGCAAAGAACGCAAAGTAGATGTCGCCGATCATCAGGCCGAAGTTCAGGAACATGCCCAAAATGGGAATGAGCTTGGTTGTGAACGGCTCTGCGCCTTTGACGTGCGAGAAGGCGATGTAAGTTGCCAGACACGTCATGCCGTACAGCAGGAACGTACCTAAGTTTGATATGATCGCCACTTTCAGCAGGTTATCCGAGTTCAGGACCCCGTAGCCGCCGATAATCGCTGAGATCACCGTCAGCATGATGATCGCGTTGTGCGGCGTGTTGAACTTGCCGTGCAGCGAGCCGAACGGGCCGGGCAGCTCATCATCCTTGCCCATTGCATACGAGACGCGGACGCCGGTTGACAGGCACGAAAGCGCGGTTCCGACCAGCGCGAGAACGACGGTCGCGGCCATAATGATCTCAAACTGCAAGCCGTGGCCGTGCAGCAGCGAGTCGCCGATGATCTTGGAGAAGTCGCCAATGGGCGCAGCTGAGGCCGCCGCCGCATCAAAGCCCCGGACAACTGAGCCGCCAACATAGTTTGCAGCAGTACCGCCTGCGGTTGTGACCGCATTGGCGAACCCAGGATCGGTGGCGGCTGTGATCTTCGAGTCAAGGTTTGGAATGACCATGAAGTTTGCGCCGGATTTGTCGAGAACACCGGCGTAGTTCTGGCCGATAAAGTAGTTCGCGCCGAAGTATTCAAACGAGTAAAACACGACGGCCTGAATGATCAAAGACAGCAGGACGCCGCGCGGGATGTCCTTCTGGGGGTTCTTCGCCTCGGCGGCCAGCGCCGTCGCCGACTCAAAGCCGACCACCAGCAGAATGGCAATCGTGGACTGGAAAATGAGCTGGCTCAGGCCGTGCGGGCTGACGACGCTCAGGCCGCTGGGGTGAATGTAGGAGACTTCCGGGTGTCCTGAGCGGTACACAATCGCGAGAATGGTGAATGTCAGCAGGGCTAAAATCTGGATGGCGTTGATGACGACGTTTGCCATCGTCGAGCCGGAAACGCCCCGGAATGCAATCGCACCGGTGATCGCCGCGAACACGACGCACAGCGCAACCGGCTCCCAAAGGTGAGACGCATCGCCGAACGCCGGATTGAAAAGCTGAATGATAAACGTGAGAATGGTCCCCATGAACGCCACCATGACGCCGGGATAAACCCAGTAGTAAAGGTGTGCCGCGCAGCCGATGATGAGCTTTGCAATCCGGGCCAGCTTGAAATGCGAGTGCGACTCTTTTTCCAAAAACGCCGCTTCGGCATAGAAGTAAGACGAGCCGGCACCGCCCTGCGGGTACTGCTTGGAGAGGGTTGCATAGCAGGACGCGGTCAAAAGCGCGACAATGGTGGCGACGGCAACTGAGGCCCACATGCTGGTCGCGCCGAAGGCGCTCTGCGACTGAAATGTGGTCCAGAGAAACGCGCCGGGCGCGATGAGGGCCATGGCGTTGATGGTAATACCTGCAAGGCCGAGCGTCGGTTTCAGCTCGCCGGCGGACCCGCTCGACGTGGTGGTTTGGACTGACATGGGTTCCCCTTTATGAATGAGAGTGGCTCGCAAAATACAAGGGCGTGTCTCAGCATTGAGGACGGGAGGCTCGGCGGTGAGGCAAAAAGCAGGCTGACATCATCATCAGACGCTTCTTCTGCATAGAGTAACACAAAATTGCCGATTCGTCAACCCAAACGCGAAATAAAATCTCGCGAACGTGAAAAATCGGTATTTGTAGGAGTTAAGGCCGGCGACGGCGAACTACCACAAGAACTCCAAGCAAAAGGAACCAAGTGCATGGCCCAGTCTGACCTGGCCGGGAAACCGGCCCCGCGCGAAATCTTAGTGAGTGTCCCCACGCTGATTTCGGCGTACTACACCCAGTCGCCGAACCCGGACGACCCGGCCCAAAGCGTCTCATTCGGCACATCCGGGCATCGGGGGTCGTCGCTCAAAAATACGTTCAACGAAGCGCATGTGCTGGCAATCTGCCAGGCGATTGCCGAGGTTCGGTTAGCGGAAGGCACGAACGGGCCGCTCTTTTTAGGCAAAGACACGCACGCGCTGTCCGAGCCCGCCCACAGGACGGCGCTGGAAGTCTTCGCGGCCAACGGTGTTGAAGTGAGGTACCAATCGGGCGGAGGGTACGCGCCGACCCCGGCAGTCTCGTTTGCAATTTTGACGCACAACCAAACCCGCCCGTCCGACCTAGCCGACGGCGTCGTGATTACGCCATCGCATAACCCGCCGGAAGACGGCGGCTTTAAGTACAATCCGCCGAGCGGCGGTCCTGCCGACACCAGCCTGACGAGGCATGTCCAGGACCGGGCGAATACGCTTCTCAAAGACGGCCTCCAAGAAGTCAAACGGCTGGATTACGTCAAAGCGCTCCAAGCCGAGACGACGCAGGCACATGACTTCGTCATGCCGTATGTTGCCGCACTCGGCACAATCATTGACATGGAAGCCATTGCTCAGGCCGGGCTGAAAATCGGGGCAGACCCAATGGGCGGCGCAAGCCTTGCGTTTTGGCAGCCTATCGCTGAGACCTACGGGCTGAACATCGAAGTCGTCAACAAATACGTTGACCCGACGTTCGGCTTTATGACCGTAGACAAAGACGGCAAAATCCGCATGGACTGCTCCTCGCCGTTCGCCATGGCGTCGCTCATCGGCCTCAAAGACCGCTACGACATTGCCTTTGGTAATGACCCCGACGCCGACCGGCACGGCATCGTGACGCCGAGCGCCGGCTTGATGAACCCGAACCACTACTTGGCCGTCGCGATCAACTACTTGTTCCAGAACCGGCCCGGCTGGGGCACTAATGCCGCCGTCGGCAAAACGCTCGTGTCCAGCGCCATGATTGACCGCGTCGCCGCCTCGCTTGGCCGCCCGCTTTCCGAAGTCCCGGTCGGCTTCAAGTGGTTTGTAGACGGCCTCCTGACCGGCGCCTACGGCTTCGGCGGCGAGGAAAGCGCCGGAGCGTCTTTTTTGCGTCAAGACGGCACGGTCTGGACCACCGACAAAGACGGCATTCTCTTGAACCTGCTGGCCGCTGAGATCACGGCAAAAACAGGCCGTGACCCCGGCGAGCATTACAAAGACCTGGAAGCCCGTTTCGGCAGTCCGCTGTACGAGCGCATGGACGCGCCCGCAACGTCCGCCCAGCAGAAAATCCTCTCCAATCTGTCGCCCGAACAAGTCTCCGCCACCGAGCTTGCCGGCGGCCCCATCACCGCCCGCCTGACCCGCGCCCCCGGCAACGACGCGCCTATCGGCGGCCTGAAAGTGACCACGGACAACGGCTGGTTCGCCGCCCGTCCGTCGGGAACCGAGCCGGTCTACAAAATCTACGCCGAAAGCTTTGTAGACACTGCCCATTTGAAGCGCATTCAGGAAGAAGCCCAGGCGATTGTCGGCGCGGCATTTGGATAAGAACCCCTCCCGCTCATACCTCGCTCCCTCCCCTGTTAGGGAAGGGGCGGAGGTCTTATTTTGAGGCTGCCTCTCTTGGCGAGGGGCAGGGGACATTGCATTTCTCTTACCCTTCCCTAGCAGGGGAGGGAGCGAGGTATGAGCGGGAGGGGTTCCTAATGCGGGAGGGGTTCCTCTTGACTTCCCTGCGCCCATCGGTGATAATTACGCTATGGATAACACGGCTTTAGATGCGTTCTACTCGCCCTACACCCACGGCTTCGTCCGGGCCTGCGTCTGTGTCCCGTTTTTGCGCGTCGCCGACCCCGCTTACAACGTGCAGCAGACGCTCGGCCTCGCTCAGCGGGCGTCGGAGATGTGCGCGGCGGTGGCATTGTTCCCGGAGCTTGGCTTGTCCGCCTACTCCAACGAAGATTTGTTCCATCAAGACGCGCTTTTAGAAGCCTCGCTAGACGCACTGGGCCAAGTCGTCGAAGCCAGCCGCACGCTGACGCCGCTGCTCTTAGTCGGGGCACCTCTGCGGTTTGACGGCCAGTTGTTCAACTGCGCCGCTATCGTCTACCGAGGGCGGGTGCTGGGGCTGACGCCGAAATCGTATCTGCCGAACTACCGAGAGTTCTACGAGAAGCGGCAGTTTACGTCGGGGCGCGACGCTATCCGCCGCGAAGTTTCGCTCTTCGGGCAGACCGTGCCGTTCGGCAGCGATCTCATCTACACCGCGTCCAACCTGCCGAATTTCGCGCTGCACACCGAAATCTGCGAAGACGTCTGGACCCCCATTCCTCCCAGCACCTACGGCGCACTCGCTGGGGCAACGGTCCTCGCCAATCTGTCCGCCTCCAACATCACGATAGGAAAGGCTGAATATCGGCGTCAGCTTTGCGCCGCCCAGTCGGGCCGCTGCGTTGCCGCCTACCTCTACTCCGCCGCCGGGCCGGGCGAGTCTACGACAGATTTGGCCTGGGACGGCCACGCGCTGATTTACGAGAACAACGAAAAGCTGGCCGAGGCCGAGCGGTTCGCCGCCGACGAGCAGATCATCACCGCCGATTTGGATTTGGAGCGTCTGGCCCAGGACCGGATGCGCTTGTCTTCCTTCCACGACTCCATTGGCGACCATCTTGCCCATGTCCGGGCCATGCGCCGGATCGAGTTCGAGTTTAAGGTGCCGGAGGCCACGCAGAAGCTAATGCGCCCGCTAGAGCGCTTCCCCTACGTCCCGAACGACCCCGTCAAGCGCGACGAGCGGTGCTACGAGGCGTACAATATCCAGGTGCATGGCCTGATGAAGCGGCTCCAAAGTACGGGCATCAAGAACGTTGTCATCGGCGTTTCCGGCGGCCTCGACTCGACCCACGCGCTCATTGTCGCCGCCCGGACGATGGACCGGCTCGGCCTGCCCCGAAAAAATATATTGGGCTACACCATGCCGGGCTTTGCGACTTCCAGCGGCACCCGCACCAACGCGCTCGGCCTGATGGAAGCCCTCGGCATCACGTCCCATGAAATAGACATCAAGCCATCGTGCCTGCGGATGCTGTCGGACATCGGCCACCCGTTCATTGACGGCGAGCCAGTCTACGATATTACCTTTGAGAACGTCCAGGCCGGGGAGCGCACGTCCCACTTGTTCCGCCTGGCAAACTTCAACGACGGCTTGGTGCTTGGCACCGGCGACCTCAGCGAAATGGCCCTGGGGTGGGCGACTTACGGCGTCGGCGATCAAATGTCCCACTACAACGTCAATGCCTCCGTCCCGAAGACCCTCATCCAGTACCTCCTGCGCTGGGTCATCGCCACGGCGCAGTTCGACCCGCTCACGTCCGCCATTGTCCAGGCCATCGTAGACACAGAAATCTCCCCCGAACTCGTTCCTCATAGCGTCGGCGACGATGATCAGTCGCCGTTCCAAAGCACCCAGGACAAAATCGGCCCCTATGAGCTGCAAGACTTTCACATCTATTACACCACCCGCTACGGCTTTCGCCCCTCCAAAGTCGCCTACCTCGCGTCGGAAGCTTGGGGCGACAAGACCATCGGCGCGTGGCCCGACCCGTTCCCCGAAGACGAAAAGAACGACTACGACCTGCCGACCATCAAAAAATGGCTCGCCCTCTTCCTGTACCGCTTCTTCCAAACCAGCCAGTTCAAGCGCTCCGCCATGCCCAACGGTCCCAAAGTCGGCTCCGGCGGCTCCCTCTCCCCACGCGGCGACTGGCGAGCGCCGAGCGACTCCGAAGCGACGGTGTGGCTGGAAGAGTTAAAAAAGAACGTGCCGGATTAGATGCACAGCCACTTCTTGAACGCCCTCGTTTGGGCATTGCTGGCGTTAGGGGGTATCCTTCTACCACTTGGAGTATGGGGGCTTACCAGACGGAATCAGTTCAGCCGGATGCTGGGATTGGCCTCCATTTTCTTCGCTTGCTTCCCCGGAAGTGTTGGAGTGGGCCTTAACATCTTGAATACATCATGGCATTTGCACAATCCCCACAAGCAGTGGATGCTTGCATTGAGATTCGAGGGCCTCGGCTTCTTATTTGGTCTAAGTGGTTTCGTTGTTATGACCCGCGCCATTCGGCTTCTTGGAGTGAGCGCCAACAAAACTGCACAAATATACCCAGAGGAGGATAGCGGAGTGTGGCCGCCTGCGCCGCGCCAGCCTTGAAAGCGAAGACACACCCTGCCCTGAACGGCAGGGCTTTGAAGTGCAATCTCCCGCCTTCGCGGGCGAAGAAACGCTTTGACAGTAGGCTCTTCTGCCCGCGAAGGCGGGGAGTTGCCTTTTTGAAGCACGGGGGTTCAGCCCCGTGAAGCCAGCCAGAAGTACAGTATGCCGCCAAAAGAAAAGGCCATAGTGGTTGGGCTAGGCGCGACCCTCTTGTGCACATCTGCTGCCTTAACGCTTGTAGGAGGTTTTGTTGCCAGCCAGGCTGCCCTTATCGGCCTCATTCTTTTGTGCTATATTGGCGGCGGCTATGTGCTGATACGCAGCCGTCACCAAGAGCCGCCCGCCGTGCCGGTTCAGGAAGCCGGACAAGACGAAACGGTTTGGCCGCCCGCACCGAAGAGAGAAGAACCCGGCGTTGAAACGCCAGGCTAACGCAGTAGGGAAAGGCCCTACGGAACTGCGGATCGGGTCTTTCCTCAGTGCCGGAGGCACTTTCTGTGTTTCAATAGCCCGGCATTTCAATGCCGGGTCTGAACGCCATGCCAATCTTTGATGCTTCACCTACCCCCGCATCATTTCAGGGTCTACGCCGTTTTCGCGGCAGAAGGCGCGGTAGGCGTCGGGGGCGATTTCGGAGGGCTTGATTTCGCTGCGGCCGCCCCAAAAGACGTTGGTGTAGCTGACCGGGATGCCAAGGGCTTCTAAGTGCGCGTCCATCGCGGCTTTGTGGGCCAGCAGGACCGACTTGTCGAGGCCGTGGGCGACGCCCATGATGTTGACGTTCTTAAACTCCGGGCCGCCTTCGCGCCAGTAGGCGTGGGTCATAATATGGAACCGGCCAATCTCCTGCCCGGCTTCAAGCTCGCGGCCTGCGGGGACGGCCCAGTGGAACAGGGCGTTGTAGCGGGTGACGCGCTGGTCGCCGGCGCTCGGCTTGACGTGTTCCAGGAACGTGGAAAAGCGGCCGATGACACGCCGGTCGTGCAGGGACTGGGCGATGGTGAGGAAGGTGTCTAAAGTGACGCCGGCTTCGGCGGCGCGGGCGTCCCAGAGGTCACGGGTTAGCTCATCGGGTTCAAACTCGCGCTTGAGGGCGGTTAGGACCTGCCAGTCGAGGTCGCTCAGGCTGACGATGTTGGTGTCCAGAACGTCGGCGGGAACGTCCGCGAGGCTGCCGATGGGGATGCCTTTACGGCGGATGTGGCCGACGCCGAGGGCAAACAGGCGCCTGGCGGGCATCAGGCGGTAATGGTCCGCGCCGATAGTTTGGGCCAGAAAGTCGGCGTGCTTGACCAGCGAATAGCCCTGCGGGACTTTGAGCGTCGTCCACAGCTTGTACTGCGAGCCGGGGGTGGCGGCGTCGGCGGAGCGGATGACGACATGGCCGGAGAACGGGTCGCAGTCAAACAAGTAGGAGAACGCGGCGTCGAGCTTGTCCGCCGGAACCTGCCAGGCGACAAGCGAGCCTTGCGCGAGGTTCGTTGCCATGAGCGTCTGCCGGACGCGGCGGATTGTCCCGGCCCGCAGCATAGCCTGAATACGCTCAATGATGACGGCAACGGAAACGCCGGATTTGTCCGAAATCTCGCCAAACGGGTCGGCAGTGAAGCCCTGAATGGTGTCCTCGGAGACCGCCAAAATCGCGGCGTTTGTCGGGTCGTCAATTTCCGCCGGCGTCAGCGCAGGCGGCGCGTCAAGTGTCATGCTCATAAGTCTATTGTACCCGAAACGGGATAGGGTACAATAAGTCTATGGACACGTCCGCGCTGCTCCCTACCCAGTTCCGCGAGTATCAAGAAGCCCTGGAAGCCCAAACGCTTTCGCCGTATGCAGTGCAGTCTTCGCAAACACGCGGACGGGCGAAAGCTGAGACGCTTGACCCGGTCCGCACGGAGTTCCAGCGGGACCGTGACCGCATTCTGCACTCGAAAGCCTTTCGGCGATTGAAGCACAAAACCCAGGTGTTTATTGACCCGGAAGAAGACCACTACCGAACCCGCCTGACCCACACCCTGGAAGTCGCCCAGATTGCCCGGACGCTGGCCCGCGCCCTGCGCTTGAACGAAGACTTGACCGAGGCGATCACGCTGGCCCACGATCTCGGCCACACGCCGTTCGGACACGGCGGCGAGGAAGCTTTGGGCGAAGTCCTGCGCGAGTATGTCCCCGAAGCCGAGTTCAAGCACTACGATCAGAGTCTGCGGATTGTAGACGTGCTGGAAAAGCATGGGCAGGGGCTAAACCTGACTTGGGAAGTGCGCGACGGCATCTTGGGCCACTCCAAAGGCAGCAAAGACTTGGGGATTGTGGAAGGGACAAACCTTCCGACTTCACTGGAAGGAATGTGCGTTCGGATCGCAGACCGCATCGCTTACATCAACCACGACATTGACGACAGCGTCCGTGCCGGAGTCTTAGATTTAGCGGACTTGCCGCAGGACACGCTGGACGTTCTCGGACGCTCCCACGCCCAGCGCATCGGCACTATGGTGATGAACGTCCTCCAAAGCAGCGTCGGCAGGGACGAAGTCCGCATGACAGGGGCTGTTTTGGACGCGACGAACGCGCTCAAAGACTATATGTATGCGAACGTCTATACGATGGACACGCGCGGCAATGTCGAGCTGCACAAGGCGCAGTTTATGCTGAAAGAATTGTTCCGGCTGTACATGGGGTCGTCGCAGATGCTTCTGCCGATGGACGATCTGGGGTCGCCGGAGTTCGACGGCGAAACAACCGAAGCCCGCGCCCGCCGGGTGACGGACTTCATCGCCGGCATGACCGACCGCTACGCCGCCATGAAGTTCAAGCAGCACTTTTTCCCGTCCGTCTGGAACAACGCAGAGTAATGCACGAAGGATTTTTGTCTATGCAGGCCGATTTTGCCCTGCCCACCGACCAGGGGCCGCATCATCTCGCGCAGACTGTTCTACGCGCGTTGTCCGTTTCAATGGCGGAGCCGCCGCCCGAAGACCTTTTGTTTTACTTCTTTTCGGCGCTGTACGAGGCCAGCTTTCGGTCTGATCAAGGACAAGGCCGGGTCCTCTGGCAAGCGCCCGGAGGCGACCTAGACGACGCCCCTGAGCATCTGCGGCTGACGCCGCCGGTTCCGTTTTCCGCCGGCAGCCTGACTGCTTTTCTGGCTGGCACACCCGCGCCGTCGGCTCTGCTGGTCTCGGAAGGCGAGACACATCCTCTTGTCATCCGGGGTGTCGCGCCCAACTGCACCGATTTTTCTCGCTGTTTGTTCCGCGCGGACCTGCTGGGGCCGGCGCATCTCAAAGTAGAGGCGGGGCTGGATTATCCCATTGAGCTGCGCCGGAACCGGCTGCACTTTTCTACGCAAAACGTTTTTGGGCGCGGCCCGGTGCGGGCGCGTCTTGCATCGCTTCTGGAAACACTATATCCGGCCATGCTGCCTCTGCTGCCGGCTGAAATCGCCGGGTCGCCCTTGCTGGCCGCCGGGTCGTTTCCGCTGCCCGGCGGCGGCGTACTGCTGCAAGAGCAGCAGGACTGGCCGGAGACGCTCACGCAGTTCTGGATCAATGCTTTAGTTTTTCTGCTGGGACGGATTGGAGAAACGCAGCGCGGCGGGCTGGTTCTGCTGACTCCGCGCCGGCACCGGGCCACCCCCGAAGAAGGCTGGCTCGCGCCGCCTCAGGGCGGCGTCTACCCACAACTTCGGCGCCTGCTGGAACAGCGGGCGGCGGCAGCGATTGTCCGGCAGACTGAAGCCGCCGAGGTGCTGACGGCCGCCCCGCCCCAGCATCCTTCGCCGGATGCTTTGCTCTTGCAGGAACCCGATCTGTTGACAGCGTCGCTGATCCGTGACGACGAGGTCGCACGCGCCGCCCAGTTTTTAGCGTCTCTCATGTGCGGCGATGGTCCCCTGTGCCTAACGCCGCAGCTTGAGCTGCTTTCTTTCGGCGGCCAGCCCGGTCTCCAAGCCCTGCCGGGGCGCGTCTACCTCGCCGCCGATGAAACTGCGTCGGACATGACCCTGATTTCCTCCCGCTCCTTCGGCCCGCGCAATCAGGCGCTTCTCAGCCTGTGCCACCAAGACCCCAGTGCCGTCGGCTTCGCGTTCACCCAGGACGGCGACCTCCGGGCCATGCTGCGCCAGGGCGATAAGCTGATCGTCTGGAACACCGTCAACCTGCCGCGTCTATGAGCGTCACCCCAGCAGCGCGGCTTCAATCGCGGCCCGTACTCCCTCTGTCATCACGTTCAGCGGCAGCGACGGCAGGTGCAGCTTGTTTTCGGCAATCACTTGCTCCGAAGATAGCGGCAGATGAATAAATCCTGCTTTGTACCTTAAGCTATTCTGCACAGCGTACAGCAGCGTCTGGTACAAAATGTGGTTGCAGGCATACGACCCGGCGTAGCCGTGCGCCCGCGCCGGAACGCCGGCCGTCTCGCGGATTGCCGCCGCGATCCGCTCGCAGTCAAGCGTCGGAAACAGCGCAGGCGGACCGTCCCCGGCAATGAGGGACTGTGGCAGGTTCGGCTCCAGCGGCTTCTCAGGATCGCCCGGCTCCGCCACTCGGAGGTTCACCGCGAACCGCTCCACATCCAGGCAGGTGGTTCCCGATGCCAGTCCGAGCGACAGAACCAGAACGGGTTTGTGTTCGTTGATCGCCGCCGCGACTCGCTCAAAATCCGCGCCCATGACCACTGGCAGGGTTACGCCGACCACCTGCGCCCCACCGATAGTCTCCCCATGCAGGCGTTCCGAAATTGACTGCGACGGGTTGCTTCTGCTCTCGCCGAACGGTGCAAAACCCGTAAGAAGTATAGTTGGCATCGCTTATTCCAATCCCGCTTCGGCCCACTCGACGGCGCGGGTCAAGGCCCGCATCTTGGCGAGCGTTTCCCGGTACTCGTAGTCAGGGACGGAGTCGGCGACGACGCCGCCGGAGGCCTGGATGTAGATGGTGGCGTTTTTAACGACGGCGGTACGGAGGACGAGCGCCAGGTCCATCGCCCCGCTGAACGAAAAGTAGCCGACGCCGCCGGCATACGCGCCGCGCCGGGTCGGCTCCAGCTCTTCAATGATCTGCATCGTGCGGACCTTCGGGGCGCCCGTTGCCGTGCCGTGCGGGAACGATGCCCGCAGGGCATCAAACCTGTCAAGTTCGGGCCGCAGCATTCCTGTGACTTCTGAGACGATGTGCATGATGTGCGAGTATTTTTCAATGATCATCAGCTCGTCCACGCTCACCGTGCCGTACTGGGCCACCCGCCCGATGTCGTTGCGGGCGAGGTCTACGAGCATGATATGCTCGGCCCGCTCTTTTTCGTCAGCCAGCAGATCGGCGGCAATGGCGTCATCTTCGGCTTGGGTTTTGCCGCGTCCGTGCCGCGAGCCGGCAATAGGGCGAATGGTGATTTTGCGGGACTTCTCCCCAACTAGCAGCTCCGGCGACGCGCCGACAAGCTGGGTATCGCCGAAGTTGAAATAAAACATATAGGGCGAGGGGTTGATGGACCGCAGGGCGCGGTAAACGTCAAACGGGTCGGCATGAAGTGCTTTCGACAGCCGCTGCCCGATCTGCGCCTGGAACGTGTCGCCCGCCGCGATGTAATCTTTGACCTTCAGCACGGCGGCTTTGTAGTCGGCCTCCGTGCGGTTTGACACAAACTGCTCCCCGGTTCCTAGTGATGGCGGGGCAGGCAGGAGGGCGGGGCCGCGCAGCAGCGTCAGCAGGGCGTTGACTTTGCCCGCTGCCGCGTCATACGCCGCGCCGGGGTCTTCGCCGGACGCGATTCGGGCGTTGCAAAGCGCCAGCACTTTATGTTTGGCATTATCAAAGACAAGCAGTGCATCCGTAAACAGAAACACGCAGTCGTCGAGCTTCAGGTCATCTTCGGCCAGCGTCGGCAGTTTTTCCAAAAAGCGTACCGTGTCGTAGCCGATCATGCCGACCGCGCCGCCGACAAACGGCGGCAGCTCCGGCGACGGCACATAAACATAACGCTCCAGCAGTTCTTTCAAGACGTGCAGCGGGTCCCGCGATCCCGCCGAGAGCGACAGCGTTTCCGTGCGTCCGCCCTCGGTGATTGTTGCCGCGTCTCCTTTGCTACGAAAGATCAAAAAAGGGTCAGTGCCAAGAAAAGAGTACCGGGCCAGACGCTCGCCGCCTTCCACGCTTTCCAAGAGAAACGAGTTCGGCGCGTCGCCTGCGATCTTGCGGTACGCCGACACCGGCGTTTCGGTATCCGCCAGCACTTCGCGCCAGACGGGGATTAAGTTCCCCCTCTTCGCTTTTTCGATAAACTCTTCGCGGGTCGGCGCAGTCATCAGATGTACCATAGTTGACAGAAAGTATACCCGGCGGCTTCGTATCTCCTGCAACTTTTCAGGAGCGCCCGTGTCAGAAAGAAATAGGAAGAAAGCGTAATGAGGCTGCCATGTCACGCCCGACCATCTATTGCCCGCAGTGTCACCGCGAGCTTTACCATCTGCACACTCCGCACTGTTTGTGGTGCGGCGCTGATCTGCCGGAAGAACAGTTCGAGCAGGTGGCGCTTCCGCCCGGCGATAGGCCGGTCACTGACCTGCCCCCTCTGCTGCCGGAGATGCTACCCACCGGGTTTTATCAGAGCAGCTTCGGCTGGAAGCCATTCAGCCAGCAGCCATCCTACCAACAGCAGAAGTACCGATTTGAGCTGAATATAACTCAGATCGTGCTGATTATGTGCCTGCTGCTAATGCCCCTTGCCTACTTTCTTTGGGGGAACCGACTGCACCCCATTGGGCCGCCATCACATCAGACACGATATATGCCGCCGCGCAATTTAGGGAACCAACCGGGCCGGTAAGAAACTGGACGGGCCGCGTAAACTTCGTTCGACGGCAGGGCGACGGCGCTGAGCGGGCCGCCAAAACTGCACCCGGTGTCAACGCCGATGTACTGCTTGGTCCGGGCGAACATAACTTTCGGGAACGGCGTATGCCCGCGCACGACGGTCTGTGTCCAGTACGGATGGGCGTCAGTCTTGACTTTGCCCCAGCGCATCGTGCTTGTCGTTTGAAGCGTCAGCGGCAGCATGAGGTCCCATCCGGCATGGGTGAAGATGTAGTCGTCGGTGATGTAAAACGGAAGCGTCCACGTCTCGGCTTGAGAATAAAAGCGCAAGTGGGGGAGGGGAAAGGAACTCGGATCGCCGGGCGTCAGCGCGTAGCCGCGCCGCGCATACGAGTCCAGCGTCGTCTGCGCGTCCATGCCGGACAGCGCTGAGAGGTCGCCGTCTTCTAAAAACAGCAGCAGCGCTTCTTCATGGTTGCCCTGCACGAACACTTTGCGGCAGCGGTCAAACGCGAGTATCTGCTCCACGCAGTCAAATGGGTCCGGGCCGCGATTAACGGCGTCGCCGAGAAAGATTATGAGGTCGCTGGGCTGAACAGGCAGCTTTGTCAGCATCTCCCGCAAAGCACCGTTTTCGCCGTGGATGTCCCCGACTGCGTAAATCATGGACGGTCGGCGACATAGGGCAGGGCTACGTCGCGCATCTGGTCCAAAGACTCCCATTCGTCGCCGGGATCACTGAAGATGAGAATGTGCGGACCGCTGAAGCCCGCTTCGGCGCAGATGTCGAGGCAGCGCGTAAAGTCGTCTGTGTCCATCTCCCCCGGCACGGGAAAGTGGGCTTTGGCGTGGGTGCAGACGGCGAGGTCTGCAATGAGCGGCAAATCCTGGTGCTTACGGTCCGACGGCCAGTTGCCGAAATCCAGCTTTAGGCCGACGCGCCCGTCCAGCCGCTCCAAAAGTGTTCGCACGGCGGCAGGCTGGTCCAGCAGCCGGTGCCAGTTTTCGGTGACGACGCCGAGGCTATGGTCTTCGGCAGAAGCGAGAATGTTCCGAAAGCCCGCCTCGCTGAGATGGAGGTTTGCTTCACTCGGCTCGGCATAGCCCCCGATGACACGGACACGCTGCGCCCCGCACTCAGCGGCGATCTCGATCCAGCCCGTGATCATCGCCAGCGCTTTCTTGCGCTCGGTCGGGTCCGGGTGCGTGATGTCGCCCTCATCAATTAAAAGCGTGTAGAATTCGACGCCCGCACTGTCTAAAGCGTCCCGGAACTTGGCAAGATACTCGTCGTCAGTGGAGGGCAGATGAAAGTGACAGACTTCCAGCTTGCCAAGGCCATGCGCCGCCACCTGCGCCGGGATGTCCAGCAGCGGCGTTCCGGCGGTGATCATTTTGTTGAGGCTCCAGGTGGAGACGCCGAGGCGTGGGTTGAGTGTATTTAGCATAGAAATCAACTTGTAGGCGGAAGTAGGGAGACCTCACCCGGTCGCTCCGTGCCTACCCTCTCCTTCCGAAGGAAAGGGTGAAAATTTGTTTCCGAGTGAGGTTCTTTGTGCTCTTACTTCTGGCTTTCGGCGAACTCGCGGACGGAGGCTAATTGGCCTTTAGAGCCTAAATACTCAGAGCGGCTGACGATGAACTTGGCGTACTCGGCGATGAAAACTTTGCCGGGGGAGCGCAGGTCGAAGTCTTCCGGCTTGCTCTCGAAGAACTCACGGTGAACGCGGGTCCAGACCAAACGGCCGTCGGTGTCAATGTTGACTTTGCAGACGCCGAGCTTTGCGGCGGGCAGGTACTGGTCGGCGTCCACGCCCTTGGCACCTTCTTTGAGCTTGCCGCCGGCGGCATTGATCCGGGCGACTTCGTCCTGCGGCACGGACGACGACCCGTGCATGACCAGCGGGAAGCCCGGAAGCTGCTCCTGAATGGCCGCAATGCGCTCAAAATGCAGGCCCTGGCCGCCGGAGAACTTATACGCGCCGTGGGAGGTGCCGATGGCGCAGGCGAGAGAGTCGCAACCGGACTGGGCGACAAACTCTTTGGCTTCGACAGGGTCGGTCAGGAGCGCGTTCTTCTCGTCCACCGCAATGTCTTCTTCCACGCCGCCGAGCATTCCGAGTTCGGCTTCCACTGAGACGCCTTTGGCGTGAGCGGCGGCGACAACGCGCTTTGTGGTGGCGACGTTCTCGTCAAACGGGTCATGGGAGGCGTCAATCATGACGCTGGAATAAAAGCCGCTGTCAATGCACTCCAGGCAGGTCTTCTCATCGCCGTGGTCGAGATGGACGGCAAAGACCGCTTCCGGGAAAATGTCGTCGCAGGCCCGGATAATGGCTTCCAGCATCCGCTTGTCGGTATAGCCGCGTGCGCCTTTGGAGATTTGGATAATGAACGGGGACTGGGAGTCAATGCTGCCTTTGAAGAGGCCCATCGCCTGCTCGGCGTTGTTGATGTTGTACGCACCGACGGCGTATTTGCCGTAAGCGTGGGCGAACAGGGTCTTGGTGGTAACGATCATAGCCGTGTGGATGCTCCTCGAAAAAGTCTGTTGAAAGTAAATCGGTCTGATTATACCCCACCGACAAGGAATTCGGGCGCGGCACGATGAATGAAAGCAAGCAAGGCAGCGCCGCCCACTTCCCGCCATCACCCACACTCAACGATTGGAACCTGTTCGTATGCCTTCTCTGACATTTTCCCCGCGCCGCCTGTTCTACTCCGCCTGCTTCTTTGCCGTCGTCTGCGTCCTGTGCCTTGCCGCCGCCTATGCCCAGTCTCCGACCCTTGCCGTCACCGCGCCGGTGCTTGGGCCGCCGTTCACGTCGGAAACTGCCGCGCGGACGGCAGAAGGTGGGACGTGGCTGCTGCGGGGACGCTCGCTTTTGGGTTTGTTTGTCTTTGCCGCCGTGGCGTTCGGGGTGGGGCAGATCCGCAGCCGGGGCCAGAAAACCCCGCTGCGTCTGGTGCTGTGGGGCTTTGCAATCCAGTTCGTGTTCGCGTTTCTTTTGCTGGACACCGCGCCGGGCAAGCTGGGTTTTGCGGCGGTCTCGAAGGGGGTCGCGGCGCTGCTGGACTTTTCTCAGCAGGGAGGCAAGTTTGTTTTCGGCAATCTCGCGCTCGGCAACAACATCCCGGTCGGAATGCCGCTCGGCAGTCCCCAAATGGGGCCGATTTTGCATCCGACGGCTTACGCAAACGTCGGCGGCTACTTTGCGTTTTATGTGCTGCCGACGATTGTGTTCTTTTGCGCTTTAACAGCTCTCTTTTACTACTCCGGCGTCATGCAGAAGATTATCCAGGGCATTGCCTGGATCATGCAGCGCTCGATGGGGACATCCGGGGCGGAGACGCTGGCGGCGGCGACCAATATCTTTGTCGGCCAGACCGAAGCCCCGCTGATGGTCAAGCCGTTTCTTGCAAACGCCACGAACTCCGAGCTGATGGCGATTATGACAGCGGGCTTTGCGAACATTGCGTCGGGCGTCCTCGCGGCCTACGCCGCCATGCTGTCTGGCTTTTTCCCGGACGCCGCCGGGCATCTTCTAGCAGCGTCGCTGCTGTCCGCGCCGTCGTCGCTGGTCGTCGCGAAGCTGATCTTCCCGGAAAACAAAATCCCCGAAACCGCCGGCACCGTGAAGATCACGGTGGACCGCACGGATGTCAACGCGATTGACGCTCTCACGCGCGGCGCTCTCGAAGGGCTGACGCTCGCGCTGAATGTCGGCGCGGTTTTAATCGTTTTCATCGCCATGATTGCCCTGCTGAACGCGCTCATCGGCTGGATCGGTCACTTCTTCGGGTACTCCAGCCTCTCATTTCAGCAGATTTTAGGCTGGATCGCGACCCCGTTTGCCTGGATGACCGGGATGCCGTGGCACGACGCCCGGCAGATCGGCCCGCTGCTCGGCATCAAAACCGCTGTCAACGAGTTTGTCGCCTATCTTCAAATGTCCCAGCAGCTTGCGGCCAATCCGCATTTCGTGACCCCGCGCTCAGCGGTTATTGCCATCTACGCCCTCTGCGGCTTCGCGAACTTTTCCTCCGTCGCCATGCAGGTCGGCGGCATCAGCGGCATGGCCCCCCACCGGCGTCCCGATTTGGCCCGTCTCGGCCTCCTCGCCATGTTCGGCGGGGCGCTTTCGTCGCTCATGGCCGCCTGCGTCGTCGGCATCCTGCTGTGAATTCGTAAGCAAGATGACACTGTATAAAATCTATGAAAAATAAGGCTTCTCCAGGCTTTCAATTTCCGCGAAAAGATGCTATAGTAAATGCACCCCGCAATGGCGCAGGCGAAACCCAAACTGGCATTATTCCATGGCGAGAGCGAAACTTGCCAAATTTTTTCGGGACTCGCTGTTTTGTCCCGTAACTGTTTTTTCGTCCCGTTCTGCATCTTTTGCTTGTCGTCGCTTAACGCTTTTATGCCTGCACCCCGCAATGCCGCGACCCTTCCGCTCTCACTGACTTGACGCCAATGATGCCGCAGCTATTCTTCGAAGCCTTAGTATTTCCATCGCTTTGTTGACCCACTCACCTTGAAAGGCTGATTCATGTCCCCAATTTTCCGTTATGCACTGCCGGCAGCGCTTCTTGCCCTGGCTGGCCTTGCTTCCTCCGCATCCGCCCAGATCGTCAAAGACGGCGGCTTCGAGTCCGCCGACCCCGGCCAAACCACTCAAACCGACTTTTTCGCCGCTGGAACCGGGTTCGACACCAACTGGACCGTTGCCGGGCAGGTCGGCATTGATAACCAGGACGCTTTTGTATTCGACGGCAGCAAGAGCTTGTACCTCAACGCCGGCCAGAGCGTTGACGGTACCACCGACAGCATTACCCAGAACTTGGCGACTGATCCGACTCAGTTCTACACCGTCTCGTTCTTCGCCAACGACGACACGCCCGGCGACGTGCTGAACGTCTCGTTCGGCGGCAAGTCGCTGGAACCAATCACTGTAACCGCCAATGGCTTCAATGGCCCGGCACCGGGCAACGACGGCTTGTTCACACAGTACACGTTTTCGGGCCTCACCACGGCAAATGCATTCAGCGCACTCTCGTTTTCCTCGGTCGGCAGCCTCAGCAGCGGCACATTGGAGATTGATGACATCAATGTTACGTCTAGTCCGGTGCCGGAGACCGCAACGTCGGTCTCGCTTGGCCTGCTGCTGATGCTGGGTCTCGGCTCTGTGCTTGTTGCCAAAAAGAAGTCAGTTTCTGCCGCTCTGATAGACGCTTAACTGACACCCCTTAGAAACAGAAAGAAAATTATGCAAAAAAACTGGTTGGTTTTAGGCGTTGCCGCTGCTTTGGCTTCGCCGCTGGTCTCAGCGCAGGCGGCGATGAATGGCCTGGTCTCAAAAGGGAAAGTTTCTCCAGTCGCCACGACAAGCCTGCATGAAGCGGCTGTTCGGGCGCTCCTGCCTTTTGCTCTCCTGTCTCCCCCGGTGGACACGGCCACCCCCTCGTTTGGGCTGAACTTCAATGACCGCAGCCCAACACAGGTCAATGACAAAGCCTTTTCGTTTCCCGCCGTCAGCTCGGCAATAGTTGCGCCTGCCGCCAAGAACGCTTCCGGGTTCGACGGCATCAGCATTCATGACCAGGATGTCGCCGGAACCGGCGCTTATGCCGGCACCCAGTATGGCCTCGAGCCGCCGGACCAGGCGCTCGCCGTCGGCAACGGCTTTGTCGTGGAATCCGTCAACAATGCCCTGGCAATTTTCAAGACGGACGGCACTGTTGCTGCCGCCCCGACGCCGATGAACCAGTTTCTCGCCCTGGAGCCGGAATACCTTCGCACGACTGGGACCTATGGCTCGCAGTCTCTGAGCGATCCGCGTGCCTACTACGATGCAAAGACCGGCCGGTTCTTTGTCGAAGAATGGTCACTCGGAGAGAATCCCGACGGCACTTTGACCGGCACCTCAGAAATTAATGTGGCCGTCAGCCAAACTTCCGATCCGACCGGCAACTATTTCTTGTACCGGTTTGATACCTCTGTGGACCCTAACGATCCGAATGACCTCATCCTGCCGGATTTTGTTCAAATTGGGGCCGATGCCAACGGCTTTTTTATGAGCATCAATCAGTTCAGCCTCCTCACCGGAAATTTTGTCGGACAGCGCATTCTGGCCGTTTCCAAAGCCGACCTGGTTGCCGGCGCTCCCACTCCGATTGTCTCATTCAGCGGCGGTGACCTGTACAACAGCCCGGCCGGCTTCACGGTTTATCCTGCGAAGACTCCCCTGGGCGGAAAATATGAAAGCGCCGCAGGCGGCACGGAATACTTCCTGTCTACCGTGTATGATACGACGTCCAATCAGCTTGGCCTTTGGGCGATCTCGAACACGTCGTCCTTGAACGCCAAAGTGCCGAGCCTCACCCTCACGGATACGCTGATCAACAGCCAGCCGTTTACGCAGCCGACGCCTTCCATTCAGAAGGCCGGCCCGTATCCGCAGGGAATGGCCCTGGGCTACCCGGAAGAGCTGCTTGACAGCGGCGACACGCGCATGACGCAGGTGACTTACGTTCTCGGTCATCTGTATTCCGCCGTGGAAACCAGCTTCTCGGATGGGACCAGCGGCTCGAACTCCGGGTTCACCTACTTCAGCGTTGCCCCCAGCGTGGATGCCTCCGGCACTGTCTCCGGCGCGGTCAACCGCCAGGGATATGCCCGTGTCGCCGGGGAAACTTTGTCGTATCCCTCCATCGGGATCAACAGCGCCGGCAACGCGGTTGTCACTTGTGCCTTGATCGGCCCGGACTTCTATCCCAGCACGGCGTATGTCCCCCTCGACTCCCATCTGCGGGTCACGGGCGTCAACATTGCAAACCTTGGCGCTGCGCCGGATGACGGCTTCACCGGCTACTTCAACACCGACAAGAAAGGCAATCCCGTTCAGGGCGTCGCCCGCTGGGGAGATTATTCTCAGGCCCAGCCGGATGAAGACGGCAACATGTGGCTGGCGCAGGAAACGATTTCCAACAAGTCGAATACCGTGCGCCCTTCGTTTGCCAACTGGGGTACGTTTATCACGGAAGTCAAGCTGACCAGCTCGTTCGGTTACAAATAAGTCTAAGATTGGGTCTTTAACAGGGCGGCGGCAGAAATGCCGCCGCCCTGTTCTTTTTGTTTTCCGCGTTAGCACTCTCTTGACACGAGTGCTAATTCCGGGTATGATTCGGGGCGTCGGGCAAAAATATACAGACACCCACTGAAGGAGGTCATCACATCATGCTGAAACCACTTGGCGACCGGATCGTCATCAAGGCGCTGGACGCCGAAACGCAGACAACCGGCGGCATTATCCTGCCGGAAACCGCTCAGGAAAAGCCGCAGCAGGGCGAAGTTCTCGCGGTCGGGCCGGGTAAGACCCTCGACAGCGGTAAGCTCAGCACAGTGGACGTCAAGGTCGGCGACAAGATCGTTTACGCGAAGTATCGCGGCACCGAGATCAAGGTTGGCGGCGAAGATGTTATCATCCTGACTGGCAATGACATCATGGGCATTTTGAACTAAGTTCACAGGAGAATACGCACACAATGGCAGCAAAAGAATTATTGTTCGACGAGCAGGCCCGCCGGGCGCTGGAGCGCGGCGTCAACACCCTGGCCGATGCGGTGAAAGTCACCCTTGGACCACGCGGCCGCTATGTCGTGTTAGAGAAAAAGTTCGGCTCTCCATCACTCGTGGACGACGGCGTCACGATTGCTAAAGAGATTGAAGTCGAAGACAAGTTTGAGAACATGGGCGCCCAGCTTGTGCGCGAAGTCGCGTCCAAGACAAACGACGTGGCGGGCGACGGCACTACGACCGCGACGGTGCTGGCCCAGGCGATTGTCCGCGAAGGACTGAAGAACGTCGCCGCCGGCTCGAACCCGCTGGCGGTCAAGCGCGGCATTGACAAGGCCGTCGAAGCCGCTGTGGCCGAGATCAAGAACCTGGCCGTTCAGGTGCAGGGCAAAGAGTCCATTACCCAAGTTGCGACAAACTCCGCCAAGATCGCTCTCATCGGCGAGCTGATCGCGGACGCCATGGACAAGGTCGGCAAAGACGGCGTTATCACCGTTGAAGAGTCGAAAGGCACCCAGACGACGCTGGAGCTGGTCGAAGGAATGCAGTTCGACAAGGGCTACATCTCGCCCTACTTCGTCACCGATACCGAGCGTCTGGAAGCGGTCTTAGACGACCCCTATATCCTGATCTTTGAGAAGAAAATCTCAAACATTCAGGACATGCTGCCGGTGCTGGAAAGCGTCGTGCGCTCAGGTCGCCCGCTGCTAATCATCGCTGAAGATGTAGACGGCGAAGCGCTTGCCACTCTCGTCGTCAACAAGCTGCGCGGCACGTTCAACGTGGTTGCAGTCAAAGCGCCGGGCTTCGGCGACCGCCGCAAGGCCATGCTCGAAGACATCGCCG